>JAYWIG010000111.1:0-57124 GCA_043789035.1 Betaproteobacteria bacterium
GGCCTCGACACTCGCTTCTTCAACCTTGCGACCGGCGTACATCACGACCACTCGTTGCGCCATCTCGGCCACCACGCCAAGGTCGTGGGTGATCAGTACTATGGCGGCGCCAGTACGTGCCTTAAGGCTACGCATCAAATCGAGGATCTGGGCTTGAATCGTCACATCCAAGGCTGTTGTCGGCTCATCGGCAATCAGTAATTGCGGATTGCAGGCCAATGCCATCGCGATCATGACGCGCTGGCGCATACCCCCCGATAACTCATGCGGATACTGCTTGACCCTGCGCTCGGCCTCTGGAATGTTGACCAGTTGCAGCATGTCAACCGCGCGAGCCATCGCCTGCTCAGAAGAAAGCCCTTGGTGCAATCTAAACACTTCAGCCACCTGGCGACCGATAGTCAACACCGGGTTGAGGGAGGTCATTGGCTCTTGAAAAATCATTGAGATCTTGTTGCCGCGTAGCGCGCGCATCTGCTCATCGTCGAGCTCCAGCAGGTTGCGTCCTTCAAAGCGAATTTGGCCTGCCAAAATACGCCCTGGTGGCGAAGCGATCAAACGTAGAATCGACAAAGCAGTCACGCTCTTGCCACAGCCCGACTCGCCAACAATGGCCAGGGTCTCACCCGCCGCCACCGAGAACGACACACCGTCGACAGCCCGCACGATACCGTCACGTGTGTAGAACCAGGTTTGAAGGCTCTCGACTTCAAGCAGTGGCGCGGTGCTCACATGCGCCTCGCCAGGCGAGGGTCCAGCGCATCACGCAAACCATCGCCCATCATGTTCACCGCGAGCACAGTTAGCGACAAGAAGATACCTGGAAACACAATCAAGTAACCGGCGATCTGAAACAGGCTGCGGCCCTCGGCCATGATATTGCCCCAGCTCGGAATATTCGGCGGTGTGCCCGCACCGATGAAGGACAAAATGGCCTCGGTGATCATTGCCGACGCACACACATAGGTCGCTTGCACGAGCAGCGGTGCCACGGTATTTGGCAAGATGTGACGCACAAGAATGCGGGGCAAGCTGGTGCCAGAAGCAACCGCCGCTTCAACAAAGGGTTGTTCGCGCAGGGTCAGCACTAGGCCGCGCACCAAGCGTACCACTCGCGGCACTTCGGCCAGGGCGATGGCCGCGATAACATTGCCCACACTGGCCTTGGTGAGCGCCATCAAGGCGATGGCCAACAGCACCGAGGGAATCGACATGAGGCCGTCCATGATGCGCATCACCACCGCATCGACCGAGCGAATAAAGCCTGTGACCAGACCAATTGCGAGGCCGACAAGCATTGCGACGAAGGCTACGGCCAAGCCGACCGTCAGTGAGACTCGCGCGCCGTAAACCACTCGGCTGTAGATGTCGCGACCGAGCATGTCGGTCCCGAACCAGGCCACCTGAGAAGGTGGCTTCAGGCGTTTGATAGGCGACACCGTCTGCGGATCCACGGTGCCCAGCCAAGGTGCGGCCAAGGCCATGAGGATCATGGCGAGCAGGATCGCCGCACCGATTATCGCGGTCGGATGACGACGCAGAGCGTCTTTGAACTGGAGCCAAATGGGAGCCATCGACTTAGGCCTTGCCGTTGTTGCACATTAGTACTTCACTCGCGGATCGAACAAGGTGTAACTCAGATCTACCAACAGGTTAATCAGCACATAGACCCCTGAAAAAATCAAAATCATGCCCTGAATAATCGGATAGTCGCGACGTAAAATCGCATCGACCGTGAGTCGACCAATGCCAGGAATTGCGAACACTGTTTCAGTCACGATGGCCCCACTGATCAAGAGTGCAATGCCAATTCCCACTACGGTGGCAATTGGAATGGCCGCGTTCTTCAGAGCGTGCCCCACCAAAACTTCGTTAGTCGACAGCCCCTTGGCCTGTGCGGTGCGCACATAGTCTTGAGCCAGTACATCAAGCATGCTGGCTCGCGTAATGCGGGCGATGAGAGCAACATACACCGTGCCTAGTGCGATACTCGGTAACACTAAATGGCGGAACCATTCCCATACGCCGTCGGCGATGGGGCGGTAGCCCTGCACCGGCAACCAGCCTAAATTCACCGAGAAGGTCAGAATCAACGCGTAAGCAAGTACGAAGACGGGAACTGAGAAGCCCAGCACGGATACCCCCATCACCAGGCGGTCGATCCAAGAGCCTGCACGCCATGCTGCCAATACGCCGAGGGGTACCGCCACTAACACTGACACCAAGAGGGTCGTCAAGGTCAGTGCAAGCGTCGGTTCGATCCGTTGGCCGATTAAATGGGTGACGGGTAACTTGGTAAAGATCGATGTACCGAGGTCGCCGTGCAACAAACCCCAGGTCCAAGAGCCAAAACGCACCAGAAACGGCTCGTCGAGCCCCAAGGTCGCTCGGATACGTTTGATGTCCTCTTCTGTCGCAATATCCCCGGCAATCACCGCCGCCGGATCGCCCGGCGTCAAGTACAGCAACGAGAAGACGAATAAGGCGACTACCGCCATCACGACGAATGTCGACAGCAGTCGCCGCACAATATATGCAAACATTAGCTGAAGGAGTGGGTCATAGTTCCACGCTCATCGACCACAACTCTGTACATCGTTCACTTCTTCTCTACGTTCCACAGCAAGGTAATAGGCGCGACAATGACGCCGCTCAAATTCGTGCGATAGGCCGTGGGAATAATGAATTGTGCAGTGGGAATGTAGGGCACAATTTCGAAGGCTCGGCTCTGTACCGCATCCGCCGCCCTCTTGCCCGCAGCCGCATCGGTGGTCATAAACCAGGCTTCACGCAACTCCTCCACTTTGGCGTCGGCTGCCCAGCCGAACCACCCCTTGTCGCCAGTGCCGCGCAGCGCAAAGTTCACTGCAGGGTTGACCAAATCCGGGCCAACTAACCAGGTATGGAAGATCGACCAGCCGCCCTTTTCAACTGGCTCTTTCGACGTTCGCCGAGTAATTAAGGTGCCCCAATCGCCTGCTTGAAGTTCAACGTTCAGTCCGAGAGTGCGAAGGAGCTCCGTGGTTAAGAGCGATTGCGAATGCACAATGGGCTGATCAGTAGCCGAGATGATGACGATCTTCTCGCCCTTGTAGCCCGAATCCTTGATGAGCTGCTTGGCTTTAGCGAGATCGCGCTTGCCCTTCATGGGCTCGGCACCAATTTCGCTGGATAGTGGCGTGCCGCAGGTAAAGAACGAGTAGCAGACCTTACCGTTTTCTGGAGAGCCCGCAATGCCCAACACATAGTCGTTTTGATCGATGGCGTACATGAGGGCTTGGCGCAGCTTAACGTTGTTGAACGGTGGATGAAGTTGATTAAAGCGAATCACACCCATCGAACCGAGAGGGTCAATGTTCTCAACCTTGACATCCTTATTACGCTTGAGGATCGGAATTAAATCGGGGGGCAATTGCTCCCACCAATCAGCCTCACCAGCATTCAGCGCAGCGGCAGCCGTGGCTGAATCTGGGATATAAATCCACTCGACACGATCAACTTTTACGACCTTGCCGCCCGACGCCCATGATGGAGCTTCTTTACGCGGTACATAATCCGTGTTCTTCACATAGACCACTTTATTACCCGGTACCCATTGCTCCTTTACAAACTTGAACGGCCCCGAACCGGTGGTATCCGTGATGTTCTGAAAGGGATCGGTCTTAGCGATCCGCTCGGGCATGATGAAGGGCACGTTGGAGGACGGTTTGCCGAGCGCGTCCAAGGTGAGCGGGAAGGCACGCTTTAGTTTCAGACGAAAGGTTTTATCATCGACCGCCGTCCAAGACTCGGTGACTTCGGCGAGCTTCTGGCCCAAGGCATCACGCTTGGCCCAGCGATCTAATGAGGCAATGCAGTCGGCTGAACGCACGGGCTGGCCGTCATGAAACTTTAAGCCATCGCGTAGCGTAAAGGTGTAGCTTAGTTTGTCCGCCGAGAGAACGTACTTGTCGACCATCTGTGGCTGCACCTGAAACTTTGCATCCATCGCGAACAAGGTGTCGTAGACCATGTAGCCGTGGTTACGCGTAATGTAGGCGGTGGTAGCAATCGGGTCGAGAATCCGCAGGTCGGCTTGAGGAATAAATTTCAACACCTTTTGCGCAGATTGCGCCAAAGCGGTGCATGGGGCCGCCATGCTGGCGACGAAAGCGAGCAAACACGCACCGGTGGCGACTAAAGAGACCGCTTTCTTGCGAACCCTTCCCTCTATTTGCTGCTGAATGTGCATGGCTGGCTTCCCTTATTAATGAACTCGATGTGAGCTCAGTGTACAAGCAAACTGCGTGCCAGCAACTCTTCTCAGCTCACTTTCGAACTCAAGTAGATGTAATGGTGTCGTGAACTAGCTTAGTAATATCCCAAATGCTTCACCCGGGCACGCAAGGAAAGGCCACGCAAATCAGCCACGCGTTGCTCGGTCACCGGCCAGCGACGATAGTCGAGCTGATACACCAACATTGACTTGTTTTCGCCGCACAACAGTTGGTACCGGCACAACCAAAGCAAACTCAGTATGAGAGCCTTACCTATACCCCCGGTTTCTCTGGTAAATACGGTCAAGTGTTTTATGACAATGCACAAGTTAGCTTAAGTTTTTCGCTGTCGGCGGCCAGTGGATATGAAATGAGTAATTTGCAAGTTAGGTTAGCGTCAATTACGCCAAACTCCCATATCACATGTTACTCAACTGAGGTAACGTTGACTTACCTTGATCGCAAACTGCTTCAAGCAAGGAAGATCGATGACGTAACAATAGCAAGCAGCCGTACTAATTTTAAGTCTACAGATTGACCGTTTAACGATATGCCGACAAGGCATTAGTGGATCAAAGGCAAGCAGCAGGAATCGCCAATATTTTCGAATCTAATTGACGAATTTTTTCATCATTGCTGATCACTAAACCGAATGGGCAATCATGCATTTCGATAAATTCATTTAGAGCTTTAAGCGCTCGTTTATCGGCGCTGTTCGTGAGTTTAATTTCAATCGGTAGTAAGTTAGCTCGTCCAAATTGACCTTCTAAAATCAGGTCAATCTCCGCGCCGCCGCGGGTGCGAAAGTGATATGGGTTTACCTCGATGCCAGCGTTCTCGAAACCTCGCAATATCGTTTCAGTAACCATCGCCTCCCAGGAGCGAACTCGCACTGGATGGGTTGCAAGCATTTCCTGATCAAGAATTCGAAGCAACTTATGGAGCAAACCACTATCACGCAAAAAAACCTTCGGATGTTTCACTAACTGTTTCGCCGCCGAACGATCCCACGCGGGAATATGTCGCCATAAATAAGTGTCGTGGGCAATTGATAACCAGTCACGAATGGTGGGTTCACTTACGCCTAGGGCGGGTGAGGTCAGCGTTATTCAGGATAGTGCCAGAGGCTTGACTCAGCACAGAGATGAATTGTCGAAAACGATCTCTATTTAAGTTCGGAAATATCGCGGCGATATCTCTGAGCAAATATGCGTCGATATAGTTACGATGCCAAAGTGCGCGATAGTCTGGATTCGAGTTCGACCAAGGCTCTGGGTACCCGCCTTCAAACCAATATTCCTGCAAGTTAGACTCGCTCATCTGTGGCTTGAGTACTCCGATCAATTCATCGATCGTTGAGCCACGCGAAAGTCGCTCGTATATCTTGGAAGCTGGTGCTGCCCAAGCTTCAGTTAAGGTTAATGGACCCATCTCAAGCCTTGCAACGCTACCTGTGAGCGTTTCTGAAATCTGCTTCACAAGTTGAGGAGAACTCGACCCAGACAATACAAAACGCCCTTTTACACTTCGATCACGATCTATCGCCACTCTAAGTGCTGAAAAGATCTCTGATGCAAGCTGGGCTTCGTCGATGATTACCTTGTTGGGATGTAGACGAAAAAATTGATTCGGATCGGCTAGCACCTGTATCCGATCATTCGAATTTTCCATATCGAAACGTTGCCACTCAGCCCCGAGCGTGCCGAGCAACGTAGTTTTACCGCATTGGCGCACACCGGTAAGGGCGACGCAGGGGAAATGCGCTAACGTTTTCTTAACGGTTGGCTGAATATAGCGATCAAACAACCCGTTACATCACCCGCCCAGCGCTAACTAACGAACAAGTCAAGATCAACGAGCAAGGGCAGGTAGAGCTAAAACTAAATACGCCGTGGCGTGATGGCACCGCAAATTATGTGACGTCGCCCTTGGAGTTTATGCAAAGGCTAGCAGGCCACCCGAACCCGGTCGGCCAATGCGCTTGGGTTGGGCCAAACCTTTCAAGCGGGGCGCATAGCGAAAGAGAAGATCCTGAATCACCTAGCAACCACCCACTACTTCAGCCAAATAGTCTGGCTGCGAAGACGGGTGCGTAAAATGCGAATTGGAGCCGATTAGTTATTTCGCACACTACAGCGTTTGTAGCCGTTCGCATGCATCGGGGATGGTTAGCGCCATAATCGACGATGAATACGGAAAGCTCTCCTGACCTTTATGAACCACAATAGCGGTATCTACTTTCAAATCTGCGCAGGCCACATGAAAACCTTTGCTTAGCGTGGGTGCGGCGCTCTTCTTAATTTCAATCGCCCACTTGCGCCCTCCCGGAAGGTCTAGCACTAGGTCAATTTCAGCGCCAGTTGCCGTTCGGTAAAAATACGGTTGTGTTCCTTCGGGTGCAGCGGCAATCAGCGACTCGAGCACCATGCCCTCCCAGCTCGCACCAGCTATCGGATGACCTAGCAACTGATCGAACGTCTCTATCCCCAATAAGGTATGCAATAGCCCACTGTCACGCAGATAAACTTTGGGCGATTTGACCAACCGTTTGCCCGCATTATTACTCCAAGGCTGCAGTTTGCGTACCAGCATTAAGTCGCAAAACAAATCAAGGTAATGGGTGGTGGCATCCCAACCCACATCCAAGCTCTGCGCTAAGGTAGTCACGTTGAGCAATTGCGTATGGCTGTGCGCTAACATCGTCCAAAATCGTTGCAGCTTTTCCGCTGGAATGCGGATACCGAATTGAGGAATATCACGTTCCAAATAAGTGCGCAAAAACGCGCGTCGCCACACCTGACTTGCAACTTCGTTCTTTGCAAGTAAGCTTCCGGGGAATCCGCCTCGAAGCCACAATTGATCTAACGATTGATCTTTGCTGGCATATTCTCGCGGGAGAATGGGTTGCATTTCTAGGTAGGCAATACGACCCGCAAGCGATTCTGATGATTGCCGAATTAATGGTAATGCCGCCGACCCCAGCACCAAAAATTGCCCGACAGTTTGTCCCTCTTCACGCCGGAGATCGATCTCGCTGCGTAATTCGGCAAATAGCCCTGGCAACCATTGCACCTCGTCCAGCACCACCAATTTATTGCGGTTCATGACGAAGTATTCTTGCGGTTCCCTTACCCTAGCGCGATGATCTGCACGCTCCAAATCCAGATAGGTTGCTTTATCACCAAGGGCAGACGCAATCGACTTTGCGGTGGTCGTTTTACCAATTTGGCGAGGTCCAATCAAGGCTACACAGGGCATTTGGCCTAGCCGAGTACGCAGAATGGAATCAATAAACCTTGGAATCATCCTTGCATTTTCCGGCATATAACCGGAAAATGCAAGGTTAAATTAACAAATAAGGGAAAGAGTTCGGTATTTGCCTCTTGCTACGCTTGACATCGACTTACGTAAAACAGCGAAGAAGTCGAACGTTGCTATTTACCTCGTTTAACTATTCTTTGTTACCTTAAAGTAAGCCATGGCCTCTGATTGGCTCTGTGACGAAGAACATCACAGCAGATAAAGCGTAGTAATAGCGAGGTAAAATTCTTGCTGGTCCTCTTCGGATAATTTGCACAGCATAGTGCCTAAAAGGCCAAAGCAGCGAACATGGAGCCAACGTGCTTAGTGAGCCAATGATCGACTGCGCGATCACGCGCCAGAAGGGTCCGCAAACCATCTCTTTGGGCAAAGTAATGCTGAGCTGTTGAGTGTTTCGCGTAGCGAATTCCAAAAATCCCATAGGATTTAACCCTACACGACATATCGAATGAGGACAATGCCCTAACCTGTACGCCTGGTGATGTGCCCGGACGGGATTCGTCGCCAGACGCGTCCACCGCTTGGCTGTCGCCTGGCTGATCTCTCTAGCCTGAATCACAAACGCGATGATCTTCATTGACCCGCCAGGGTGTTCGCTACGCAGCGGGTCTACCCCATACACCTTTGCCTTAAAAATTTTCTCAATAGGGCGACTTACAGTTAATGGCGAGGTGGCGTTGTTCGCCACCGAATGCTCTGATCGTTCAATGCGTGAAGCGTTGTCGGTGCTTGCACCAGCGATTGCGCAACTGCAATGGCTGCTAATAATTGCTCATCAGAAAGATACTTAATGGCCGGACGCTTGATGACTGTATGCCACGGTGCACCAAGAGCACTATCAAGACAAACTCTCATAAAACAGTGATCTAGTGAAATAGGCCAACTGTTTGCTTTTGCTACATTAGGTAGCGTGACAGTGACTAGCGAACCCCATAGCGCATTAAGCGCCAATCGATTCTTTAACTCGTCAGGAGTGTCGAGAAAAAGTGATTCCTGCTTCACCACATACCGCGCTTTATCAAAATAGGCGGCTGGAATCTTCGCCAAGCTCTCTAAGCAATTCCGGAATGCGAGCTCGAAATTGAAAAAAACCTTTGGTAGCATGGGGCCACGCTAATTGATCCCATTCACTCAACACCGGCTGCATTGGAATGCCTTGAATGTGTAGTTTCTTGGCAGGCTCAGTTAACGCATCTCGGGTGGGGCCGACGGGAATCCACGCGTGCACGATGGGCGAGTTAGCAAACACCTGATGACCATCCAGCTGTTTGGCTAAATGCGCTGGGCTGGCGCATTCAATGATTTGCTGATCTTTTAATTGCCAGCGCTCTTTTAACCGCTTGGTCGCATCACTAAGTGCCCCGTCGTTGAACGTAGTGGCGACCCGTCCCATTTCGTTGGTACTTCGCGTACTCGCACTATTGAGCACAATAAGGCCTGCCAACTCATCTTGCACCAGCCAATCGTCGGGTGATAGATCTTCGTCATGCAGCAGCAGCCAAGAACGCGTATCGACACCTTTTGCTTTGATAGTCGCAGTGCTCACGGGTTTTGATTGGAAATTTGCTCGACTAGGGGCCACTAAATGATCACTTGATTTTGGGTTAACTGATTCTGTTTTGGGTTGGGCTGATTCGTCGAGCTGGCCCCTGGGATTAAAGCGCTGGTTGGTATAGCGTGCGATGTTGTCTGCTCGAGCCAGATAATGTTTTCCTACTGTGTGTAAACCTGCGACCCATCGCCACGATAAGGTGTTTGATGCCGCATCAGCATCGCACAGATGCCGCATAAAAAAATCGGCACCGCTTGCCCACGGTAAATTCAAAGTAAAAATCCAAATGCTTGCGAACCACATTCGAGTGTGGTTATGCAGGTAGCCGGTGGCCATCAGTTCTTCAACCCAAGCGTCGAAACATTCAATTCCGGTTACCCCTCGCGATGCTTGGTTGATGGCTTTTGCGGTTCCAGGATTTAATGCAACGGCGTTGTCACGTTCGTGTATGTAGCGATGCCACACTTCTGGGCGATGTTCTAACCAACCTTTCCAATAAGTGCGCCAGCATACTTCTTGAATGAATTTTTCGGCCGATGTGGGAGTTTCGCGGATCAAAGTTGCACGAAGCACTTGGGTTTCCAGCAACATTCGATGCCGAATGTAAGGTGATAGATGGGAAACGGAATAGGTGTTCGACGCGTTTGGTTTTTGGTCTGGGCCAAAGTCGGTATTGCGGTTCTGTTCGTACTTTGCACCGGCGTTCCCGCCATCAATGAAGTGTTTTAAAGCGGATAAACCTGCAGCTTTGGTGGGGTCGAAGTTTTTCATCAAAGCGAGTGTATACAACGGCTGCTTACGTGCGGGTTAATGTCCGTCAAAAGGGCTGTGGAATGATGGACTTGCTGCCTTTACGTTGTCTTGATTGAAGCAACCTTCCCCTTGGCAATTTCAATAGGCAATAACAAGTAAGGCAGGGGCGCAATATGCCACTGGCTCAAGTTTGCCGCGTTATGTGAAGGACGAGTTCGATGCGTTTCTGGAATGCGGAATACAAGATCAGCTCTTAAGGTTTTCTGGCAAACGGCGCGGGTTGTGCCTTTCGTGTGGTGCGGCAGCGAACCTGAACAATCAGCACCAACCGACCAAGAGCTGCAATTGTTACTACGCGCCATTATCACCAGCATAATGAAACGCTTGGTACGCCAAGGCGTGACGGTACCAAGCATCATGTGATGTCGCCGTTGGAGTTCATGTAAAGGCTAGCAGGCGACCCGAACACGGTCGGCCAATGCGCTTGGGTTGAGCCCAACTATTGAAGCGGGTGTTTAATCTAGATTCAACCCATTGCGCGCACTGTGGGGGTGATTTGAGAATCGTTGCAGCGATTCTGCCGCGCCAAGCAATAGAGAAGATCTTGAATCACCTCGTAACAACTTACTATTTCAGCCTAGATAGTCTGGCTGCGAAGGCGGCCACGTGGAATGTGAATCGGAGTCGATTGAAACGGATTGTCAGCGATACTTTTTTGCTTCGAAGGCCCGTTCAGCAATGGAAGTTTGATTTCCATAAAGCTCGGCCAAGTCGGAGTCGAGCATGACGCGCTGATCACGTAGTAAGTGGATTTGGCTACCTATGACTGAATGTGCTGGCGCATTTTGCTTGAGTCCTGTCATTTCATGCTCTCTGGCACAGCGTTAGTTCGCCTCGATTGGTTATCGTTCAGGGTTTAACCACAGCATCCCTAACCACCGTATTCAACACAATCGATGTCGAAGTCTCCCCTAAATCGCAAAACTTGCTAATCACCGCGTCCAGGTGCGCAACATCTTTCACGGTGATCTCCACCTGCCAACTATCCTCTCCTGTCACGTTGTGCGCGTTACGAACTTCGGGGGTTTTTTCTAGCAGTTTTTTGACTTTGTTGTAGTCGCTGCGGCCTATGCGCACCATAGCTCGAATGCCGAAGCCTAGCTTTTCGGTATTCACTTTGGCGTGGTAACCAGTGATGATGCCAGCCGCTTCGAGTTTTCTGACTCGCTCAGTAACTGCAGGTTGGCTGAGTTTGATCTGACGACTTAGTTCGGCCATCGTGAGCCTAGCATCGTTTTGAAGCAACACGAGTATGCGATTATCGTAGTGATCGAGTTCCATAGTCATTTATAAAGTATTCCACAATAAAAACGTTAGTTATTAAAGCGATGAATGGACTTTTCCGTTAAATGCCTATTTTGATAGTGAACGCGATTTTCTACAATATCTTGATGACAAACACCGTTTCCACTTCTGCAACCTCTCAACCTCCACGCAAACTTTCTACCTTGGTCTTGGCCTGTCTGTTGGCCACATGGGTAGTGTGGGGTTCAACTTATCTAGCGATCAAGTTCGCACTTATTAGCTTACCGCCGTTTATTCAAATGGGCAGCCGCTTTATCGTTGCCGGGGCGCTACTGCTGGGATGGATGAAATGGCGTGGCGCAACAATGCCTACTTTCATTGAGTGGCGTAACGCTTTAGTTGTCGGTACCTTGATGCTTGGTATTGGGATGGGTGGCGTTGCCTATTCCGAACAAACGGTCGCTTCAGGATTAGTTGTCAGCTTCATTGCAGTGCAACCCATGTGGCAGGCGCTTTTACAAAGTATATGGAAGGTGTACCCAGCAAAATTTGAAATTTTGGGCATTATTGTCGGTGCAATTGGCGTCAGCATGCTTGTTCAAGGCCAAGGGTTTGGTGCGTCGACACAAGGTTTAATCGCTATTACGTTAGCCATTATTTGTTGGGGTTTAGGTAGCGTCTTGTCGCAGCGGGTGACGCCATTAGCTAAAGGGGCTACGGGGTTTGCCAGCGAGATGTTGATGGGTGGGGTAGTTTTGCTTGGTATGTCTGCCATTGCCGGGGAAACTATTAAGACGCCCATTGACTCAAAAGCATTTATCGCTTGGGTGTACCTGGTAGTGTTCGGTTCTCTGGTCGCGTTTAACGCTTATATGGTTCTACTCGAAAAGGCCTCGCCAGCATTGGCGACGAGCTACAGCTTTGTAAATCCCATCATTGCGCTTGCACTTGGCGTTTGGTTTGCCAACGAAATCATTACGAAATGGGAATGGTTAAGTGCGTTTGTGATCGTGTTGGGCGTAGTCATGATTGTGTTTGCGAACATAAAAAAACAGCGCTGAGTGTTTAAACTCAGCGCTGTTCTTAAATACAAATTTCAGAAAACTCCGGGGACTTAACCTTCCCAAATCACCGATGATTTACTGCGTGACCATTTCTCAAAATTCGAACCGTAAGCATCTTCGATTTTGTTGCGCTTGATCTTGAAGGTTGGTGTGATGAAGCCATTCTCAACTGTCCAGTTGTCTTTCACCACGATGAACGAGCTAAGCTGCTCATGCGGGTCGAGCTTATCATTCACGCCTTTTAAGAAACCGCTTAAATCTGCTTCAAGCGCTTGCTTTTGATCTGCTGATTTAATGGCCTCGACGCCTAATGGCGAGAGCATTAACAAGCCCAATGGTTGGCCAAGGTTGGCACCAACTACCGCGCAGGCTTCGACCATGGAATTCATCACGAGCTTGTCTTCAATCGGGGCAGGTGCTACGTACTTACCCTTTGATGTTTTGAAGAGATCTTTCACGCGACCGGTGATGCTTAGGTTACCTTGTGAATCGATAGAGCCTTTGTCACCTGTCTTTAACCAGCCGTCTTCAGTAAGCGCGTCTTTTGATAGTTCGGGCTCTTTGTAATAGCCCAACATCAGCCACGGCGCACGCATTTGAATCTCAGACGTATTCGGTGCTAAGCGAGTTTCAACACCCTCATAGGCCTGGCCGACCGAACCAGGTCTTAGTTCGCCAGGCATCACTGCATGTGATACGGCGCAGTTCTCGGTCATGCCATAAGCTTCAACAATTCGTAAACCGAACTTGTCATACCAATGCAGCAACTCAGGTGGCATTGGTGCGGCACCGCCAACAGCTAAGCGGCACTGGTCAAGTCCTAAGCCAGTGAGTACTTTCTTTTTGATGATGCCCCGAATGATCGGGATGCTTAACAAGCGATCAAGCTTTTTCTGAGGGAGCTTGCCATTAATGGTCTGCTTAAATTTCACCCAAAGGCGAGGTACAGAGAAAAACACGGTCGGTTTTGCGCGATTAAGGTCTTTAGCAAAAGTGTCTAAAGACTCCGCAAAATAAAGCCTCATACCTACGGCTAATGAGCCTTGTTCAACCAAAATCCGTTCTGCAACGTGAGCGAGAGGCAGGTAGGACAACATGCGGTCATTCGATGTTAAGCCGACTCGCGATACGCCACTTTGAATAGCTGCTGCAAAGCCATCGAAATTGTGCATTACGCCTTTTGGCATGCCGGTGGTGCCGGATGTATAAATAATCGTGCACAAGTCGGTGCCTTCGCGAACAGGTTTACCCGCAACCGGTGCAGTTTTGGCAACAATATCATCCCACGTCGGATAATTATTTTTTGGGGACAGCGGGTAGCTGATGCGCGGTAAATCAGCCGGTACGCCTGGCGCCATCATTTCCCAATCGTCGAGCTTTCCGACGAATACGAGTTTTGATTCGCTATGGTCGAGAATTTGCCGAACAGTTTCAGCCGCTAGTGTTGGGTAGAGGGGTACAGATACGTACCCAGCCATCCAAATCGCAATGTCCGACATGACCCATTGGGCGCAATTCTTCGAGAGAATGGCGATTTTCGAACCAGCTGGCCAACCAAAGGACTGTAGATGAGCTGCCATGCGGGCAGATTCGTCGAAGGTCTGTTGCCATGTGTATTCTTTGACAACATCGCCGCCCATAGGCTGCACCATGTAAACACTGTTAGGCGTTTTTTCAACATATTGATAAAAACGTTGAAGTGGCAAATGCTCGGGGCCAATCTTAAAGCTCATACAAGTCTCCAAATGAAGCGTTTAAACGCTTGCTGTTTTAAAAAAATCTTAATCATTATGTAACCAAACTTCATAGATTGTTTTCAAAGGCGAAGCGAAAAGCAAGTTATGCGTAAAATTTCAGGGGTTAAGCGATTTTCGCACCCGATGCGTGCACCATCAAGGGCTGTTAGCGAACTATGTATTTCAGGGCATCTGGCCAGCTCAAACTCGAAGAGTCCGTTTTGCACGGGGTTGAGTCTGGCGCCGAGTTGTTTTTAGTCGAAGGCGATTCCGCAGCGGCTTCCGTTTGTAGCTTGCGCAATAATCAGTTGCAAGCGGTGCTCGCTATGCAGGGTAAGCCCATGAATGCCATGAAGGCAACCTCTACAAAGGTCTATGAAAACGTACTTTTTCAGCGTTTGGCGAAAGCACTGGCCGTTGACTTGATTGATGAAGGCCCTCAAGTTGGCTTGGCTTTAACCGATAGGCTGGCGCAACTTCGATTCGCAAAAGTGATACTCCTGTTCGATCCTGACGCCGACGGAATTCATTGCAACGCATTGATGCAGTTATTTTTCTATCGCTGGATGCGGCCTTTGCTAGAAGCTGGCCGAATCGAGGCCGTGCATTTTTCCCTCGATGAAATAAAAGCGTATCGTCCGCGAGGCTTAGGAAGTCTCGATCCCGAAAAATTGCGTGCCGAGTGCATTACCCCTGCAACTCGCCATACGCGTACCATTACAACTTCATCGGCGCTGGCGGCTATTTCAGTCTTTGGCCGCTAAGTTTCTTTTTCGCTTTATCCCTTAAGGCTCATCGTCTCCGTGCTATCGCGTTTTTTTACAAGTTTGTTGAGCCAAGCGGCTCTAGTCCCGCTGCAACAAGTTGCTTTTCGCATGCTATGGACAGCTTGGTTGATCGCCAACGTCAGCATGGCCATGAGTGATGTAGCCTCTGCATGGCTAATGACGACGATGACGACCAGCCCGATGATGGTGGCTTTGGTTCAGACGGCATCGACATTACCCGTATTCTTGATCGGTATTGGCAGCGGTGCGCTCGCAGATATTGTTGATAGGAGGCGCTATTTCGCCGCCACTCAGCTATGGGTTGCCTGTATCGGTATGCTGATCGCGATATTGGCGTTTTCCGGGCTACTAAACCCGCCCTTACTGTTATTGCTGACCTTCTTAAATGGTGTTGGCCTGGCACTGCGTTGGCCGGTATTCTCCGCAATCATTCCCGAAGTAGTTGGCCGCTCGAACTTACCGCAAGCACTTGCTTTAAGCGCGATTTCGATGAATTTGTCGCGAGTGGTTGGCCCCGTAGTTGCTGGTGCCTTGATCGCAGGCATAGGTGGCGGCGCTGTGTTTACGCTGAATGCAATCATGGCATTGGTGGCGTTTTATCTGATTATCCGATGGAAATCCACGCCCAAGAAAAGCCCGTTGCCCGGTGAGCGATTCTTCGGTGCAATGCGTGTGGGATTGCAACACGTTCGGCAATCGCCCCGCATGCGAGTGGTACTGATACGAATCTTCATGTACTTTTTCCAGTCGACTTGTCTGATGGCTTTCTTGCCCTTGGTCGCGAAAAGTTTAAGTCATGGCAAGTATGGCGACGGCCCTGGCATGTTCACGATTCTTCTTGCTTGCATGGGCGTGGGTGCGGTGGCAACTGCTTTAAGTTTTCCGTATTTTCGCGAACGTTATACGCGTGATGGTTTTGTTCGATACGGCACTTGGGGGCATGCGATTACTTCTGTGTTAATCGTTTTAGTCCCCGAGGTATGGGTTGTAATTCCCGCCATGATCTTGTTGGGCACTGCGTGGATATCGGCCGCTAATTCGCTGAGCCTATCGGCCCAAATGGCGCTACCGAATTGGGTACGTGCGCGAGGAATGTCGGTGTATCAAATGGCGCTTATGGGTGGCGCGGCGCTGGGCTCGCTGTTTTGGGGACAAGTCGCTGAGCACTCGTCGATTCAAATAGCGGTGATTGCGGCTGCTGCGTTAGGCGTTTTGTTTGTAACATGTACACATTCAATGAGTGTTGACGGCGGAGAGGATGTTGATTTCACGCCAGTTCAATCTGCATCGATCGCCGAACCAGTCGTTGCGGTAGAGCCTGACGATGGACCAGTGATGGTGACGGTTGAATATGAAGTCGACCCTTCCCGTGCCGCGGAGTTCAAAGCCCTGATGGAAGAAACTCGCCAAGCGAGACTGCGCTTAGGCGTATTGTCTTGGGAACTGCTACGAGATGCTGCCCATGAGGGTAGATACGTCGAGTATTTCTTAGATGAATCTTGGGTCGAGCACTTGCGCCGCCAAGAACGATTTACAGCGAGCGACGTGGAATTACGCGATCGTCGACTAGCATTTCAGCTCAGTGGTGAAGCGCCAAAAGTGAGTCGCTACATTGTTCAAACCTAACGCAGAGACAACCGTGCAAACAAATCAACAAATTCACTTGGTAACGCGCCCTCAAGGTGAACCAACCGTCGACAATTTCAAGCTGGTTTTAGCGACTATACCGAGTTTGAAAGCGAATGAAGTGTTAGTTCGAAATCACTTTCTAAGCCTAGACCCGTACATGCGCGGACGCATGAATGACGGTAAAAATTATGCCCAACCACAGCCGCTTAACGACGTGATGGTCGGCGGTACCGTCGGTGAAGTAGTGGCGTCAACTAGCGAACATTTCGCCGTTGGTGACAAGGTAGTTTGCGGTGGTGGCTGGCAAGAGTATGTGGTAATGCCCTTGGGTGAGAATGGCAAAGGCACTGGGGTGATTCGCAAGATCGGTGCTGCACCTATTCCGTTGTCGGCCTACTTGGGTGCCGTTGGTATGCCAGGCGTTACTGCGTGGTATGGCTTAACTGAGATTATCAACATCAAAGCCGGTGAAACTCTTGTTGTGAGTGCTGCCAGTGGTGCCGTAGGAAGCGTGGTTGGCCAGTTAGCCAAATCCCGAGGCGCCAGAGCCGTTGGTATTGCTGGCGGCGCAGAAAAATGCGCGTATGTGGTTCATGAATTAGGTTTTGATGCTTGTGTTGATTACAAAGCCCACGGCGATGTTGCATCATTGCTCGCTGCTTTAAAAGTCGCTTGCCCCGCAGGTGTCGATGGCTATTTTGAAAACGTCGGGGGTTTGGCCCTGAATGCCGTAGTTGCCCATTGCAATGCCTTTGCAAGAGTAGCCATGTGCGGCATGATTTCCGGCTACAACGGCGAGCCAATTCCCCTGAATTTCCCACAGCTTTTCTTAACGCAACGCATGAAGCTCGAAGGCTTTATCGTCAGCGAGCACATGGAAGTTTGGCCTCAAGCCTTAAAAGAATTAGGCAGCATGGTTGCTAGTGGCCAGTTGAAGTTCAAAGAAAGTATTTCGCAAGGTATTCAGAGCGCACCTGAGGCGTTTTTAGGCCTGCTCAAAGGCAAGAACTTCGGCAAACAGGTGGTGCGTTTGGTGTAATGCCTCGGGTTACGTAGTGTCGCCAATCAGGCTAGCATGGGTAGCTGCGTTCGTGTCCCCCGCGTCCGCTAAAGCAGCCGCTCCTCCTAATACCTCACTCCGCTACCCACACTAGCCTGCTCGGCTATCAACCGGTGTTTTCCGAGCGGCAAAAACCAAACAGTGGTTATCGATCAGATCGGTGAGGTATTCTGCGGAGCGAGGTATTAGGGGGAGCGCCTGCAAAGTAGGCGCGGAGGACACGAGCGCAGCAGATTATCTCGCTGAGCTGATCTACCCAACGAAACTAACCACACCCCATTACTTTCTTTTTGCCCGAGGATGCGCCGCATCATAAAACTTCGCCAAATGCTGCCAATCGAGCTTAGTGTAAATCTGCGTAGTTGAAATATTCGCATGTCCCAAGAACTCTTGAACACCGCGTAAATCACCTGACGATTGCAATACATGACTAGCCGCGCTATGCCGCAGCATGTGGGGGTGAACACTGGTGGGTAGGCCTGCTTGAATGGCAGCGGCGCGCACTCTGGCGTACACCACGCCTGCATTGATACGCTCGCCTTGGGTGCCGAGAAACAAAGCGGCCTGAGCATCTTCCGAGCTTTTTGTGTTCAGCATGGTGGTTCTTGTAAGTAGCCACGCATGTATGGCCTTTATGGCCTTTTCGCCTATGGGTACGATGCGCCGCTTGCTGCCTTTGCCGATGACATTTGCTTCAAGGCTATCAAGGTCAAGCCAACTTTTGGATTCATAGCTTGCGCTTTTGTGATGCCGCCAATCGAGTGATACTAATTCGGCGCGCCGCAATGCGCAGGAGTACATTAACTCGATCATCGCATTGTCACGATTGGCTAAGGCTGATTCGTCACCAACAAAACTAGCCAGCTGCACGGCGTTGTCTACCGATAAAGCTTTGGGTAGCGGTTTTTTGCTTCGGGGTGCTTTTAGTCCAACTACCGGGTTGGTTTGCGTTCGACCTTGTGCATACAACCAATCGTAAAAGCCACGCCAGACGGAAAGTGCATGGGCAATACTCTTGCCGTGTAAGCCTTGTTTGTTCAACGTGATCATGCAGCGGCGAATGTCATGCATGGTGAGCGAGGGCAAATCGCTTGATCCGCTTAGCGCGGTTAGTCGATGTAGATCGCGTTCGTAATTTGTGAGGGTTCCTTGCGCATGGCGACACGAGGCAACGAGAGATTGCAGATACTGCGTAATCTCTAGGTTGGTTTCGATCTCTGAGTTTACCTTTTCAAGCAAGCGATTCGCTTCCATTACTGAAAATTAAGAAGGGTACACCTAAGATACCGGCGGCCATGGCTAAATCAAAGTCAGGGCCGCATAACAAAGCGTGCCGCTAACTAATGCATATAGGGAATTTCGAGTAAGGCTGCCAACCACTACGGCTGTCAGGCCAGCAAGCACTCTCCCGTCAACCACATGACCAGCAAAGGATGTGCCATGAGCATTAAACGCAGTGACAAATTCTGGCACAACAATAGCGACGAGTGCCGCCAGAGGTGCGAACTCAAGTGCCTGAGACAGCCTGCCTCTGGGTTTAAATCTTTCACCAAAGATGACGAACAAATTTCGGCTAAGAAAAACGACCAAGGTAAGTAATGCAATGACTACCCAAATAGAAGTCGTGCTGTTCATGTCGGCTCTTTGCTGGCCTGGGGAAACAGCATTGCAGCGCCAACACCCAAAATAACTGCGGCAAAAGTGGCAACACCGGTCGGCCACTGATAGCCAATGACCGCGACTGCGGCTGCGGTAATTGCACAAGCCAATGTCGCCTTGCTTTTAATCAGCGGAACAGTCATTGCCAAAATAGCGAGTAACCCAATAAACGCATAGGCTTTGCTAGTCGGCAAAAAACTTGCTAATAAAATGCCAACCATCGAACCTATCTGCCAAAACACCCACACTGGTAAGTTGCAACCTGCCCAAAAGGAAAGTTGCTGACGAGGATTCCATTGAGCTTGTTGCCTAGATGTGTAGGCGGCCAGGCCAGAATCAATCGTTAGATAGCCGATGATTAATCGTTTGACGAGCGGAAAATGCCCAAAGTGTTTGGCAATGATGGCACTGTATACAACAAATCGTAAGCTTACTAAAACGGCCGTCGCGATAATTGCAACGATGGGCGAACCCGCTGCGAGCAATGGCAACGCAGCTAATTGGGCGGTTCCTGAATAAACAAGCAAGGTCATTGCCACGCATTCCCAGGCGTTTAAGCCCGATTTCATCATGGCCAATGTCGTTACAACGCCCCAAATACCGACGCCAATCACTCCGGCCGTGACCGAAGAAAAGCCGGATTTAAACAGTGGGTCTTTGAGCAGTGAGCCAACTGCACTGCTATTCAATTCCCAGCTTTCTGGAAAATCACTAAGTGCTGCCAAGGTAAAGCTTTCGATGTTCGCACCCATTGCAAGCCAAAAGCGGAGGCTTCCTTGCGAATTTGTGGTTCACTCATTTTGTGAACAGACTTGATTGGGACTGACGCATCTTCTTCTTTAAATTCGACGAAGGCGATTCGGCCTTGGGGTTTGAGCGCAGCCACCATGGCGCGCAGCATTTCTGCTGGGTACTCAAGCTCGTGATACACGTCCACCATGATGATGAGATCGATACTCGCGGGTGTTAGTTTTGGGTCTTTCTCCGACCCAAGCACTGGCATAACATTAAGAATACCTTGGGCTTTCATGCGCTTATCGAGCAGTGTCAGCATTTCGCGCTGAATATCGACTGCAAAAACTTTGCCAGTCTTGCCGACCAACTGCGCCATGCGAGACGCGTGATAACCAGTGCCTGCGCCAATATCAGCCACGGCCATACCCGGTTTAAGGTCGAGCTCGGAGATGAGTAAATCGGGTCGCTCTTCTTGGATACGTTCTGGGCGTTCTAACCAATCTGCGGCTTGGTGTCCCATTACGCGGGCAATCTCGCGCCCCATAAATGATTTACCGATGCCATCGCGCGATGCCGGTATTTGGGAATAGGTGTTAGTTTGGGCTGTTGCTACTGGTAGCCCGACAACCAAATGCATCGATACCAACGCCACTGAGAGACATGATTGAAAAATATTCATGCCGCTATTTTAAATGGCTATTTCTATACAGATTCAGTTGCGTGGTTGGCGTGTCACAATTCACAATGGATTTCAAACCTTTATTGACGCTGCTGGCGATCGTGAATCCCCTTGCGGCATTACCTTTCTTTATTCTGTATACGCAGCAATACGCCGACGTAGACCGGCGGCGTACCGTCTATATTGCGTCGTTCACTGTTTTTATCGTTATTACGGTGAGCGCCTTATTTGGTTTGAGCCTTTTAGGGTTTTTCGGAGTTTCGTTACCCAGCTTTCAAGTGGGTGGCGGTATGCTCTTACTCATTAGCAGTTTAAGTATGCTCAATGCTCAACCTGCGGAATCTCGCTCTACGCAAGCAGAGATTGATGATGCTGCAGCCCGCGATAGCGTTGCGGTAGTGCCATTAACAATTCCACTTTTAACTGGCCCGGCCACGATGTCGACAGTGGTTATTTTTGCGGATAAAGCAAAAACCGTCACGCAACTAGCAACTTTAGTCGCCTATGGTGCAGTGATTGCGATTGTTACCTTGGTTTGCCTTTCGGCAGCACAGCCAATTGCACGAATTTTAGGGAAAACAGGCATTAACGTGATGACACGGTTAATGGGTTTAATCCTTGCAGCCTTAGCTGTTGAGGTGATGAGTGATGGCTTGGTACAGATTTTTCCAGGCTTAGTTAGATCGTAGGTAATGAGATAGTAATTTTTGGAGAAAAATAAATGGCAACAAAGGTCGCGTTAGTAACGGGTGCAGGTAGTGGAATCGGTCGGGCAGTGGCCACCACATTTCTAAAGAACGGCTATCAAGTTGTGCTGGCGGGCCGTCGTCTTGATGCCTTGCAAGAAAGTATTGCTTTAGCGGGTGCAACGAGTGACCAAGCGCTCGCGGTATCGACCGATGTTGGCGATCCGGTATCGGTTGCTGCGTTGTTTGCTGCGGCGAAAGCGAAATTTGGTCGGTTAGACGTGTTGTTTAATAACGCTGGCACCGGAGCACCGCCGATTCCTCTGGAAGAGCTCACCTATGAACAATGGAAAACCGTCGTTGATGTGAATCTAACTGGTGTATTCCTTTGCCTGCAACAGGCTTTCAAAATCATGAAAGACCAAAGCCCTCAAGGTGGCCGCATTATCAATAATGGCTCTATTTCGGCTTATGCGCCGCGGCCAAATTCGGCGCCGTACACGTCGACTAAACATGCTGTGTCTGGCTTAACAAAGTCAGGTGCACTCGATGGCCGTAAGTACAACATCGCTGTCGGACAAATCGATATCGGTAATGCGCTTACCGACATGGCGCAGAAGTTTTTGAAGGGCGTGCCGCAGGCCAATGGCGAGATCGCTATTGAGGCGGTGATGGACGTACAGCATGTGGCCGATTCGGTGCTACACATGGCCAGCCTACCGCTAGAAGCGAACGTGCTGTTTATGAACGTTATGGCCACTAAGATGCCGTTTGTTGGCAGGGGTTAGTCGACCCTGGAGTTTTTGTTTGTTCGTTAAGGGTTCGTTGAGTCCCTAGATTCGACCAGCTATCGGTCTAGGCCAGACAGTTTTTACGGCTGTGCCTAGACTAAACGCGTGAAAAAGGTTTTAGAGGGTGGTACTGCCCATCTCCGTTCGGTTTTTCAATGGTTATTCGGTTCGTCGAAGGCGCCGTCGCGCCAAGTTGCGGCCCACGAACCCTTAGAGCCTAGACTACTTTATTCGGCAGATTTAGCGCCGCTGGCACTTGTTGCGCAAGACGCGTCGCCTGCGGCGTCGGTCAGCGCTCAAGCGCTTGATCAAGGTGCTCCAACGCAAGCAAATAAACCCAGCATTGAGTTGGTTGTGGTTGATTCCCGCGTTGGCGACGTTGCTGCACTGCTCAACGACGTTGCGAACCAACAGGCGAACGGCAGACCTTTAGTATTGATCGAGGTACAGGCCGATGAAAATGGGCTTGCCATTATTTCTGCAGCGCTTGAGCAGGCTCGCCAAAACGGCCAAGAAGTGAGTGCCGTGCATCTTGTTTCACATGGGCGAGACGGCGAGTTTGATATAGGCAATCAAACCATTAATCAAGCTTCGTTACGAAGCAATTCCGCAACATTTGCGCAGTGGGCAAATGCGTTTTCGGCGGACGGCGATTTGTTAATTTACGGTTGCAACTTTGCCCAATCAGCCAAGGGGCAAGGTTTAGCAAAATCGCTCAGCGAGCTTACTGGTGCCGATGTGGCGGCAAACCCCCAGGCAACCGGCGCTCAGGCGCTCGGTGGTGATTGGGTGCTGGACTTTGCGACAGGGTCTATCGAAGCACGTGGCGTGACATCGCAGGCATTTCAGTCGAATTGGCAGCATTTGTTAACGCCGGTTTTTACGGATGCAACACCGCAAAAAGTAAATACCGGTACTGGAGCCGCCATCACCGGTTATAGTACAAATACGAGTTTGTCATCGGGCGGCAGGATCATCGGCATTGCGGCAAATGGGGACTATGTGGTTGTCTGGGAAAACAGTTCCCAAGACGTGAAGTTTAGGCGGTTTAACGCTGACGGTACAGCTAAAGACGCGACCGAACGTGCCCTCTCTACTAGTGGCAGCTTGCTTCAAAAACAGCCATCGATTGCCGTGGCAAGCAGTGGCGAGTTTGTAATTGCTTGGACCGATACTCAATTTTCTGGCGTGGCTATTCGAGCGGAACGCTATGATGCCAACGGCACTATCGTAGGGGGGACGTCAATCCCTGGCAGTGCGCCAACTCGACCGAGTGTCGCGTTTGATGAAAGCAATAAGGACTTCGTCATCGTTTGGGAAGAGGGCATCGCCAATCGTGGAATATATGCTCAGGCGTTTACTTGGAGTGGCAACAAATTAAGCACAAGCCCCTTTCGAGTGAACCAATTTGGCGGCGAAAACAGTTACCGCCCTTCCGTAGCGGTATTGAGTGGCAGAGCGATGGTGGTGTGGGAAGGTCAAGATGCCGATGGCGGCGGCATTAAATATCGCGACTTTAATCTCGATGGTTCGAACGTAAGAGCCGAAATTATCGTCAACAGTAGTGAAACTAGCGAGCAAAACGCGCCAGATATTGCCGTTGCGCAAAGTGGAAATTTTGTTGTTGCCTGGCAAATCTCTGTCAGCGGGAACGATGCCACTAGGTTTCGAATTTTTGATCAAGATCTCAACGCGATGACTAGTGATGTTCGCGTCACTATTGACCATTTAGGCAATCAAAATATTCCCAAGGTTGCCGTTGCAGATGATGGCCGTTTTGTGATCGTTCAGCAAGATGTAGGCATTGCGCAAGATGCGAACGGTAAGGCCGTTACTGTCACGGTTTTTAACGCTGATGGCACTCGTAATGAAACCTATCCTGAAGGCTCGCTGTCGTACGTTCTACCCAATGATACCTATGTCACCGGCGATCAAATCGCGCCGGCCGTTTCGTGGCGAGGCGGACAAGTAGCAACTGCCTGGACAAGCAACGCAACCGGCACAAATGTTGTTTTGTCGCGTCGGCTTGATTTAAATGCAGTTGCTGGTTTAAATGTTGTACTTCCTACGTCAAACCAACTGGTCGAAGGCGACGCGGCAAAGCAAATTTCGGTGCGACTCAATACCGCGCCGACGTCGAATGTAACGGTGACGGCAAGCGTTTCTAACGCTCAGGGAACTTTAACAAACGCGACTTTAATTTTTACACCCACGAATTGGTCGATTGCTCAATCGATCGGCGTTGCAGCGACTGCGGATTTAACGGTCGATGCAAATACACCATTTACCGTAGCCCTTAAGGCGACAAGTACCGATGCAACCTATAACGTTCTAGTACCGCAAAGCTACCCGTTTACGAGTATCAATGTCGACCAGCTGCATGATATTGTGGTGGATACCAACGTGGATACAATCGACGGCAGCGATGTATCGTCGCTTACAGCGCTGTACCTGAATCGAGGAACAGACGGAAAAATTTCATTACGCGAAGCCCTCACGGCTGCAAATAACACCTCGAACTCTTTAGGCGCCGATCGTATTACATTTGATATTAGCGTCTCGCTTGGGTTAAACCCAGTCATTCTTCTAACCGCAGCGTTGCCGACAATTACTGACGCTGTGATGATCGATGGCACCAATCAACCCAACAGCACAGCTGCTACCGATTTCATCACACTTGTGGGCTCAAGCGACGGTACGACAGCCCAATTGCCGCTGACAGTATTTTCCGGGCTTACCTTGGGGGTTGGCAGCAGCGACAGTGATATTCGCGGCTTAGCGATTACCGGCTTCAACGATAACGGCATAACCGTGCAGTCGTCCAATAACACCTTTAAACAAAACTATCTTGGCTTTTCTCCGTTGAATTCAGCGTTACCGAAAAACCAACTTAACGGCATTTATTTTTATGCCGCAACCAGTACGAATGCCACGAATAATCTTGTACAAGACAACGTTATTTCGAACAATAACGCCGCTGGGGTTCAGGTCAATGGTGCCGACAGCAATCGAATAATCAATAACAACATTGGTACTAATGCGGCTGGGAACGCAGCACTCGCTAATGGCGGTGACGGCGTCCTGATCAATACGAAGATAACCGGCACGGTTAATGACGGGGCAGTTGGTAATTCGATTCGTGGCAATGTTATTGCAGGCAATACCGGGTCGGGTATCCGGATCATCGGCTACAACACCGGCAGCAATATCGTCACAGGCAACTATATTGGTACAAATGCTTCCGGTCTTTCAATTGGTAACATTATCGATGGCGTGTCCATCCAGCAGGCATCCTCTCTTAATGTAATTGGCGGCGTAACCACCGGCGATGGCAATCGGATCGCTTATAACGGTAATCACGGCGTATTAGTTATGGCGCCTGACGCTTCGCTGCCAGTGGGTTCACAGACATCAAACAACTCAGTGCTACAAAACAGCCTATTTGCCAACGGTGGGCTTGGTATCGAGCTAGTACCCTTCGATAGAGCAAACAACAGTTTTCAGTTTGGTCCAACCGCTAATGATGCGGGCGATGTTGACGTAGGCCCGAATGGCTTAATGAATTTTCCTGAAATAGCAGTCGCGTCCAACGACGGAACAACCTCCAGAATCGTAGGCCGTATTAACGCTGTGGCAAATTCCTTTTATCGGGTCGAGTTCTTTTCGAGCCAGGCTGCGGATAGTAGCGGCTATGGTGAAGGTGCAGTCTTTTTGGGCAGCAAAAACGTTGCTACTAATAACAGCGGTATCGGACTATTTACATTTGATGCCAGCGTGGCCAATGCGCCTATCGGAAATTGGATATCTGCCACTGCGACGCAGACCGATAGTACGTTCTTGATAGCTGGCTTTTTGCAGACCTCGGAATTTTCTCAAGCGAAGCAAATTGTCGCAGCGCCTGTCTTTACCTCTTCGAACAAAAACATCACCGTCGATGAAAATACGTTGCCATTGCTTAATGTAACCCTTGATCTTCAAAACCCGTCTCAAACAGGGTTGTCGTTCACTATCGAAAATGTTAGTACTATGGACGGGCAGTTCGGCAGTATCAACGCTACAAGTGGCGCGCTGACTTTTATAGCGCCTGCTAATTATGAAGCGCTGCTTCTCGACACACCTTCGGACAACTATTGGTGGTTCAAAGTTCGCGTAACCGATGGGGCCTTTGAAACCTCGATCATCTACAAATTCAAAGTGACGGATGTCAATGAAGCGCCAGTTATTGCAGTGCCGACAAATGTGTCGGGTGTTGAGGATACCGCTATCGCATTGACGATGACTAATTCAATTTCGATCGCCGACGTCGATACCAAAACGACAATAAACATAGCACCTATCAGGGTGACTGTTTATGCTGAAAATGCGTTTGGTGTAGCGGTTGGAAACCTCAGCACCAGTGGCCCGTTGACAGGCGTAGCGTTGACAATTGTTGCTGGTGGTTTGCAGTTCGATGGGCAGTTAAGTGACGTGAATGCGGCATTGCAAGCTGTGGTTCTTACCCCTAGTCTTAACGACACTCAGGACGTCTATATGAGGGTTGTGGCGGAGGATTTTGGTTCTGGCATTTCTGGGGCGCAGAGTTTGCTTTCGGCCAAACAATTCAAAATTGCCTTTGCTGCCGTGAACGATCCGCCTGTCGTCTCAGGCCTTGTGCCATCAATCGTATTTACCGAGAATCAGTCACCGCTTTTTATCGCATCGAGCTTGGTCATTAGCGATGTAGATAACACGATCTTATCTGCCGCAAGTGTCCAAGTAACGAGTGGTTATCACCCGGCCTTAGATATCTTTACGGTTCAAAACACCTTTGGTTTAACTGCTTTATTCGATACCGCTACACAGGCCTTATCAATTGCGGGGGCTGCCTCAGTGGCAACTTATCAGGATGCCCTTCGTAGTGTGACTTATGCGAACTCTGCAGACGTGCCGCATACCGAGCCTCGGGCTGTGGAATTTAAAGTCTTTGATGGGGTTACATGGTCGACCCCGCAGAGCGTGATAATCGACGTTCAAGCGATAAACGATCCACCTACTGCCACCTTGCCCGCGAGTTTAACAGTGCCCTATGCGGAAACGATTTCACTCAATAGCCAAGGTGTATTTTCGATTGCGGATGTCGATGCAGAAAACTCCGAGTTGGAAGTGACGATCAGCGCAACTGGCGGTACGCTCTCGCTGTTAAACGCAACAGGTTTGACAATCGTTAATGGCGATATATTAAGTGCAACGCAGCTCACTTATAGGGGTGCATTGGCCGACCTAAACACCGCATTCGGGAACCTTTCCTACACAGCTACTTTCGGTTATGTTGGCGCTGCTCAATTGACAATGCAAGTTGATGATTTAGGTAACGGCGGTAGTCAAACGCCGGAGAGTTCATCGCGTTATACACTGCCGATCACTGTTCAGCCGGGCATCAAACCGGTGCTTATTTATGTTGGCAGTTCAATTAGCTTCTCGGAAGGGGCGCCCCCAATTAGCCTAATGCCGTTAGTGCGATTGGGCGGTAGTAATACCAACCAAATTACGCAAGCGCAGGTAAAGATTCTGGGTGGGTTTGAGTCAGGTTTTGATACGCTTAAATGGGCTCCGCCGAGTGCTTCGCTTGCGGTAGCTTGGAGTTCGGTTTCCGGAATGCTAACTATTACTGGCAGCGGTACTTTTCTTGAGTATGAAAACTTATTGCGCTCAATCACCTTCGAGAATTCGTCGCAAAATCCTTCTACGCTTAGTCGGGCAATTGAAATTCAGGCTTTCGACGGCGTGCAGGCCAGTGATGTAAAGACAATCGCAGTGGCTGTTACTGCTGTGAACGATGCGCCGGTGTTGGTCAGTAACCAGACTTTGGTGACCAATGAAGATGTGGCGCTCTCGTTTTCTGGTGCGAATGCTTGGTCAGTATCAGACGTCGACAATACCGCACTTAGACTAGGGATTGAGGTATCCAATGGAACACTTGCCTGGAAGGCCGGTACTAGCGTTCCATCTGGCGTGCAACGGGCTGGTACAAGATCAGTCTTATTAACCGGTACCGCAGCGCAAATTAATAGCTGGGCTTCGAGTATTGCTTTTGTCCCGACCACTGATTTTTTTGGCACCGCCAATATTCGATGGAGCTTGGCCGATACTGCCGCGGTTCCAGCGGTTGTCAATCGCACGAGCACTATCGCGGTGAATGCTGTGAACGATACGCCTACGTATAACAGCGGTACTGATTTAAAGTTGGATCAAGCGGGCACGGTTCAAATAAGTGCAACACAAGCTCAAGCGCTCGACGTCGATAATACCGCTGCGCAGCTTACCTATCGCCTTAGTGCGTTGCCAAGCAGTGGCGTACTGATTTTAAGCGGCCAAACCCTCAGCACGAACGGGCAGTTTACACAGGCAGATATTGATAGTGGCAAATTGCAGTATCGGCATGATGGCTCGGCGAGGTCTTCGGATAGCTTTTCGTTTGTTGTGACCGATACAGCCGGAGCAAGTACAACAAACAAGACTATCAACGTCAATATCGCATTAAGACCCGTTGTCATCGTTCAAAACAGGTCAGTCCAGAGCACAGCAGGAAATACCCAACCCACCTCTGCTAGCAACAGCGTAAGTGCAGCGAGTGCAAGTAGTGTCGCTGTTGATACGAAATCAACACCTGCGAATGTATCTAACGCAGACAGCAGCGCTGGAGTAGCGGCTGCCAATAGCAGCCCTCAGGTAAACGCACAAAGGGCCGCAACCAGAGCGATTAGCGCTCCGAGTGTTTCAACGAGCCCTTTGAATGATTCGTCGGTCGGTGTTTTAAGCTCTACCAATCCGTCTAGCTTTCGAATGGGTGAGCCGCAGAAATTAGGGGATGAGAAAGTAAAGCTTGACTCAAAACACTCTTATGCATCCGTGCACAATGATGGCCCGAAGCTGGATAACCTAGCCTCCCTGGGCTTTAGCCGTACGCGGACTGCAGTTGAAAGCGCCGAGTACGCGCAAATCGTGCGAACTGCGTTAAGCGATCGAGGATTTATCGATGATGTGAAAAAAATCGGCGATGACGTTAAGCAAACCCTCACGATTGATAGAAACGTGGTGGCTTCGACAACCGCGGTTAGTGCAGGCTTGTCGATTGGTTATGTGATATGGCTGGTTCGAGGAGGTGCTTTACTCAGTAGTTTGTTGGCTTCGGTCCCGGCGTGGCGGGTAATGGACCCTCTACCAATCCTAGGCAGCATGGGTGAAGATGGCGAGCAAAGTGATGATGAATCCCTCGAGGCTATGATTGATAAAGCAAATCGCAAAAAACTTGGCTCCGTACAACACAGCCATAGCACAGAGCTCGCGTTAGACTCGGTTAAGTAGCCGTTCGGCGGGTTGCTAAGCTACATAATAGGAATAGTCCCTAAACTTGGATTGTGAAAATCCGGAAACCCCTTCTTCAAAAACCTATCTCGGCCGCGGCTGTAACTCTTCGTCTTGGCAAAATGCTAAGTAAGGTTGGGGCGTATTCTAAGTTTAAGAAACAACTTAACAAATACATTAGCGCACGGTTTTACCTTGCAGTTGGACTGGTATCGCTATTGGCAAGTACGTTACTTGGCGCGATGTATTTTGACTTTATCCCCGATAAACCAGGGTTGCAAAGGGAGGCCCGTGCCACTGTTGCAGAAATGAGTGCGTTGACGTTAATACCTGCGGTTGCGACCGGCAATTTGCAAGACTTGCAGGCGACCTTAAAATTTATTGCCAGTCGCAGCTCCCAAATTGAATCAATGGCCGTACGCCGTGGCGATGGGACATTGATTGCGCAAGTCAATAGCCACTCAATATTATGGAAAGCAACCGATTCGGAACATTCTGTTGATTCTCAAGTGGTTGTGCCACTCACCACCGAGGGTACAAATTGGGGTCAAATCGAGTTATTGTTTAAGCCGGCGGCAGATAACCGAGTGTGGCTTATTCTTGGTATTGCGCTGAGTTGCTTTTGTAGCTTTTACTTTTATTTAGGAAAGATGCTTAAACACCTGGACCCTTCAAAAGCCGTGCCGGAGCGAGTTCGTAATGCCCTTGATACCTTGGCCGAAGGGTTGTTGGTGGTTGATGTAGAAGGCAATATTGTTTTAGCCAATAAGGCTTTTGCAAATCATGTCGGCGTTGAGGCTGAAAAGTTAACCGGGCGTTTGATGGAGAGCTTCGGATGGTGTGACTCTCACGGTGCCATTGCAAAAGACCTACCTTGGACAGATTGTCTGCTAGCTGGTATCGCTAGAAACGGTGCCCACGTATCGTTAGCTTCTGCAAAGGGGAAACGCCACTCATTTATGGTGAATTGCTCACCCGTGATCGGCGGTAACAATAAACACAGCGGTATGTTGATGAGCTTAAGCGACATCACCATTATTGAGGAAAAAGAAGCTGAGCTTGTGGAATCGAAAAAGTCGGCTGATTTAGCGAACCAAGCTAAAAGTGACTTCTTGGCCAATATGAGCCATGAAATTCGAACCCCCATGAATGCTGTTTTAGGGTTTACCGAGTTGTTGCGACGCGGCCAGGTGCGCGACGAGAAAGAGGCGAAAAAGCACTTGAACACGATTCACAGTAACGGCAAACATTTGCTCGAATTAATTAACGATATTCTCGACCTTTCGAAAGTCGAAGCTGGCCGTTTAGAGGTTGAAAAAATCTCGGTTCAACCGCATCGCATCATTGCCGAAGTTGTGCAAGTACTGCAGGTGAAAGCCACGGAAAAAGGCATAGCCTTAAAGTTTGTTTGTAATGGTTTAGTGCCGCCAGTGGTTCAAACGGACCCAGCTCGTTTACGCCAAGTGATTACAAATTTGGTTGGCAATGCAATTAAGTTCACCGAGCACGGCCAAGTTTCCATTGTTCAGCGCATGGTCAATGACGGCAATCATTCAAAACTTGCCATCAGCATAATCGATTCAGGTGTTGGCATTGCACCTGATAAAGTCGATAGTATTTTCGAAGCCTTTGTACAAGCTGAGTCTTCGACTACCCGCCGCTTTGGTGGTACCGGCCTTGGTCTTTCGATTAGTAAGAAATTCGCGCTTGCGTTGGGGGGCGATATATTTGTCAAGAGTGAGCTAGGCAAAGGCAGTAGCTTTACCGTCACTGTGGACCCTGGTGTTATTGATCCGCGTAGTATGGTGCGCGGCGAAATGCTTGATTTGAATGTCGAGGCAGCTGTCGATAATCGTACGCATCGTTGGCAGTTTGCTGGGCAATCGATATTGGTAGTCGATGATGGTAACGAGAATCGAGAGCTTGTCAGGTTAGTTCTTGAAGAGGTTGGCCTTGTCGTGACAGAAGCGGAGAACGGCCAAATTGCGGTTGATAAGGTCAAGCTAAACGAGTTCGCGCTCGTGCTGATGGATATGCAGATGCCAGTACTTGACGGTTACGAGGCGACCAAGGCATTGCGAAACTATGGCTATCAAAAGCCAATTGTTGCCTTAACGGCGCATGCAATGGCTGGTTTCGAAGCGAAGATTATTGCGGCTGGTTGTACAGGCTATTTAACCAAGCCAATTGATATCGACAAATTATTGCAGTACTTGGCAAGCATCCTTCAAGCTAAGCAAGTTCTCATTGAGGGCGACACCCAAAAGATGCATCTAGGCGTAACTAACACGTCTTTGCCTCAATCTAACGTGGCTATCGATCAGTTGCCTGTGGTATCGCGATTGGCGGGCCATCCGAAACTTGGGGCAGTGGCACGAACCTTCGGCCTTAAGCTTCCTGGTGAGCTTTTAAAAATGCAGCTGGCCATCAAAAGCCAATCATTTATCGAACTATCGGAGCTCGCTCACTGGCTTAAAGGCGCGGCTGGGTCGGTTGGCTATGATGTGTTTACTGAACCTGCGCAACGCCTCGAAAAAGCCGCTAAGACCATGGATACCCAAGTGGCTAATGAAATGCTTGTCTTGGTGAGTTCTATGGCGACCAGATTAGTGTTGCCAGAACCTGTAGCTATTGCCGCAAAAGAAAAAATGAATGAAACGGTAAGTACCACATGAGCGCGAAAAATAATGATAAGGTGCCAGAATGACAAATCCGCTTTCACCCAATCCGCAAGACGCGCTCAGTAGCGCAATGGTGATGATCATCGATGATGAACCGATTGTGATTGATGTGGTTCAAACGTTTTTAGAAGAAGCTGGTTACCGTCGATTCATTGGCGTAGCGGACCCATTGAAAGCCATACAAGCGATCTCCGAAAATAAGCCTGATGTGGTGTTACTCGATTTGCTCATGCCAGGCCTAAACGGCTTAGATGTATTAAGTGCCGTGCGTGCTGACCCTGAGTTACGTTTTATTCCCGTGATTGTTTTGACAGCGGCCAGTGATGCTGCAACGAAATTAAAGGTATTGGAATTAGGAGCAACGGACTTTCTCGCTAAGCCAGTCGATGCCAGTGAGTTAACTCTAAGGATGCGAAACTCACTTGCCTTTAAAGCTTATCGGGATCATCTCGCTTATTACGATGGCCTAACTGGGTTGCCCAATCGAAAGTTATTCCAAGAGCGCCTTACTTTGGGTTTGCGTCGTGCGAAACGTGCAAATCAACACTGTGCGTTATTGCATATGAATTTGGATCGATTTAAGCAAATTAATGAGACCTTAGGGCATCGGGTGGGAGATTCATTGCTAAAGCAGGTAGCCCTTCGATTAAATCAGTCGATTCGCGGTACAGATACTTTAAGCCGATTAGTTGACGAGAAAGAAACCGGCTGGAGCGTTTCTCGCGTAGGTGGCGATGAGTTCAGCGTACTCCTTACGGATCTCGACAGAGTGGAGAGTGCGGCAATTGTTGCACGCCGAATTTTGGCTGCATTAGTTGGTGGTTTTAGTATTGACGACAATGAGCTCTTCACTACGCCCAGTATTGGTATTTCGGTATTTCCTGACGATGCCGAGGATGCAGATGCTTTACTGAAAAATGCGGGCACTGCGCTTTCTCATGCTAAGCAAAAAGGCCGCAATACGTTTGTGTTTTATTCCGACGAAATCAACACACGTTCCAAAGCCAAGCTAAATATGGAAACCCAGCTCCGTCATGCGCTTGATCGAGATGAATTGTCACTACACTATCAACCGAAAATTGATGTGCGAACCGGCAAAACCGTTGGTGCCGAAGTGCTGGTGCGTTGGAATCATCCCGAGCTTGGGCTTGTATCACCGGGTACTTTCATTCCTATTGCTGAAGACGCAGGCTTGATCGTGCCAATTGGCGATTGGGCCCTGCGAAAAGCATGTTTGCAATTGCAAGCTTTGCATAAAAGTGGCTTTGCTCACATCGGAACTTCGGTGAATGTTTCAAGCCCCCAGTTTCGAGCGGGCAGGCTTCTAACCGTGCTGAAAGAAGCGCTCAAAATATCGCCGATCGACCCAAGCAAGATTACCTTAGAAATTACAGAAAGTGTTTTAGTGGAAAGCGCCCATGAAGCCATCGCCACTTTAAAAAGTATTCGTGACTTAGGCGTAAGAATTGCGCTGGATGATTTCGGCACCGGATATTCCTCGCTTTCCTATCTGAAAATGTTCCCTATCCATGAGTTAAAGGTTGATAGGGCATTCATCACTGGATTGCCGCAGGACGAAGAGAACGCCGCCATCACTGGTGCCATTATTTCTATGGCAAAAGGCTTAAGGCTTGAGGTTACTGCTGAAGGTATCGAAACACCTGAGCAACTGGCATTTTTGCGATCGCACCAGTGCCACTATGCGCAGGGTTACTTGTTTAGCAAACCTGTACCGTTTCGAGACTTTGTGAATTTCTTGCGAGCCGGGGATCAGAAGCCGCCACCCGGAGAAACCCTCGATAAAATCGCTATTGCGCTCGACGTTTGAACTCTCCCTTCGAAGAAATCCCTTATTCTAGAGGCCTTGAGTTCCACCTTGTGAGGTTGTCATGGCTATCGATTCAGAGTTGCTCGCGTATTACCAGGGCCTTGGCAAAAGTTTCACGCCGTTAGTCGCTGACGCAACTGCAGCTGCCAGGCGCGAGCGTTACCGAGCAATTACCGACAGTCTTAGCCCTGTCAATTTGAATGGGATGCAGGTCGTAGATTTGTCGATTGATTTACCCGGCAGAACATTAAAGGCCCGCTCGTACTCTCCACAGGCCTATAAACCAACTAAGCTCTTGGTATTTTTTCATGGCGGTGGATGGGTCATCGGTGATCTTGAATCGCATCACGCGCTTTGTGCAGATTTATCCAGAGCGCTTGGCATACTCGTTCTGAGTATTGCTTATCGATTGGCCCCCGAGCATCCATTCCCTGCGGCTCATGACGACGCCGTTGATGCCGTACGCTGGTGTAGCGATCAATTGTTAAGTTTCGGTTGTTCTGAGCTTATGGTCGGAGGCGACAGCGCCGGTGCAAATCTTGCGGCACACGCAAGTGCGCATTGCCAAAGTATTGAGGGCGTTGCCATTGCCGCCCAGTATTTGATTTATCCAGTGGTGGCCCCAGATTTTTCGACAGCAAGTTACAACAGTAACGCGGCTGGCCCCGGCCTAACCTCTGCCGATATGCAATGGTATTGGCGCACCTACTGCCCAGAACCACAAACGCTGAAAACGTTCTCAGATCCTCGAATCAATTTGCTCTCACAAACCTGGAAGATTGCACCTCCGCTTACGGTTTTACTCACTGCTGGCCTTGATCCGTTATGCGACGAAGGTTTGGCCTATGCGGAATTTCTTGCCAAAGCAGGCGCACCCCTACGCCTAATTCACGCACCCGATATGACGCATGGCTTTATTCGATTAAGCTCGGCCAGTGTTGCAGTGCGGCGATGGCTACAGCAAATGGTCTTGCCTATTTAGCGTTTGAATTTATAAATTGGTAATTCCGTAATTTCTCGTTACACTGCTGTTTCCCAAATAGAGGAGGAGACATAAATGCAGTTCAAGAAAACGGCACTGGCAGCATTCGTCGGTGCATCGCTTGCGTTAAGTGTGAGTTACGCACAAGCGCAAGAAAAATTAGTGGTTTGGTTTACCAAAGGGTTCTACCCAGCCGAAGACGCGGCACTCAACACGATGATCTATCGCTTTGAGCAAAAAACTGGGGTGAAGGTTGAACTTTCACTTTATGCCACGCAAGACATTATTCCGAAATCAGTGGCTGCACTTGATGCCGGTACCGTGCCGGACGTGGCTTTTGGCGTTACTTACGACTTCCAAGTCGCCGGTAAATGGGCCAGCGAAGGCAAGTTAAACGATTTGTCTTCAATCGCTAACCCGATCAAAGACAAGTTCCTAAATAACACGTTGTCGACTGCGAATTTGATTGGCCCTGATGGCAAAAAGCGTTATTACGCCTTGCCTGTCTATCAGCAAACCATTCATATGAACTACTGGCGTGATATGTTGGCTGAAGCTGGCTTTAAAGACAGCGACGTACCAAAGGGCTGGAAGGAATACTTCAACTTCTGGTGCGATAAAGTGCAGCCTGCTTATCGTCAAAAAACCGGTAAGCGAATTTTCGCGATGGGCCAACCAATGGGTGTTGATTCCACCGATTCGTTTTTTAGCTTTCACCAGTTCATGTTGGCCTATAACGTGAAGTTGGTCGACGACAACGGCAAGCTGTTGGTGGATGATCCAAAGAATAAAGCCGGTATCAACAATGCGTTGAAAGATTACACCGATATCATGACGCGCGGTTGCACTCCGCCATCATCAACGAGCTGGAAAGACCCGGACAATAACGTTGCAATGCACAACAAGACAACCATCTTGACGCATAACGCGACGATCTCAATTCCGGCCAAGTGGCTAGATGATTCGAATAACCCTGCGCTTACACCAGAGCAACGGGCCCAAGCGAAAAAGAACTATGACGAAGGCCTTATGACCACGCCGTGGCCGAATAAGCCAGACGGCACGCCAATGAACTACTTAGCGGCCATTAAGTTGATGGTGTCTTTCAAAGGCGCCAAGAACGAAAAGCGTGCAATGGAATTCATGCAGTTCATGATGGAAGATTCCAATTTAGTACCGTATACCGAAGGCTCCTTGGGTCGTTGGTATCCAGTCACGAAAGGTGGCGCGGACAGAGCGTTTTGGACCGATGGTACGGACAAACATCGCAAAATTGTTTCAACGCAGTTTCGGGCTGGCACAGGTACATTCCCATTCGTGACGAACTTCAAATTCACCAATTTGAATAACGAAAACGTTTGGGCAAAAGCCATGAGCCGCGTGATTAACGATAAGTGGACACCTGAAAAGGCGACCGATGAGTTGATCTCTCGTATTAAAGAAGTTGCTTCGAAGTAAAGCTTCGTCGTAACTAAATCAAGTGTCAGTAGCAACATCGTTACCAACTAGAACCGTCGCGCTCGATTCACCAAAATCGTCCGCGACGGCGACTAGTTCTTCCGGGCTTTTCAGGCCCGGCTCTTGGAACACCGTGGGTATGTTCATGGTGATTCCTTATCTTATTATTTTCTTCGGTTTTGTGCTCTACCCAGTGGTCTACGGGTTTTGGCTGGCGCGGCATCCTGAAAGTTACACAAAACTTCTTGCCGACCCGGTGTTTGGGAATTCGATTCTCAACACCCTCATATTTCTAATCGTTGTGGTGAACATCAAGTTCGGTATTGCGCTGTTTTTATCTGGCTTCTTTGTGCATGAGCGCAAATGGATACGATGGTTATCGTTGCTGTTTATCTTGCCATGGGCAGTACCATCGATTCCGACGATTTTGTCGTTTCGTTTCATGTTCAACCCAGAGTGGGGTGTGGTGAACACTCTCATCTTCAAATATTTTCAAGTTGATGGGCCGAACTGGTTAAACGACAGATGGATCGCGTTTTCCATGGCAGGCATGGTGCATATTTGGAAATCGCTGCCGTTTTGGACGCTTATTTTGATTACCGGACGTCTAGCAATTCCTAAAGATCAATATGAAGCCGCCTCGGTTGATGGCGCAACAGGTTGGCAAAAATTCAAGTTTATTACTTGGCCTTCGATTCGCAATTTGTATCTCACCTGCACCATTCTTTCGATGATTTGGACGCTCGGTGATTTTAATAGCGTGTACCTGTTAACGGGCGGCGGCCCATCCGATTTGACCCATGTCATGGCAACTTTAGGTATTCGGTATTTACGGTTAGATCAAATCGATATGGCGATGGCGACGATTGTGTGTGCTATGCCGTTTGTATTGCCACTGATTTACTTCATGGTGAAGCGCCTGAGCAAAGGCCCAGAGGAATAAAGCCATGAAGAAAAGTTTTTGGAATGAAGCCACTTTGTGGCTGATTGGAATTCCGGTATTTTTATGGACCATGATTCCGATTTATCACATGGTGCTTTTCGCAATCTCAGCAAAAGATAAGGGCTTTTCAGGCAAGGTTTGGCCGGACAATCCGACCTTAAGAAATTTCGAAATGGTGTTTCAGCAAGAGCACCATTTTTTGAATTATTTTTGGCAGCAGCTTTGGAGTAGCGTGCTCATCGCCTTCATGGTTGGGTTACTGACATTACTGGTCGCCACCGGCACTGCCTTTGCGATTAGCCGTTTACGGGTTCGCGGTGGCCGTATTTTGATGAACATGGCATTATTTACTTACTTTATTCCGGCGGCGTTTTTAGCGGTGCCAATGTATAAGGCGATGGGCACTTATGGCCTGTTAAACAGCCGTTGGGCAATGATTTTGGCAATGGTGACGTTGGCATCCCCTTATGCGATTTGGGTGTTGAAGCAGGCCTCGGATAAATTGCCGGTTGAGCTTGATGAAGCAGCGATTGTTGATGGCGCCAGTGCATGGCAATTGTTTCGTATGGTGTATTTGCCATTGATGGTGCCATCGATTGTGGCAATCGGCATTTACGCGGTGCTACTGGCGTGGAATGAATACTTGTACGCCTTCTTGCTGATGAGCAATGAAAAAGAAGTCACTCTCGCAGTAGCGTTGGGATTGTTTTTATCGGCAGATGATGCGCCTTGGGAGCTGCTGATGGCAACAGGGGTTTTGTATGCACTGCCGCCCGCGGCGATCTACTACACGTTTAAGCGGTATATGGTGTCTGGGTTAACGGCTGGGGCGGTGAAGAGTTAGAAATCATTCCGTAGGCCTCGAATGCCGCTCGGATGCTGCAGCCATGCAATCTTACGCCGATGGTGGCGGTTTCAGTGTAGTGCAGGCCAGCGAGAGTTCGATACTTCGACTTGTGTAGCTGTATTTCTTATCCGGCTCGCCAGTGAATACATCAAAAACTAGGCTGCGCATCAATGGTGGGAGCATTACACCAAGGGCTTCAAACTCCCAAGCAAAGTAGGCACAAGCTCGCTTACGGTGGGGTGTATGTGCATGGCGCGCTGAATAACCGTGTAGGGTCCGTCGGCAGCCATGATGTCTAGCAAGCTGTGGATCACTTCATCGGCCTCAATCCCTAAAAGTGCTGCGCCTAAGATGCGCTTTGTTTGCGCATCGACCAGCACTTTCATGAAGCCTTGAGTTTCGCCGCGCTCACGTGCGCGGCCTACGCGCGCCATTTGCATCACGCCCATGAGCGCTGGCTTGCCGCTGGCGCGGACTTCTGCTTCGCTCATGCCGATACGGGCAAGCGGCGGGTCTATGTACAGAGCATAGGCCATAATGCGGTCGCAAACACGGCGCGGGTCGTTATCGAGCAAGTTTGCTGCGATTATTTCGTAGTCGTTGTACGAAGTGTGAGTGAATGCACCGCGACCATTGACATCGCCCATGGCCCACACGCTGGGCACATTGGTGCGCAGCTCGTCGTCCACCGTAATGTAGCCGCGCTTATTGATGTCGATGCCTGCGGCGTCTAAGCCAAGGTTATCGCTGTTCGGCTTGCGGCCCACGGCCAGTAATAAGTGGCTGCATTGCAGCTCGTGCTTTTTGCCGCTTACCAGCGCTGAAAAGTAAATGTCATTTTTATCTTTGTCGAATGCTGTCAATGCCACTTTCATGTCACGCGCACCCAGCACAAACTGCACACCTTCACGCTCCAAGATCGCCTGCACTCCGCTCGACACTTCGGCATCTTCACGCGCGATGATGCGATCGCCCTGTTCCACCACCGTTACGCGCGCGCCAAAGCGCCGATACATCTGCGCGAACTCTAAGCCTATGTAGCTGCCGCCGACGATGAGTAAATGTTCGGGCAATTCATCTAGCGCCATGATGGAAGTATTCGTGAGGTAAGGCACATCGGCCAGCCCCGGCCAATCGGGCACGACGGGTCGCGCGCCGGTATTGATGAAAATCTGCTTAGCTTCCATCACATCGCCATTCAACCCATTCAACCCATTCACCCCACCCACCTGAACTGCGTGCGGCGACACAAAGCGCGCGTGGCCGAACACTACGCTAAGATTTGGCGTGCTGCTAAGCCACTTCGTGAGTCCTGTGACAGACTCTTGCACCGCGGCGTCTTTACGCGCCTTAACGGCTTTCATATCCACCCGAATGTCGCCGCTAATCTGCACGCCGTAATCCGCCGCGCGACGCGCCAAATAAGCGGTGCGCGCGCTGGCGATGAGCGTCTTGGTGGGGATGCAACCATCGTTCACACAAGTGCCACCCAAATGTTCGCGCTCAATGAGCAAAGTCTTTTTACCGGCACTCGCCATGCGCGTGGCGAGTGGTACGCCGGACTGGCCAGCGCCTATAACAATCACGTCGTATTTTGAATTCATCTTGATGTTCCACGCCGTTTTTTGATTACGCGTTCGATCATTTCAAAGGTGCCTTCGCAAAGCAAGGCAAACGCTGCTGCCGGCAGCGCACCTGCAAGTAACAGCTCGCGATCGTTAAGCGCCAGGCCAGTGACGATGCGCTCGCCGTAACCGCCAGCACCGATGAAAGCCGCGATGGTCGCAGTGCCGACCGCAATCACGGTGGCAGTGCGCACGCCAGCCATCAGCGTGGGCAGCGCAATGGGCAGCTCGATATGCCACATACTTTGTAGGGCATTGAGCCCCAACGCCCGCGCCGCTTGCCGAAAGCCGTCAGGCACCTCACTTAGACCTGTACAGGTATTGCGCATGATGGGCAGCAGGGCGTAGAGCGTGAGCGCGATTAAAGCAGGCAGCGCGCCAATAGCCCCGAGTAGCGAAATGAGCACAGCGAGCATGGCAAGCGAAGGCACGGTTTGTAGCAAGCCAGTGAAACCCAGCACAAGGGCGCGCAATTTTTCATGCGGGGAAATAAGCACGGCCAGCGGAATGGCAATGAGCGCGGCGAGCACTACGGAAGCCACAACCAAGCCGACATGCTGCCCTGTGAGCCGCGCTAAATCAGCGCCAACCAGCTTACTCCAAAAGCCATTTGTAGAAGTCTTACTCGAGATACTTCCTGCGAGCTGATCTTTCGCAATCACATCAAACGCCACACTCTGCAGCTCTGCGCGCGCATTCATCGCAATCATGGCGGGCTCGTTGATCGTGCCTTGCAGCGTTTGCAGCGCTTGCCATGCTTGCGGGAAGCGCGTGGGCACGTCAAGCCTGTATAACAACACAGCGTCGTAGCGCGGAAAATAATTCAAATCGTCTTTCAGTACACGCAAGCCCAAGTGAGTGATTTTCGCATCGGTGGTGTAAATATCCATCACGTCAATCTGCTGCTTGGCAATTGCGTCATAGGCCAACCCGTGGTCTATGCCTTGCGGCTTAGCCGTAAAAGCGTAGCGCTTCGTAAGGCCCTGCCAGCCGTCTTCGCGGCCTATGAATTCATTCGATAAACCGAGGCGCAGCTCAGGGTGGAGCACCATGTCGCTCAGGCTCGTGATATTCAATCGCTTGGCTGTTTGCTCACTCATTGCGAGCGCATAGCCGTTGTTAAAACCGAGGGGAATGCTCGCGCCAAAACCCAGCGGCGCAAGCTGCGCGTTGAGCTGCTCTAGCGGTACTGGCGCTACGTTCTTGAGAATTTCTTGGTTAATCGTGCCTACATATTCGGCATACACATCAATGCTGCCTGCACGCAGCGCGGCGAACACAATTGCGGTATTACCTAAGCCTTGCAGCACTTGCGTTTGCGCAAGCGGGGCAGCCTTCTGCGCAATGATTTGCGCGAGGATGTACGACTCGGTGAAACGCTTGGAGCCAACCTTCAATGTATCGGTGGCGTGCACTGTATTGAGCGCAAATAAGTAAAGCGCGAATGCATGGAAAGTAAGCCGCACGAAGTGCAGCAGCTGAACGGGTTTTGTAGAGGAAGTGTGTGATTGCATTTATGTGCAAGCCTACACCATTAAGATAATCGCGTTTTCGCCAAGATGTGAGATTCAACCTGGCCCCGATGCTAATTGCAAGGGTGTACGAAACAGATCCCTTGCGGTGCAAGTCCCTATCTGAGCCAACGCATCGCGCCAGTTTGGACACCTGCCAACCCCAGCCACCGAGCTGAACGCAGAAGTAATACCAGAAAGGCAAAAAATGCACTTCAGGGTCAATGCGAAAATACCCATCGATGTGATACATTTATAAGACTTCATGCTTAACTGTTTTTTGTTACATTTTATGAGTAAGGCAGTTCGCACGGCGGTGTCTGCAGCGGATTCCATGCCAAGTGGCTTTTCTTCAGGATCGCGACCGTGAATTTTTCCTTTTGCAAAACTTGGATGCAGCGCGCGCTGCGTGTTACTAGTGCATTTGGCGTAAGCGCTGTCTTGCTTGCCTGTGGTGGCGGTGGCACAACTCAAAGTACCACCTCCTACACTGTGGGTGGCTCCCTCAGTGGCCTGGCCAGCGGCCAAAGTGTCTCGATTGCAGGTGCCTCTGGCGTCTCGGCAACCTTCAGTGCCAATGGCAATTACACGTTTGTAGCCGCTGTACCCGATGGTGCTACCTATAACCTGAGCATCTCGGCTCAACCTAATGGCCAGATTTGCAGCATCAGCAATGCCAGCGGTACTGTCTCTGGCGTGGGAGTCAACAATGTGGCCGTCAGCTGCGGCAACACTCTGAACACCACGTCCTACGCTGTGGGTGGCTCACTCAGTGGCTTGGCCAGCGGCCAAAGTGTCTCGATTGCAGGTGCCTCTGGCGCCTCGGTAACCTTCAGTGCCAATGGCAATTACACGTTTGTAGTCGCTGTGCCCGATGGTGCTACCTATAGCCTGAGCGTCTCGGCCCAACCCATTGGTCAGATCTGCAGCATCAGCAATCCCAGCGGCACTGTCCGTGGCGCGGGAATCAACAATGTGGCCGTCAGTTGTGCCAACACTCTGAACCTGCTGGCAGGCAATATTGGCAGCAGTGGCTCAATTGACGGGACGGGTGCGTCAGCTCGTTTTGAAGGCCCTCAAAGCCTTGCCACGGATTCCGCTGGCAATGTGTATGTGGCGGATTCCGATAACCACACCATCCGCAAGATCACCCCGGCCGGTGTGGTGAGTACCTTGGCGGGCAGCGCAGGCGACAGAGGCTCTGTTGATGGCACGGGCACGGCAGCGAGTTTTAATTTCCCTTATGGCCTTGCCACGGATAGCAGTGGCAATGTGTATGTGGCGGATACCGATAACCACACCATCCGCAAGATCACCCCGGCAGGCGTGGTCAGCACCTTGGCGGGCAGTGCAGGCAACAGCGGCTCTGTTAATGGCACGGGCACGGCAGCACGTTTTGATAGCCCTCGAAGCCTTGCGACGGATGCCACTGGCAATGTGTATGTGGTGGATACCAATGACAATACCATCCGCAAGATCACCCCGGCCGGTGTGGTGAGCACCTTGGCGGGCAGCGCAGGCGTCAGCGGCTCTGTTGATGGTACAGGCACGGCAGCGCGTTTTAACCTCCCTCAAGGCATTGCCACGGATTCCGCTGGCAATGTGTATGTAGCGGATACCGGTAACCACACCATTCGCAAGATCACCCTGGCCGGTGTGGTGAGCACCTTGGTGGGCAGCGCCGGAAGCACAGGCTCTATTGATGGCACGGGCACGGCAGCGCGTTTTAATTCCCCTCGAGGCCTTGCCCCGGATTCCGCCGGCAACGTGTATGTGGCGGATACCGATAACCACACCATCCGCAAGATCACCCCGGCCGGTGTGGTGAGCACCTTGGCGGGCAGCGCAGGCGTCAGCGGCTCTGATGACGGCACGGGCACGGCAGCGCGTTTTGATACCCCTTTTGGCCTTGCCACGGATGCCGCTGGCAATGTGTATGTGGCGGATACCAATAACCACACTATTCGCAAGATCACCCCGGCTGGTATGGTGAGCACCTTGGCGGGGAGCGCAGGCGCCAGCGGCTCTGTTGATGGCACGGGCACGGCAGCGCGTTTTAATTCCCCTCGAAGCCTTACCACGGATGCCGCTGGCAATGTGTATGTGGCGGATTCCAATAACCACACCATCCGCAAGATCACCCCGGTCGGTGTGGTGAGCACCTTGGCGGGCAGCGCCGGAAGCACAGGCTCCGTTGATGGCACGGGCACGGCAGCGCGTTTTAATTTCCCTTATGGCCTTGCCACGGATAGCGTTGGCAATGTGTATGTGGCGGATACCGGTAACCACACCATTCGCAAGATCACCCCGGCCGGTGTGGTGAGCACCTTGGCGGGCAGTGCAGGCAACACCGGCTCTGCTGACGGCACGGGCACGGCAGCGCGTTTTGATACCCCTTTTGGCCTTGCCACGGATGCCGCTGGCAATGTGTATGTGGCGGATTCCAATAACCACACCATCCGTAAGATCACCCCGGCCGGTGTGGTGAGCACCTTGGCGGGCAGCGCAGGAACCACCGGCTCTGTTGATGGTACGGGCACGGCAGCGCGCTTTTACATCCCTGGTGCCATCGCCACGGATGCCGTTGGCAATGTGTATGTGGCGGATTCTTTTAGCCACACCATCCGCAAGATCACCCCGACTGGTGTGGTGAGCACCTTGGCGGGCAGCGGAGGCAACACCGGCTCTATTGATGGCACGGGCGCGGCAGCGCGTTTTGATGTCCCTCGAGGCCTTTCCCCGGATTCCGCTGGTAATCTGTATGTGGCGGATTCCGATAACGACACCATCCGCAAAATCACCCCGGCCGGTGTGGTGAGCACCATCATTGGTCGCGCGGGTATCAAAGGTGTGTCGTTGGCTCAACTCCCAGCTAGTTTAGCCACCCCTTCAGCAGTGAGCGTCGCGGGCGGCAAGCTGTATATCACCACCGCCAACGCCGTGGTCTGGGCCTACATCCCTTGATCACAGCGGCTCACCTGCGCTCGCATTGGTAGCCGGTGAGGGCTGTTGGCCGAGGAATGGCTTTAGTTGCGCGACGCTGAATCAAATCGTTGCGCTTCTTCGACTCAACTTCCCCGAGAACGACTGCCGACCCGACTATCAACGCGATTCGAATGTAATCAGCTACTTGCTAACGCAAGACCGTAACCAAGGCTCAATATGCGCGATATTGAAGGTGCCCGCGCCGACGCCTCTGCAACGATGAGGGCAATTTTTCAGGTGGGCTGCCCTGAATGCCCCACCGTAAAATCATTTTCACCCGTTCTATCTTGACCCTTCAGTAACCAAATGGGTCGAGTTGCAAATGCCACTGGCACACCGGTTTGGCCGTCTGATGGTTTCAAATCTCGTCGAAACACTGAACTGCCTGGCATGTAGCGCAATGCCACACCTGTGCGGCGTTTGCTGCTGGTGTTTTTGTTGGCACCGTGAATCATGTACACATCGTGAAGCGACATTTGGCCTGGTTGTAATTCAATGTCCTTGGCTTCGTTTTCATCGAATGCGCCTTCTGCGGTTCTTAGGTTCAACGTTAGGTTTTGCCGGTCTTCTAGCAAATGCTCATGAAGCTGTTTGTTCGAATGTGAGCCGGGAATCACGCGCAGGCAACCGTTTTCGATGATTGATTCTTCTAAGGCTACCCAAACCGTGCAAGTTGCGAGCGGCCGAATTGGCCAATAGTGGCCGTCCTGATGCCAAGGCGTTTCATAGCCGTCACCGGCAGGTTTGCAAAATACATGGCAGCCCCAAAGAATGACGTCCTCACCAATGATTCCGGATACGAGCTCGACGATCTCTGGGTTTTGGGCAAGCCGCAAAAACTCCGCACTCCCCCGTACACCTTCACCGTTATCTTTGCCCTCGCCACGTTCGATATGGGCGCTCACGAGTTTTTCTGGTCGAACGCCGGGGTTGTTCCGAATTAAGTCGTTTAAGGTTTGCTGCAAACGTTCAACATGTTCCTTCGGAAGCGTAAAAGAAGGAATCACGTAGCCATCCTGTTTGTACTTCGCGATTTCGATTGCAGTAAGATGCGCCATGGTGTTTTTGGAAGATAAACAATGACGATAGCAAAACGTCGAGGGATAAGCCAGCGAAAAAACGCTTCTGATAGTGCAAGGCGCTCCAAGGGTTGGATAAAACGCGTGCTTGCCTTGCTTGTGCTCCTTACGGCATGTGCGGCCTATTTCTTTCAACCTTGGTCTGCGCATAGCCCGTCTGCAATGACAAAACTTTTCTCGCCCGAAGAACGGGTCGAGAATCATCGCAACATGAAGCGCATTTTTCCGTGGCGGGATATTGCAGCATCACCGGCACCTGTTACCTTTCCAAAAGCAGAAAAGCCGCTTTTGGCCGAATTTCAGTATGACGGTGCAACGAAGAAGCTTGATGAGTTTTTGCAGCGCACGCAAACCACGAGCTTGTTGGTGATCAAAAACGGCACGATAGTGAACGAGAAGTACTTTCAAGGCAGTGATGAGAAATCACAATTCACCTCATGGTCAGTCGCTAAAAGTTTTCTCTCCACCCTGGCGGCGCTGGCGATGAAGGACGGTTTGATTAAAAGCTTGGACGATACGGCCGAGCAGTATGTCCCGGAACTCAAGGGTAAGGCCTATGGAACGGTGTCGATTCGGCAGTTGCTGCAAATGAGTTCAGGCATTAAGTTTGATGAAACCTATACCAATAAGTTATCCGATATCAACATGCTTTTTTATCGGGTGTTTCTGGCTGGTGCATCGATTAACGAAATAATGACAGGTTACGAACGTGATGTTCCGGCAGGTAGTCGCTTTCAGTATGTGAGTTCGGACTCGCAAGTGTTGAGTTGGGTGTTAACTAAAGCATCAGGCATGTCTTTGACTAAGTACATGCAAACCCGTTTATGGGCACCCTTGGGCATGGAGAGCAGTGCCTATTGGTCTATTGAACGGGAAGGTGGGGCTGAGGTGGCGTATTGCTGCTTGAACGCTGCCGCGCGTGACTTTGCAAAACTCGGCCAGCTTTATTTAGATCAAGGTAAATGGAAGGGGCAACAGTTTTTGCCTGAAGGTTGGGTAAAAGAGGCGACGCGCCCTTCGCAAGATTACTTGAAACCTGAGGCCTCGGCCTTAAAGCTGAGGGGCTATCAGTATCAATGGTGGGTGCCGGCCGGTTATGACGGTGAATATTTTGCCAACGGTGTTTGGGGGCAAATGATTTGGGTGAGTGAGAAAACGAATACCGTGATTGTAAAAACCAGTGTTGATCAAGCGTATAGAAGCCATTTGGCGGAAACCTTCGCGGTGATGAGAGCATTGAGTGCAAACTAAGTGCTAATTAATAACCACCCTTATTCGAAGTTAACACCCGATAAAGTTCTTGATGCCATAGCCAGCGTTGGGTTAATGGGCGATGGTCGCATGCTGTCGTTGAACAGTTACGAAAATCGGGTTTATCTGGTTTATCTTGAATCGCCCTACTTGGGTGTTCATCCACAAGTGGTGGTGAAATTCTATCGGCCAGAGCGCTGGACGCGAGCCCAAATACTCGAAGAGCATGAATTTGCGCAAGAACTTGAAGCCGAAGAGATTCCAATGGTTGCGCCTTTAGTTGTCGCGGCGACAACCTTAAACCAATTCGAAGAGTTTAGTTTTAGTGTGTCACCGCGCTGCGGAGGGCGCGCGCCGGAGCTTGATCAAGCCAGGGTCTTGCAGTGGGTAGGGCGCTTTATCGCGCGGATTCACGTGGTTGGGCGTGCCAAGCCATTTGCGACGCGACCGACCTTGAACATTGAATCGTTCGGGTATGAGTCTAGGGAGTTCTTGCTAGCCTCAGGTATGGTGCCGCCAGAATTACTCGCAAGCTGGAAGGCGATTGTCGATCAATCGCTTGATGCGATTGCGGCTGGGTTCGAGCGAGCAGGCACTATGGAACATATTCGATTGCATGGCGATTGCCATCCAGGAAATATTCTTTGGACAGAGGACAGAGGCAACTCCAGCATCGCGGCCGGCCCGCATTTTGTCGATCTCGATGATGCACGCATGGGGCCAGCAGTACAAGATTTGTGGATGCTTCTTTCGGGCGATTCAGAAGATATGAAGCGCCAAGTGAGGGAGGTGCTCACAGGCTATGAAGACTTTTTAGAATTTGACGACAGGCAATTGCAATTGATTGAACCACTCCGAACTTTAAGGCTGATCAACTATTCAGCTTGGATTGCTCGACGTTGGGAAGATCCTGCATTCCCAGCAGCCTTCCCGTGGTTTAACTCACAGCGCTATTGGCAAGATCGCATCTTGGAGTTGCGTGAGCAGGTTGGGCTAATGCAAGGGGGTTGAGTTGAAACAAGCTGCACTATGAAGCAAGCGATTTGGATGGTGATCGCCTCGTTGGCGTTTTCTTTGATGGGGGTAGTCATCAAATTCGCCGCCAATGATTTCAATACCGCTGAGCTGGTGGCTTATCGCGGTGGCTTAAGTGCGCTGATTATTTATCTTGTGATTCGCGTCAAAGGCGGTTCCTTAAAAACCCAATATCCGGCGTTGCATGTACAGCGTAGTGTGATTGGGGTGCTGTCGTTGGCAACTTGGTTTTACGCCATCGCAGGGTTGCCGCTTTCAACAGCGATGACCCTAAACTACATGTCATCGATTTGGTTGGCTGCCTTCTTAATTGGTGGCGCGTTGATGCTGCGCCTACAAGGAAGTGCCGGACAGCGAGATGATTCGATGTTTGATAGCTGGCTCATCGTGACAGTGCTGGTTGGGTTCGCCGGAGTGGGTTTGATTCTGCGGCCGACCATTGCACAGAACCAACTCTGGCACGGCTTTATCGGTCTACTCAGCGGCATCGGCGCTGCAATTGCGTATATTCAAGTTGCAGCCTTGGGTAGAGTGGGTGAGCCTAGCTATCGAGTGGTGTTTTATTTTTCTTTGTGTGCGGCGGTTGGTGGCGCAATAGTCGCTTGCTTTATCGGCTGGTCGCCCGTGACTTGGAAGGGCGTCGCTTTGCTAGTGCCTTTGGGCTTACTAGCCGTTGTAGGTCAAGTGCTACTAACCCGCGCTTACAGCGGTGGGACGAGTGATTCGACCTTAACAGCGGCATGTTTGCAATACACCGGCGTACTGTTTAGCGCACTCTTTGGAGTTTGGATTTTTAGCGATGTGCTGACTTGGCATTCATGGCTTGGCATGAGCATGATCGTGGTCAGCGGCGTCGCTGCAACTTTGTTGCGACGCCGCTCCCAACCGGCATTGCCGGAAGAAGAGCGCTAAGCTGTACAGTTAAATTCATCGAGCACCAAATTGCGCTTTACTTTGGCATTCTCCATCGCAAGCATCTTGACTGGCCCGTAACCTCGAATATCCTCAGGAATCTTCGCTAACCGCAATGCTAACGTGTGTTTAGAAGAACTAAGCGAATTCGTGAGCAAATCAATTAATGAAAAGTATTCGTTAATTAACGAACGTTCTAAACGTCTTTCAAGAGTGGCTCCAAATACATCAAGAAAGCTGCCCCGTAGAAACTTCATTCTTGCCAACAACCCAAACCCGGCCCCAAGCCAAGAGCCAAAACGAATTTTGGCCGGCCTACCAGTTTTTGGGTCAATGCGTGAAAGTATGGGCGGCGCTAGGTGGTAGGCCAAGGTGTAATCACCTTCGAATTGTGCGGCAATCTTTTCTTTGAAAGCGGCCGTGCTCATGAGTCTTGCGACTTCATACTCATCTTTGTAAGCCATTAGTTTGAATAGGTTGTGGGCAACGGCCTTGGATAGCTCGTCATCTAGCCCCAGTTTTCTTTCAAGCACGCCAATGCGATTCACTGCATTTAAATAGCGGTCCGCGTAAGCCTTGTTCTGGTACAGCGTTAACTCTTTCGCCCGCAAGGCCATCACCTCCTCAAGTGGCTGGTTAGATTGTTTAGCGTTGCGTTTAAACTCGACGGTTTGTAGCTTTGGCGCGCCACTTCGTAATGCCACTAGTTCCGGTTTTACGGCAGCAAGTTGCCCGATACAAAATGCTTTCACATTGCTCGCGATCGACATATCGTTCAGTTCAATCGCTTTCATGATGGCTTGTCGAGACAGCGGAATCCAACCCCGTTGCCACGCGTAACCCATCAGTAATGGATTGGTGTAAAGTGCATCGCCCATGTGCGCAACGGCAAGGGCATTGGCATCGATAAAATCGATTTCCTTTTGCCCGGCGGCAGTGAGGATATTGTTTTTCAAATCTTCGTTTGAGATCGACCAATCACGATTGCGTATAAATTCAGAAGTCGGTTGTACGTCAGAATTTACGACGGCACGCGTGACTGATGGGCGCATTTTGGATAATGCTTCCTGGCCAGCAGCCACAATCAAGTCGCTCCCTATAAGCAGATCAGCTTCACCGGTAGCGATGCGGGTCGAAAATAATTGCTCTTGCTGCTTTGCGATCTGTACATGTGAAAACACCGCGCCACCTTTTTGCGCAAGCCCAGCCATGTCGAGTACCGAAACGCCTTTGCCTTCGATATGTGCCGCCATGCCCAGCAATTGCCCAATCGTGACAACACCAGAACCACCCACGCCTGTGACTAAGATGCCGTAAGTGCTGTTGCTAATTCCTTCAATCGGCAGTTGGGTTGGAGGCTCAAGCGCCTCAGCAAGCGCCGCCCAATCTTCTGTAGGAGTTGACTTTGCCTTTCCCTTTTTCAGCTGTCCGCCCTCCACCGATACAAAGCTCGGGCAAAAGCCATTCACGCATGAATAGTCTTTATTGCACGCTGACTGGTTGATTTGTCGCTTGCGGCCGAAGGGGGTTTCTAAGGGTTCGATAGCCACGCAGGAAGACTGCACTGAACAATCGCCACAGCCTTCACACACGGCTTCGTTAATCACCATGTGTCTTGCCGGATCAGGAAATCCGGGTACGCCATCGACGACTTTCTTTCGCCGTCTACGTTTTTCACTGGCACAGGTTTGATCGTAAATAAGAATCGTGCAACCTTCGATCTCGCGCATCTGCTTTTGCACAAAATCTAAATGGTCGCGGTGATGAATCTCTATGCCTGCCACCTCTTCGATGCCATCGAACTTTTCTGGATCGTCAGTCACGATGGCAATCTTCTTGGCGCGCTCGGCACGCATTTGCATGACGATCTGTGGAACAGAGAGCGTGCCATCAATCGGTTGGCCGCCGGTCATGGCAACCGCATCGTTGTACAGTATCTTGTAGGTGATATTGACGTTAGCAGCAATCGCAGCGCGAATCGCTAATATGCCCGAATGAAAGTAAGTGCCATCACCTAGGTTAGCGAAGATATGCGTCTCATCGGTAAACGGTGCCTGCCCGATCCAAGGCACACCTTCACCACCCATTTGTGTAAATGTTTCGGTTCGACGCTCCGGCATCCAAGTGGCCATATAGTGGCAACCAATACCGGCAATAGCGCGTGAACCCTCGGGGACACGAGTGGAAGTGTTATGTGGGCAGCCAGCGCAGAAGGTCGGCGTTCTATCGACAATCGTTGCTGGCTGAGCTAAAGCGCGTTCTTTGTTATCGAGAATGTTGATGCGAGCTTCGATGCGCTCTCGCATGTCGCGAGTGAGCGCAAAGCGGCTGCCGTGTTTGCCGGGGGTCAGTAATCTGGCGGCGATGGCTCTGGCGATAATGGCAGGAGAAAGCTCATAGTGGGCCGGTAGCAGCCATTGGCCCATTGGCACTGCCCATTCACCGCCCTTGCCGTCCTTCTCATCGAACTTGCCGTAAATTTTGGGGCGCACATCATCGCTCCAGTGATAGAGCTCTTCCTTTAGTGCGTACTCTAGAATTTGGCGCTTTTCCTCGACGACTAAAATTTCCTGCAAACCTGTCGCAAAAGCACTCACACCTTGCGCTTCGAGCGGCCACACAACCGCGCACTTAAACAATCGAATCCCAATTTGCTTGCAGGCCTCTTCGTCAAGCCCAAGTTCCATTAGCGCTTGGCGAGTATCAAGATAGGCCTTGCCGGCCGTCACAATACCGAACCATGCGTTGGGTGAATCGATCACATTGGCATTGAGTTTATTGGCGCGTACATAGGCCAGTGCTGCATAAAACTTATAGTCAAGTAGGCGAGCTTCTTGCGCGAGGGGTGAATCTGGCCAACGAATGTTTAGGCCGTCGGCAGGCACCTCGAAATCGTCTGGCGTAATGATATTTACTCTATCACTATCGATCTCAACGCGGCTTGAGGCTTCTACCACTTCTGTCACGGTTTTCATCGCCATCCATAAACCGCTATAGCGTGACATGGCCCACCCATGCAGGCCAAGGTCTAAATACTCTTGAACGGTGGATGGATAAAAAACCGGCAGGCCGCAGGCTTTGAAGATGTGGTCAGACTGATGAGGTAAGGTTGAGCTCTTTGCGCCATGATCATCGCCTGCTAGAACCAGAACACCGCCGTGTTTGCTCGAACCTGCGGCGTTCGCATGTTTAAACACATCGCCAGAGCGATCCACACCCGGGCCTTTGCCGTACCACATGGCAAAAACACCATCGACCTTTGCTTTGCTTTTGTTTCCCGCTCCACCGTATGCAAGGTTGACTTGCTGAGAGCCCCAAACACTAGTTGCCGCGAGATCTTCATTTAAGCCGGGCTGAAAGACAATGTTTTTTGCTTGTAGGTGTTTCTTTGCTTTCCACAACGCTTGGTCAACGCCGCCCAGTGGCGAGCCGCGATAGCCAGAAATAAAGCCACCAGTGTTCAAACCTGCGCGTTCATCGCGCTGCTTTTGCAGCATTGGCAAGCGCACTAAGGCTTGGGTGCCGCTCATAAAAGCGCGGCCATAGTCGAGAGTGTATTTGTCGTCGAGGCTGACGGAAAGATTTAGTGAATCGGATAGATTGCTCATGGCAAAGATGTCTCCTGCGAATTGTGTTCTTAGTTTTGTGGCGTTTCGTTTTTGTAAAACTTATGCCTTAGTCGATTATGCTTAGCCTTCATCACAAGGCCAAGTAAAAAAATCGAAATTTTCGACAAATGTGTCCTGATCGTCACCCAGAAGTGGCTAGTTACCAAACCGATACAGTTCTTGACAAGGCGTGCGTGATACTCATAAGATATACATCATATAAATGTATATCCAAAGAGGTTCTCATGCAAGTTGCAAAGTGGGGTAATAGCCTAGCCATTCGCATTCCCGCCTCCGTTGTGGAAGCCTTGAAGCTTCAAGAGGGCGATGAAATTGACGTGCGATTACCGGCCAATGCGAGGGCTTTCGAAATCGAACGAAAGCCTAAGGCTTCAGATTTCTTGGTGCGAATCCGTAAATTTCGCGGCATAGTGCCTGCTGATTTTAAATTCGACCGAGAGACCAGCAATGAGAGATAAGGCATTCGTTGATAGCAATGTCATTCTTTACTTGATGTCTGAGGATGAGACAAAGGCAAATCAAGCCGAAGTGGTAATGACGGAAGAAGTTATTTTGAGCGTCCAGGTCTTTAATGAAGTAACTTCCGTGGCCCGAAAAAAACTTGGGTGCTCTTGGGATCAGATCGACGAGTTCTTGACAAATATTGCGAGTATTTGTGCTGTTGAAACATTGACTTTTGAGATCCATCAGCGCGCTCGGACCATTGCCGAACGCTATCAACTAGCGTTTTACGATGCTTTGATCGTGGCGTCAGCGCTTGCTGCGCAGTGTGCGACGTTGTATTCCGAAGATATGCAAGATGGATTGCTTGTTGAAGGCACGCTCACTATTCGCAATCCCTTTAAGAAGTCTCTTTAACTCTCCCGGTTTCTTGCAAACTCCACATACCAAGCCAAACTTCCTGGGTTACTCATGGCTCCAGGGTTGGTGACTTTTTCAACCGGTTGCCCAAGCAAGACTTTTTTAATCGGAAGCTCAAGCTTTTTACCGGTCAAAGTTCGTGGAACTTCGGGTACTTGGAATACATCGTTAGGTACGTGCCGCGCTGACAATCCGGTTCGAATCGCGGCCTTTAATTTTTCGATCAGCGCGGCGTCTAAAGTCAATCCCGAGCGCAGCACGACGAAGAGCGGCATATAGCTTTCGCGGCCGAGGTATTCCAAATCAACCACCATGGAATCGATTACTTCATCAAACGCTTCAACCACGCGATACAACTCTGCCGTACCCATTCGTATGCCGTAGCGATTAATTGTGGCGTCCGAGCGGCCATAAATAATGCCGCCACCGCGCGGTGTAATCTTTAGCCAATCGCCATGTCGCCACGGAATCACGTCCGGTGAATGCGCGGGTGCTGCAAAGGTGTCGTAGTAGCTCTCCTTGTAGCGTTTGTCACCCTCATCGTTCCAAAAATATAAGGGCATGGAGGGTACAGGCTCAATGCAGACTAACTCGCCAACTTCATCGATTACTTCTTGGCCCAAGTCGTTAAAAGCAAACACGGCATGCCCTAAACAACGTATTTGCATTTCACCAGCGTATACAGGTAACGTCGGGCTGCCGACAATAAAGCCACCCGAAAAATCGGTACCGCCTGATACGGAGTTAAGCCACATGTCAGCTTTAATATTTGCATAAATCCAGCGGTAGGCATCTTCCGATAATGGTGAGCCGGTTGATGCAAGTGTCTTTAAACTTTTTAATGAAAAGTTTTTGGCAGGCTCAATACCTGCCTTCATGCAGTTGGCATAGAACGCAGCGCCGGAGCCGAGCAACGTAATTTGTTCATCATCGATCAGTTGCCAGATTCGATTTAAATCAGGGAAGCCCGGGTTACCGTTGTAAATACAGACGGTTGTGCCCACGAGTAGCGCAGCCATGTGTAAGTTCCACACAATCCATCCGGTGCTTGAGATCTGTAGATACCTATCGGTTGGCCCCACATCATTCACTAGCTGCGACACCAGCGATTCGAGCAAAATACCGCCATGCCCGTGCACAATCGGCTTGGGCAGGCCAGTGGTACCCGATGAATAGACTATCCAAATCGGGTGGTCGAATTCCATGGGTTCAATGTGGAGCGAGCAAGGTGCTCGGCTAAAGTCATCCATCATCAATAGAGTGTTGACCGATGGCAATGAGGCTTTAAGCTCGTCGACAACTGCTTGTCTATCGAAAACCTTACCGCCGTATTCATAGCTAGAACAAGCCAGTAAAACTTTTGGCTCGATTTGCTTGAATCGATCAAGTACTGAAACAGGCCCCATATCTGGCGCGCAAACTGACCAAATTGCGCCTATGCTGGCAACCGCTAAAAACGCAATGATGCATTCGGGGGTGTTCGGTAAGAATGCTGCTACTCTGTCGCCTTTGACAACACCAAAGCCACGTAACTGTTGCGCGAGTGACGCGACTCGTTGCTCCAATTCTGGCCAGTACACGTCATGCCGAGCACCGTTTTCCCCTACATAAGTAATTGCTGCTGACGTTCGAGCGCGGTTCTTAAATATGTGCTCTACGAAGTTGAGCGTTGCGCCAGAAAACCATTTCGCGCCGGGCATCTTTCGAACGCTTAAAGGCTTGTCATAGGGGGTGTGAGTTTTTATTTCATGGTAATCCCAGATAGCTTGCCAAAAGCCATTGAGGTCTTGGATAGACCATCGCCAAAGATCGTTGACACCGTTGAATTTTTTACTCAGGCGTTGTTCAACGTAACTTTGAAAATGCGTGACGCGTGCGCTGGCAATACGCTCAGCGGATGGTGTCCAAAGCGGGGTCAAAGTTGGGCTTAATGCTGGGGTGTTATTTTCATTCATAGCGGCATACTAGCAAGATCGGAAACTGGCATGGTAAACCGCCCAAGCCGCGAGGTAGCGTTTTGTTTTCGCTGCCTATGTTGCTCCATCAATGCCAGCATTACACTGTCAACATGAAAACTATTCCCTTCTATCAAGTCGATGTCTTTAGTGCATCGCCATGTCAGCCGTTTACAGGCAACCCTGTCGCCGTAATTTTTGAAACTGAGTTCGATATCGAAGAGCTAAGCACCGAGCGAATGCAGCAAATTGCACGTTGGACGAATCTTTCTGAAACGACTTTCGTGACTGATGTGTCAGCGTCAGGTTATGCCATCCGAATTTTTACGCCTGGAGCAGAGTTGCCGTTTGCGGGCCATCCTTCGCTTGGCAGTGCATTTGCGGTTGCACATCAACAAGGGTTGAAAGGTGCTTCGCTTAGCTTAACGCAACGATGTGGCGTGGGCGATATCGCTATCGAAGTCAATACCGAGGCGGCTAGTGCTCAGTTGCAACTTCCAGCTGCCCAACTCACAACGATCACTCAACAGTCAGTCAATGAATTATCGTTGGCGTTGGGCTGTGAGCTTGCCGACGAACCTAAAATTGTTGACCTTGGCCCGCGCTGGCTTACTGTGCCGGTTAGTGCTGCCTATGTGTTATTGGCTATCAAGCCAAACCTGAATGCGATTGCTGCGCTTAGTCGAAAGCTTAATCTCACTGGGGTGAATGTGTTCGGCCCCTATGATGAGAAAGGCAAGTTCGAAGTTCGATCTTTTGCACCTGCCCTAGGCGTGCCAGAAGACCCAGTCTGTGGCAGTGGCAACGGCGCAGTGGCCTACTACTTGCGTGATCACGTGAAAGCAGGATTAGCTGAGCATCGTGCTCGTCAAGGCAGAGCGATTGATAGAGATGGGCAGATCTCGATTACCTACAAAGGCGATTCGATCTGGTTAGGCGGTACTTGTATTAATTCGGTTATTGGAAAAATTAATGTTTAAACCTTCTTTAGCCGAGTTGCGGGCTGGCCAAGAAATGGTTTATCGGTATATGAGGCCCACATTAGCGCATGCCTGGCCTTTATTGGCTGAGCGATTACAAACCAAGGTGGTGGTTAAGCATGAAAACCATACTCCTGCGGGTGCCTTCAAAGTTAGAGGTGGCCTGACCTATTTCGAATCACTTAAACATAGAGAATCGAACTGTAAAGGTGTTATTAGTGGTACACGGGGCAACCATGGCCAATCAGTCGGTATCGCTGCGAAGCTCCATGGGTTGAAAGCAACCATCGTCGTGCCTAAAAGAAATAGCATCGAAAAAAATGCGGCCATGCGCGCACTCGGCGTAGACCTCATAGAGCATGGTGAAGACTTTCAAGAAAGTCGCGAGTTCGCTGCACAGATGGCTAAGGATAAGAACTGGCATATGGTGCCGTCTTTTCACAAAGATCTTTTGTTAGGCGTAGCTTCTTACTGGATAGAGCTCTTCGAGGCATCGCCCGACTTAAAGCGGGTTTATGTGCCTATCGGTATGGGTTCAGGCGCGTGCGCAGCAGTGATTGCTCGCGATGCTCTCGGCATCGATTGCGAAGTGGTTGGTGTGGTGTCGGCTCATGCGCAGGCCTATGCGTTATCGTTTGCGGCCGGGTCAGTCATCGAAGCACCGGTGACAACGCTTTTAGCCGACGGTTTGGCATGTCGCTTACCAGATATTGACGCGTTAAACATGATTCGTGCCGGCATCAGTCGCATTGTGCAAGTCACCGATGTAGAAATAGCGCAAGCCATGCGCGTTTATTTTTCTGATACTCATAACGTATCGGAAGGTGCCGGTGCAGCGCCGCTAGCCGCTGCGTTACAAGAGCAAAAAAATGGTCGCTTACCGTCGGATGGAAGTATGCCGATTGGCTTGCCGCTTTGTGGTGGCAATGTGGATTCGGACGTGTTTGCTAAGGTGCTTGCTGAAACCATCAAATGACGATTTGAGTGGCATTTCGATACTCGCGGGAGAGGGCCTATCTTTGAATGAAGGTGCATTCGAGACGACGCAATCAAAGTTTCAAAATCTGCTTCCTGAATTAGCGACTGAATCGCGGGCGAATTGAACTGGCTTTGATGGTTTTAATGGCTGGATACGCTTCGGAAAACTTTAAAGGTACAGGCAGAAATCCAATTAAAACTAGAGCTTAGCGGTTAAAATTCAAGT
>JAYWIG010000112.1:0-3819 GCA_043789035.1 Betaproteobacteria bacterium
TACACCACTACCTTACCCGGCTCTACCTTGGCAGCAGGTGCGCGTCGTAGTTCTTTTTTTCCATCCACTGAAGTGACGGTTGTTTCAACTTCAGCGACATGGGTGACTGAGACGCCACTCTTTTGGGCGTTCGATGCAATGGGCTGCGCAAAACTAGGCGCACTAAAAAGTAAAGCAATGGCGCAGCCAGCGCCTAATGCCTGATGCATAGAGAATTTCTTAAAGTTCATTGTTGGCCTCATTGAAGTCGGGTGGTGTAAGTGATGGAAAAACGATTACTTGGCACTAAACGTCCAAGTTTGATAGAAATTTTTTCGTTAACGACTTGCGCTTCATCAGCGTCTGCTAGGTCGGTTTTCGCGACGCCGTTAATCTTGAGTGAATTGGCTAAATAGCGAAGTGTTGCTGGGAGCGGATCCTCCACCAGAACGTCATCAATGTTGCCGGTAGATCCTTGCAGTTGAATATCAACAAGGTAATCACATTCCGCGCCTGAAATGAGGTCGCTGCTCCCATTCGGGGCGCGTACTGCAACTTGCGTTTTAGTCATGATCAAGCGCAAACCAGTAACAACATAGCCTCCTGTAGCTTCGGCAACTGCCCGCGATGCGCCTACGATCGCAAAACCGCCAACGCTCGCAGCGCTCGGCACTGAAGTGCCTGGTACTGAACCAGAAGCACCAAAAGTGACTGATACCGCGCGAATTGATGCGCGACCTTGATGACCATTAGTTAAGTTGGCAGGAAAATCACTTGAAAGATAAACGGTATAAGACCCATCAGCGGCTAAATTTAAGTCATTGCTACCAGCAATGTACTGGGTATCGGCATAAGGCCCGCTTGCCTGAAACCCCGCTTGAAGACCGTTTTCAATAAAGATCGAACCTGACGAGGATATAGTCGGCGTGAAATCACCTGGCGTCGAAAGTACAGCCCTTTCTAAGCGAAAAACTTCTGGGCTATTTCCCAAATTAGTTACTTTGAAACTCAACGGTACTGCCGCATCGGGCGAACCAGTTGGAACGCCTCCGGCGTCGAGCGACTGAACCGCTACATCAATGACCTTATAAACGATAATCTGAACTGAATTGCTTTTAGCTACCGCGCCAAAAACACCTTGTTGTGAATAATTTAGCTCTGCCTGATTGGAGATGACCGTACCAGCAGGGGTGCCACGAGCAAATGCCGAATTGGCCAAACCTGTAGCAACTAAAAGCAAAAATGAAAGTACGAACGAAGGCACAAAACAAAATGTTTTGTGCTGACCGATTAAATCGAGTAAACCGTATAACTTCATTTCTTTCACTGGCATTGTTGGATAGAAGCGAAATTCTTCGTTCCTTCCGAACAGATTAGGCGCACGGATTTACCTCGTCATGGCCTAGGTGACTGATGGCTAAAAAAGAGGAATGAACGCGAACAAAAATGAAATATAGTGGGTAAAACCTTGATTTTTTTCATTACTTAACAGTCGGTTCTGCTGTTAAAGTATTTCGACCGGTCGTCAAATCTGCGACACCGCTCAATACATCAAAAGTAGATAGCTAAGGTGCTATGGGCAGCACTCACTAATTTAGACGGCTTTTTGACCTGCGAAATGGCATCCACGAAGAACGCGCCAGCGCGGTTTACGAAGAAATGATTAAGAATTAATCAATTTTTTGATCGAGTTCAAACACTTCAAGTTGCTGCTTCAACCGAAAAAACTCCTCATCAGTCAGCGCAACCAGTGGAGGCCGAACTCTGCGCCAACCCTCGTTACCCGTGAGAGTCACCATCACACCTTTGAAGGCAGATGTCATGACATAGCAGTTTAGTATGTCGATAAATTGCTGCACCCGACCAGCATCTCTTTCGGGAGTTAGGACTGGGGATTTCGGCTTAACAACACCCGTCAAACGCTGCAATAAATGCGGCATCACATTACCAACACCGCTGACTGCGCCTTTACTACCAATAGCCGCCATGGTCTGCAAATCAGGTTCATTGCCAACCCATACTTGAAGCGGTGGCATAAAGGCATTCGCAAACGCCAAAGACCCTGTTCGATTACCACTGCTGTCTTTGATACCAATAATTGTTTCTGGGTACTGAGTGAGCAGCGTATAAACGACGTGCTTGCTTAAACCTAGACCAGCGATTTGGGGGATGTGATACAAAACAATCTGCAATCTCGGATCATTCACCTGATCGATCACCCAACGATAAGCATTGATGATGCCTTCATCGGGCATGCCTTTCAAAAAGAATGGCGGCAACATTAAGCAACCATAGGTACCAGCTTGCACCGCATGCCGCGTAAGCGCCACAACATCAGGTAAGGCAGCGCAACTTGTCGATACGAGGATGCGCTCGGCTGGCACACCTCCTACAATCAACCCGTCAATTGCAGCAATGCGTTCCGCAACGTTAAACGATGGGCCTTCGCCAGTCGTACCAAATGGTGTTATTCCTGCACAGCCTGCAATCAGCAAACTTTTCGAATGCGCGACTAAAGCATCAATGTCAATAGACAAATCTTCTTTAAGCGGTGTCAGTAGCGCAGGCCAAACACCTTCGTATCTCGGTTTCGTCTTCATTTACCGGCAAGTTCAGCACAAACAGCCGCAGTCACTTGAACAGTCGTTGCATTACCACCTAAGTCGCCGGTATGTAAGGTTGGATTGGCGGTCACTTTCTCAATCGCCTTCATCAGCTTCAGAGCCGCTTGCGGCTCGCCAATATGATCAAGCATCATGACAGCTGACCAAAACGTACCGATAGGGTTAGCCAAGCCCTTGCCCATAATGTCAAATGCGGAGCCATGAATCGGTTCAAACATTGACGGATACCGACGCTCTGGGTCGACATTGCCAGTGGGCGCAATGCCTAAGCTACCTGCCAGTGCTGCCGCTAAGTCGCTCAAAATATCACCGTGAAGGTTAGTGGCAACTATAGTGTCTAAGGTTGCGGGGCGATTCACCATTCGAGCGGTCGCAGCATCCACCAATTCCTTGTCCCATTTCACATCAGGGAACTCTTTGGAAATTTGAACCGCAATTTCATCCCACATCACCATGCCATGGCGCTGTGCATTACTCTTGGTAATCACAGTCAGCAGCTTGCGTGGCCGCGAACGAGCAAGTTTAAAGGCGTAACGTATAACTCGTTCAACACCTACCCGCGTCATCATCGAAGCATCGGTCGCTACTTCAATCGGATGCCCTTGATGCACTCGGCCGCCAACACCGGCATACTCGCCTTCGGAATTTTCGCGAACGATAACCCAGTTCAAATCCTCCATCTTGCAGCGCTTCAATGGTGCATCAATACCGGGCAATATCCGCGTTGGCCGCACGTTGGCGTATTGATCGAAGCCTTGGCAAATTTTCAGCCGCAAGCCCCATAGCGTAATGTGATCAGGAATATGCGGATCCCCTGCAGACCCAAATAAAATCGCATCTTTATGACGCAATGCATCTAGGCCATCATTGGGCATCATCACGCCATGCTTACGATAGTAATCACCACCCCATTCGAAGTCTTCAAACTCTAAGGTGAAGTTACTTGTTGCGGCAAGTACTTTCAGTACTTCTGTACAGACCGGGATAACTTCTTTACCAATGCCGTCGCCGGGGATAGTTGCAATTTTATAATTTTTCATGACAACAATTCTACCCAGTCTCAACTCGCCCGTCGGGGTACTTTGCAAATCGAACAAGCTCAATCCCATGGACTGGCGAATCATCAGGCCAAGGCCAACCGCCAAATTGTGTCTGTTGATAATCGTTCATCGCTTGACGAATTTCTTGCTGCGTGTTCATCACAAATGGGCCATGT
>JAYWIG010000113.1:0-3808 GCA_043789035.1 Betaproteobacteria bacterium
CTGCGCATTGAGCTGGAAAGAGAACACACGCTCATTGAGGCTGCGATGGAAGAGCGAAAGGGAGATGAGCATGAATAAAAATGGGGCAGTAAAAAGTGGCATCGTTCGGAAGTTGTTGGAATTGAGGGGAATGGCGAGATGAGAAAGGTCAAGCTTTCTGAAGTTTGCGATATTTCAAGCGGCGGCACACCATCGAGAAATCACCCTGAGTATTTCAAAGGAGATATCCCTTGGGCTAAGATTTCCGACATTGAGACTGCGGAAAACGGTGTTGTCTACTCGACTGAAGAGCATATTTCGATCGAAGGCTTAAAAAATATTCGTGGCAAATTGTTTCCCAAAGGCACTCTATTGTTTGCAATGTACGGGTCTATAGGAAAAGTTGGAATCAGTGGAAAGCAGCTATCGACCAATCAAGCAATTCTAGGTATTCGACCACGAAGAGATGATGAAATAAATCTGAGCTATCTCAAGACTTGGTTCGCGAGCAACAAGCAGAAACTTATCAAGCAAGGTCGCGGTGTTGCACTTAAAAATCTTTCTGCAACGATAGTTCGAGATCTTGAAATAGAACTCCCGCCACTCGATGACCAAATCCGCATTGCCCATCTGCTCGGCAAAGTGGAAGGTCTAATCGCCCAACGCAAAAAACATCGGCAGCAGCTTGACGACATACTCAAGAGTGTGTTTCTGGAAACGTTTGGTGATCCGGTTCGGAATGAGATGGGATGGCCAACCTCCACCATTGAAGGACTCTGTAAGTTGGTTATCGATTGTCCTCACAGCACGCCGGAATATAACGACGCTAATACGGGCTATTACTGCGTGCGTTCAAGCGATATTATCGACGGCCACCTTGACTTGACAACAGCTTACTAAGTTGACGATAAGATTTTCGATCATCGAACTTTAAGGCACGTTCCAATACCTAATGACATTATTTACTCACGGGAAGGTGGCAGACTTGGTAACGCCGCAAGAATTATTGGCAGAGAGAAAATTTGCCTCGGACAAAGAATGATGCTGTTTCAGGCAAGTCCCGCCAATAGGCCAGAATTCTTATGCGCACTGCTTGAATCCGTTCACTTCAAAGCGAAACTAGAGGGACTGATCGGTGGTGGAGCCGCTCCCCGAGTAAATATCAAAGACCTAAAGAAGTTGGTCGTCATCAAACCCTCCCTCGACTTGCAGCTGTCATTCTCGAAATTCGTCTTAAAAATTGACAAACTACGAGAGCAGTACAAGAGACACATAACCGAATTGGCTGCGCTATACGGAGCATTGAGCCAACATGCGTTTAAGGGCGAGTTAGATTTGTCATGCGTGTCAACGCCGACTATACAACCAGAGCACGACAAAGCGATGGCAGTAGAACCCCTACAAGCTATTGCTGAACAAGGCCTCACTATCAAATTGCCAGATCCTCTCTTGCCGCTGGCACTTGAGGACGGGAAGGCGCGAGCGACGTTGATCTGGCACTGGCTGGAGGCGTATCGCCGTCAATTGGGTAGCACGCCGTTTTCGGTTCAACGCTTCTCGGAGGCGGCGCAAACCCGACTGGCGGAACTGTGCCCGGATGATGAAATCGAGCTGGGTATTAGCGACTACGAGAATATTAAAGACTGGGTGTTTAAAGCGTTGGCCATAGGCACGCTAAAACAGGCGTTTGACGACGCAGGCAACCTCATGGAACTTAGGGCGGCACAGGCGTGAAATTGGTGCGCCTCAAGATCACCGACCCTGCAGGCTTCCGTAGCCTGCCCTATGGGTTTGAGCATCACTTTCGAAGCGAATGGAGTTTACAAGATGAACGAGCAAAGCTTGATGGTTTTGCGCCCTTCGTCTGTGCTGGGCCCAATGGCAGTGGCAAATCTAACTTGCTTGAGGTGCTTGCCGCCATCTTCTTCCAGCTTGAAGTGCAGCGCGTACGTCGTAGTTTTTTGCCTGATGCGTTTTCAAAAGACGAGAAAGACAACAAAAAAGAAATCGACAGCATTCCCAATGCCTACGAGCTGGAGTATCTGATCAAGCTGCCATTCGATGCTCTGCCTGAAAGTGAGCGTTACGCCCGTGTACGAGTGAACAAAGAACCACAAGTATCACCGCAAATGTATTGGCTAAACCCAAAGAACTTTGCTGCGTTCAGCGAGAGCCTTGCCGATGATGGCTTGTGTAGTGAGCGAGAGCGCGACTTTTTGCTGCCCGAATATGTTCTGGGGTACTCGTCGGGCGAGAACGAAATTCTTAGTCTGCCATTTTTTAAAATGCGCTTCGTGCAGTTCGACGAATATTGGAACAGCCTGAAAGAACAGCTTCCGTATCCTGGTCGCCCTGAAACGCGGTTGGCGTATCTTGACAATGGTTTTAGCCAAGCCATCTTGTTGTGCAACTTGTTGTTTCAAGACGAAGCGACACTTCAACCCTTCCGCGAAGATGTGGGGGTAGAAAAGCTTATCGAATTCCGCATTATTATCCGCCACAGCATCGCTGTTGCCACTGATGTTGCTAATACCTTTGGTAGCAATCACCCCGCGCTAACGACGGACAGCGAAACAGGTGAGCACCGCGTCAACCTGATGCAGTTGCTGGAAGCCGGGCCAAATTCAGCGACCAACTTCGACCCTATCGTCACCCGATTGAAACGCTGTGCCACCTGCTGGTTTATTGACGAGGCCATTGACACCTTGGTATTGGATTACTGGGTGAACGAAGCGACCAAGCTAGCGTTTCGTGAGAATTTTATGACGACTTTTATCAATCACCATTGGCGCTGTTCCAGGCCTTTCAAGTCTTGCTAACACTCAATCTGTATTCCGTAAGTGACACGCTAAAGACCGAGTTGTACGAATCAACGAGCAACTACGCCAGCGAAACCGTGCCAACGCTGGCGTCGGATCAGCGCATCATGCGTTTCAAATTTGTGCGCTTTTCAAAAAAAGGCGTAGCGGAGCCAATGATGCTGAAAGAACTGTCTGACGGGGAGCACCAGTTGTTACATAGCCTTGGCCTCTGCTTGCTGTTTCGCAACTCTAACAGCCTGTTTTTATTAGACGAGCCAGAAACACATTTCAACCCAGATTGGCGATCAAACTTTATCACCCGCTTGCGCCAGTGTTTTAGCGGCACTGACGATACTCACGAAATGCTGATCACTACCCACACGCCTTTTCTGATTTCCGATAGCAAACCGGATAAGGTACTGGTGTTCGCGAAGGACAAAACGAGTGGTGAAGTAAGCATCAGCAATCCAGACTACAACACGCTAGGCGCGTCGATTAACAAGATCACTATGGCGACCTTTGGCAAGCGTGAAACCATTGGTGGTCATGCGCAGGCCTTGATGGAGGCATTGCGGTCACGCTTTGAACATGGCGGGGAGGATAACAATGCATTGATCAAGGAGATCCATGAGCAGCTGGGTGACTCAGTGGAAAAGGTGCTGCTGATAAAAGCCATACTCGACAAAGAAAAGCCGGGCAAGCCAAATAATCAGCAGGTTCAAGACTGATGCTGTTTTCGTACACCTACGTGCCGCACCAGATGGACAAAATACAGGAGTTCATCGACTTCATTTTTCATGAAGTGTGGTGTAAAGCACCTAATGGTCTCGTCTTTCACCCTAATCTTTTCGAAGGCAATCTCGATCTCAAAGACGTGATGTCGGAGTTTGGTTTTTCTGCGCAAGCGGCAAAGGGCGGAAAAGAATTTTACAAATCCGTGAAAGCAATATACGAGCGTTTCGCGCTACTCTCACCGCAAGAAATCAATCAATTCAAACTTTGGTACCAAGGCAATAACGATCTAGAAA
>JAYWIG010000114.1:0-14015 GCA_043789035.1 Betaproteobacteria bacterium
GCAGGCATCGTCATGCCACCTACAGCAGGCATTCCACCTGTGTTACCAGCAAGCGCAGCCATATCACTAAAGCTAATCGTTCCGCCTTCGAGCGCTGCAAATACAGACAACTGCTCTACAAGAATGCGTGCCGACTGACGAACTGATTCTTCTGGCGAAATAACGCCATTAGTTTCGATGTCAACAACCAAACGATCTAAGTCGGTGCGTTGCTCTACGCGAGCACTTTCGACTTGATAACTTACGCGACGAACAGGCGAGAACGATGCGTCGAGCACGATGCGACCAATAGACTTATTGTCTTGTAGGTTACGCATAGTACCTGGCACATAGCCACGGCCTTTTTCAACCTTCAACTGCATCTCAAGCTTACCACCTTGGGTAAGCGTGGCGATAACATGCTCAGGGTTAATCACTTCGACGTCATGCGGCAGATCGATATCGGCAGCAGTCACAATGCCAGCTACGTCTTTGCGCAAGGAAAGAGTCACTTCATCACGGTTGTGCATCTTAAACACAACGCCCTTAAGATTAAGCAGCAAGTCAACAACGTCCTCCCGAACGCCGTCAATTGTTGAGTACTCGTGAACAACACCAGAAATAGTAACTTCGGTTGGAGCATAACCAACCATCGACGATAGCAATACCCGACGTAGCGCATTGCCTAACGTATGGCCATAACCGCGCTCGAAAGGCTCCATCACAACGCGGGCGTGAGACGCTCCGAGCTGCTCAACCTCAACGATACGTGGCTTCAACATGGCTGTTTGCATAGATGATTCCTTATTTTGTAAGTAACTTGGATTAGCGTGAGTACAACTCGACGATCAAGCTCTCGTTAATGTCGGCACTAAGGTCTGAACGGTCTGGCACTTTTTTGAAAGTACCTTCCATCTTGGTTTTATCAACCGAAACCCAATCAGGGAAACCCTGTTGTTCGGCTAAATTCAACGAATCAACCACACGAGCTTGTTTCTTCGACTTATCGCGAATAGAAACAACATCGGTTGGCTTAACCAGCGCTGAAGGGATATTCAATACTTGGCCGTTTACGGTGATGGCTTTATGGCTTACCAACTGACGCGCTTCAGCACGTGTTGAACCAAAACCCATACGATATACGACGTTGTCTAAACGGCACTCAAGCAACTGCAAAAGGTTTTCACCAGTGCTGCCTTTGAGACGTTCAGCTTCAGCAAAGTAGCGGCGGAACTGACGCTCCAACACACCATACATACGCTTTACTTTTTGCTTCTCACGCAACTGAATCCCGTAGTCCGATGTACGCGCACCTGAGGTGCGGCCATGCTGACCAGGTTTGCTGTCTAGTTTGCACTTGGTATCAAGTCCACGTCTAGCGCTTTTTAAGAAGAGGTCGGTACCTTCCCGACGAGACAATCTAGCCTTAGGGCCAATATAACGTGCCACGAATTTTCCTTTCTAGAGCGAGCCTCGTAAGGCTGCTTTCAGTCCACTAACCTGTAGTGAACAGTGGGCTTATTAATAAAAATGAAACTAAATTTGCAACGAACTTTTAGATACGACGCTTTTTGGGCGGGCGGCATCCATTGTGCGGAACGGGCGTGATGTCATTGATCGATAAGATCTTGATGCCAAGCGCATTCAATGCACGTACTGATGATTCACGACCTGGGCCTGGGCCTTTGATCAGAACATCGAGATTCTTAATGCCGCACTCTTGAGCAGCGCGTCCCGCAGCTTCCGATGCAACCTGCGCAGCGAAAGGTGTTGATTTACGCGAGCCTTTAAAACCAGCACCGCCCGATGTAGCCCAAGACAAAGCATTGCCTTGGCGATCAGTAATGGTGATGATGGTGTTATTGAAAGAAGCGTGAACGTGGGCAATACCCTCCGATACATTCTTCTTCGACTTCTTACGCAAACGCGATGCTGCAGCTGCAGCGGCGGATTGTGATTTATTAGTTGCCATAGATTTTCTCTTTAGTCAGCGACAAATTATTTCTTGAGCGACGCAGCAGCCTTGCGAGGGCCTTTGCGAGTACGCGCGTTTGTGCGGGTACGCTGACCACGCAACGGCAAGCCACGGCGATGGCGAACACCACGATAGCAGCCCAAGTCCATCAATCGCTTGATCGACATTGAGATTTCGCGGCGCAAGTCACCTTCAACGGCAAACTTATTGATCTCGTCGCGAATACGCTCGAGTTCTGCATCGTTCAAGTCTTTTACCTTCTTCGAAAAAGGTACATTTGCTGCAGAGCAAATTTGACGAGCACGGGTGCGACCAATGCCAAAAATAGCCGTCAAGCCGATTTCGGCGTGTTGACGGTCAGGAATATTAATACCAGCTATACGTGCCATTTTTATAAGCCCTTAAATCTCTATTAACCTTGACGCTGCTTATGGCGTGGGTCCGTGCAAATAACGCGTACAACGCCTTTGCGTTTAATGATCTTGCAATTGCGGCAGATCTTTTTTACTGAAGCCATTACTTTCATGATTTACCTTATATTCCGTGACGTCTCGTCACTTGGCTCTAAATATGATTCTTGCCCTAGTCAAATCGTAGGGTGTTAACTCAACAGTTACCTTGTCCCCCGGCAGAATGCGAATGTAGTGCATGCGCATTTTCCCGGAGATGTGACCAAGTACGATATGGCCGTTTTCTAACTTAATTCTGAACGTTGCATTGGGTAAGTTTTCAACAACTTCCCCTGGCATCTGGATGACATCTTCTTTGGACATTAATTACTTAGCCTGTTTATCGAGCAAGCCCTTGTACTGCTGAGACATCATGTAGGACTGAACTTGCATCATGAAGTCCATAGTCACCACAACAATAATCAACAAAGAGGTGCCACCGAAATAAAACGGTGCTTTGAAATAGAGAATTAGGAATTCGGGCAACAAACAAACAATCGTGATGTAGATTGCACCGATGAGCGTAAGGCGTAACAAAATCTTATCTATGTACTTAGCCGTTTGTTCGCCTGGCCGAATACCGGGGACAAACGCGCCGCTTTTCTTCAGGTTTTCAGCGGTTTCTTTACTGTTAAACACAAGCGCCGTGTAAAAGAAGCAGAAAAATATAATCGCTGCCGCATACATAGCGATATACACAGGCTGCCCTGGCGACAACGTCGAAGCAACGTCTTTAATGAAGGTCACCACCGCACTCGTCGAAGTACCAGAAGTAAACCATTGCGCTAAAGTCGCAGGCAACAAAATAATCGACGAAGCAAAAATGGGAGGAATAACGCCCGCCATATTTAACTTCAATGGTAGATGCGAGGTTTGACCTGCATACACCTTATTGCCAACTTGGCGCTTTGCATAGTTGACTGTGATCTTACGCTGACCGCGTTCAACAAAAACAACAGCGGCAGTTACAGCAATCGCCAACAAGAAGATGCCAATGCCTGCTGCAGGGTTCATAGCACCAGTTCGTACCAGCTCTCCCATACTACCAATTGCAGAAGGTAAACCTGAAGCAATACCAGCGAAAATTAAAATCGATATTCCATTACCTAAACCGCGCTCTGTAATCTGCTCACCCAGCCACATCAGAAACATGGTTCCTGTAACTAACGAAGTAACGGTGGTAAATCTGAACATCATACCCGGGTCAAGCACTAAACCAGCCTGGGACTCGAGCGCAACCGAAATACCAAAGGCCTGGAAAGTTGCCAGCGCCAAAGTGAAGTAGCGGGTGTACTTGGTCATCGTTCGACGGCCAGTTTCACCTTCTTTTTTCAACTGTTCTAACTGCGGAACCACCACACCTAACAACTGCATAATGATCGATGCAGAGATATAAGGCATGATGCCAAGCGCAAATACCGTAAATCGGGACAGCGCACCGCCAGAGAACATATTGAACATGCCCAAGATACCACCCTGCTGCCCTTTAAAAAGCGCAGCTAGTTGCTCCGGATCAATTCCTGGTACAGGAATATGCGCTCCAATGCGAAACACGAGCAATGCCAACAACAAGAATATCACTCGGCGCTTTAGGTCGCCGAGGTTATTTGTTGTCTGACCAGCTTTAGGGGAAGTTGCCACTAGCGACTGTACCTGTTAAGCCAATGTGCCGCCGGCAGCTTCAATAGCAGCCTTTGCACCTTTAGTTGCGGCAATGCCAGTTAGGCTAACTTTTTTGGTCAATTCGCCAGACAAAATGACTTTTGCAGCTTTGGCCAACTGAGGAACAATACCCGCAGCTTTCAACCCAAGTAAATCGATGTCGCCACCCATACGCTCGAGATCTGCCAACCGAATCTGTGCAGTGTCTTTTGCAGTCAAGGATTTGAAACCACGTTTAGGTAGACGACGTTGCAAAGGCATTTGACCGCCCTCGAAACCAACTTTATGAAAGCCGCCTGAACGAGACTTTTGACCTTTATGACCACGGCCAGCTGTCTTACCAGTGCCCGAACCAATACCACGACCAACGCGCTTGCGCGCCTTATTACTGCCTTCTGCAGGCGTGAGATCATTCAACCGCATTTTTAGCTCACCTTCACAAGGTACGAGACCTTATTGATCATGCCGCGAACGGCTGGTGTGTCTTCGAGCTCGCGTGTTTGACGAATTTTCTTCAAACCTAAACCGAGGACTGTATCTTTGTGGCTGCCGCGAGTGCCGATTGGGCTCTTCACTAAAGTCACTTTGAGTGTTTTATTCGCCATGGTTTTACCCTAGGATTTCTTCAACAGATTTGCCACGCTTAGCGGCAACTTCTGAAGGTGTGCTCATGTTCATCAGAGCGTTAATCGTCGCACGTACCAAGTTGTAAGGATTGGTTGAACCATGGCTCTTTGCCACAACGTTCGTTACACCAACAACTTCGAAAAGAGCACGCATTGGACCGCCAGCGATGATGCCAGTACCTTCAGGCGCTGGGTTCAACATCACGGAGCTCGCACCATGCTTACCAACAACTGAGTGCTGAACGGTACCGCCGCGCAAAGAAACTTTGATCATCTTGCGACGAGCTTCTTCCATTGCTTTTTGAACAGCGACAGGAACTTCTTTGCTCTTGCCTTTGCCCATACCAACGCGGCCATCGCCATCGCCAACGACTGTAAGCGCTGCGAATCCTAAAATCCGGCCGCCCTTTACAACTTTGGTAACCCGATTAACCGCGATCATTTTCTCGCGTAAACCGTCGTCGCGCTCTTCGCCGCCGACCTTTGGATTAAATTTTGCCATTGCTTAAATCCGTTCCGATTAAAACTTAAGGCCAGCTTCACGAGCAGCGTCAGCCAAAGCTTTAACGCGACCGTGATAGCGGAAACCTGAGCGATCAAACGCTACATTTGTGACGCCTGCCTTGAGGGCCTTTTCGGCGATCAACTTACCAACCAGCGATGCTGCAGAAACGTTACCGCCCTTGCCAGTTAAGCCTACTAGTTGGGTTCTTACACCAGCTTCGAGAGTCGAAGCCGTTGCAATAACCTTGCTACCAGTTTGATCAATTACCGTTGCATAAATATGCAAATTACTGCGAGTGATAGTCAGGCGAGTTGCACGCAACTCTGCGATTTTTAAGCGCGTCTGACGGGCACGGCGCAAACGACTGATTTTCTTATCCATGTCTATTTACCTCTCGTGCTTACTTTTTCTTAGTTTCTTTGATCGCTACAGTCTCGTCGTGATAACGAACGCCCTTGCCCTTGTACGGCTCAGGTGGTTTGTACGCACGAATCTCTGCTGCAGTCTGACCAACGCGCTGCTTATCCGCACCTTTGAGAATAATCTCAGTCGGTGTTGGAGTTGTGCAGGTGACGCCTTCAGGCATCTTATGGTTAATTGGGTGAGAAAAACCTAAAGCCAAATTCAGGACTGGGCCTTGAACCTGCGCTTTATATCCCACACCGATCAACGTGAGCTTACGCTCAAAACCTTTACTTACGCCCTGAACCATATTCGCCACCAACGCGCGAAATGTTCCACTCATGGCGCCAGCTTCTCTGGATTCATTTGCTGCACCGAAAGTTAGCGTCGCGCCATCTTTCGAAATAGTTGCTAACGAATTCAAGCGCTGCGACAAGGTACCCATTGGGCCCTTCACAGTGATCATGTCGCCATTTAGGTTGAAATCAACACCGGCAGGCAAAACCACTGGCATACGTGCTACACGTGACATGCTGGTTCCTTTACGCTACGTAGCCGATGACTTCGCCGCCAAGGCCGACTGTGCGGGCTTTGCGATCTGTCATGAGGCCTTTAGAGGTGGTAACGATGGCAACGCCTAGACCGTTCATCACCTGTGGCAAATGTGTGGAGCCTTTGTAAACACGTAGGCCGGGGCGTGATACGCGCTCAATGCGCTCGATCACAGGCTTGCCTGCGTAATACTTCAACTCGATATTTAATACTGGCTTACCGCTGTTTGGGTCAACTTTAAACGCTTCTACATAGCCTTCGTCCTTCAACAATTGCGCAATAGATACTTTTAACTTCGACGAAGGCATAGCCACACCCAATTTATTAACCCGCTGTGCATTGCGGATTCGGGTGAACATGTCGGCGACTGGATCGCTCATACTCATCTGGAAACTCCTATTATCCCTAGTTGCCTAGATTTACCAACTTGCCTTGGTCAAACCAGGGATTTCGCCACGCATCGCATACTCACGTAGCTTGATGCGGCCTAAACCGAACTGACGGAACGTACCGCGTGGGCGGCCAGTTACGGCGCATCGATTACGCATACGGGTTGGGTTAGCGTTACGAGGCATAGCCTGTATCTTTAACCGAGCCTGATAGCGCTCTTCTTCAGTTTTATTTTGATCGTTAATAATTGCTTCGAGAGCGGCACGCTTAGGAGCGTACTTCTTTACTAAAGCTGCGCGCTTTAAATCGCGGTTGATCATTGAAAGTTTGGCCACTTGATGTCCTATATTCTAGAAAGGTCAGCGGTAATTAATTACGGAACGGAAACTTAAACGCAGCAAGCAATGCTTTGGCTTCGTCGTCGGTTTTCGCTGTGGTAGTGATACTGATATTCAATCCACGGAGCGCGTCGATTTTGTCGTACTCGATTTCCGGGAAAATAATTTGTTCTTTCACGCCGATGTTGTAGTTGCCACGGCCATCGAAGGCACGACCAGAAACACCGCGGAAGTCACGAACGCGAGGTAAAGCAATCGTTACCAAACGATCCAAGAACTCAAACATACGCGTGCCGCGTAATGTCACCATGCAACCAATTGGGTAACCTTGGCGAATCTTAAAACCAGCAATTGGCTTTTTCGCTTTGGTGACGACAACCTTTTGGCCAGCAATCTTCGTTAGATCACCCACCGCATTATCAAGCACTTTTTTATCAGCAACCGCCTCAGAAACACCCATATTCAAGGTGATTTTACTAATGCGAGGAACCTGCATCGGAGAGGTGTAGCCGAATTTTTCCATCATCAGTGGCGAGACACGCTCGCGATACTGCTGTTGAAAACGAGCACTTACCGGACCTTCTGCAAGGGGTTTTGCTGTTTTTGCGTTCATTTATTTATACCTTGTGTCTTAACGTTTTGATGTTGCGCTTTTGCATACTTAATGCTTGCGCATTAAGCTTTCACCAACTCGCCATTTGACTTAAAGAAGCGTGCTTTCTTACCATCTTCGAGCACACGAATACCAACCCGACTTCCCTTACCCGTTGCTGCATTAAAGAGCATCAGGTTGGATTGATCGATAGGCATTGTCTTATCTACGATTCCGCCAGTCTGACCCTTCATGGGGTTAGGCTTCTGGTTTTTCTTCACCATATTGATACCGTCAACCAAGAGGTGCGACGCATCAACCCGAGCAGCTACGGTGCCGCGCTTGCCCTTATCTCTTCCAGTGATGACGATTACTTCGTCACCTTTTTTAATCTTTTCCATCTGCTTTTCCTTACAGAACTTCAGGCGCAAGCGACACAATTTTCATGAAGCGCTCAGTGCGCAATTCACGGGTCACTGGTCCAAAAATACGCGTGCCGATTGGCTCCAACTTGGCGTTGAGTAATACAGCTGCATTACCATCAAACTTGATCAAAGAACCGTCAGGGCGACGAACGCCCTTGGCAGTACGGACTACAACTGCGTTGTATATCTCGCCTTTTTTCACGCGGCCACGAGGCTGCGCTTCTTTGATGGACACTTTAATAATGTCACCAACACCGGCGTAACGACGCTTTGAGCCGCCAAGCACTTTAATACACAACACGGAGCGGGCACCGGTATTATCGGCGACGTCCAGTCTGGACTCTGTCTGAATCATTGCTTTATCGCTTTTCGCTTACGCTTGCTTATGCTTGCTTATTTGTAACTTCCAGCTTGTAACGCTTGTCCAACCCCAGGCTCCGTAGGAGCATCGAATTTTTCACCGCGAACAGTTCTGGTACCGCTTGGGTAGACCCTTAAAGCCAGCCTTTTTATTCCTAAAAAAGCCCCTCTTTAAGAGGTTCTTCGCTGAAATTTCCAGCGAAGCCTTAAATCATAACCTATTTATGCTGCTTTGCCAAGAAGCTTTGTGACAACCCACGCTTTCGTGCGTGAAATCGGCCGGCATTCCTGAATTTCAACAACATCACCTTCGTTGTAGGCAGCTTCGGCATGGGCATGATACTTCTTGCTCATCGTCAAATACTTACCGTACAAGGCATGCTTTACTTGACGCTCAACCAATACGGTAACCGTCTTTTGCATTTTGTTGCTTGTCACTTTGCCTGAAAGCGTACGCTTCAAGGGCTTTTTAACTACTGCTACTGCGTCAGTCATTTGCTTGCCACCTTCCGTGCGGCTTCATTGATCACGGTTTTTGTTCGTGCAATGTCACGCTTGGTTTTACCCAGCTGGCTGGTATTTGAGATTTGCTGAGTAGCGAGTTGCATACGCAGCGAAAAGTGTGCGCGTTGTAGATCTTGCAACTCTTTTGTCAGAGCTGGAGCATCTTTAGTGCGGAGTTCTTTTGCATTCATGTTTTTTCCTTCGTGCTGCGCTTAAGAACCGATCATTCGCGCTACAAATGTAGTGCGGATCGGCAATTTTGCAGCAGCAAGTGCAAAGGCTTCACGGGCCAGCGTTTCATTAACGCCGTCCATTTCGTAGAGCACTTTACCTGGCTGAATCTCAGCCACATAGTACTCAGGATTACCTTTACCGTTACCCATACGAACTTCAGCAGGCTTCTGCGAAATTGGCTTGTCTGGGAAAATACGAATCCACACCCGACCGCCACGTTTAATGTGACGAGTCATAGCGCGACGCGCGGCTTCAATTTGGCGAGCAGTCAAACGACCACGGCCGATGGCCTTCAGGCCAAAGTCACCAAACGACACGGATGCTCCGCGCGTTGCGATGCCTTTGTTACGGCCCTTTTGCTCTTTACGATATTTTCTACGTGCTGGTTGCAGCATGCTTATTCTCCTGTGCCTTTATCAGTTGAAGCATCACCTGCTACAACTTTACGCACGCGCTTAACTGCGGCGACTCTCGGCGCATCAGCTGGCTTTGCATCACCGGCTGGTGCAACATCGCCTTCTGGCTTACGACGACCTCTTGGTGCTGGTCCGCCTGGCTTAGCGCCTGGTGGACGACGCGGACGACGATCTTCGCGATCTGGCGCTGGGCCAGCATCTTTTTCGGCAGCATTCAAGTCATTACGGGCCAAAATATCACCCTTATAGACCCAAACTTTTACGCCGATAATTCCGTAGGTCGTCAAACCTTCCGATGTACCGTAGTCAATGTCAGCACGCAGGGTATGAAGTGGCACGCGACCTTCACGATACCACTCAGTACGAGCAATCTCAGCGCCGTTCAAACGACCAGAACTCATGATCTTGATACCAAGAGCACCTAAACGCATAGCATTTTGCATCGCACGCTTCATGGCGCGCCGGAACATGATACGTTTTTCGAGCTGTTGCGTAATCGAGTCAGCTATCAACTGCGCGTCAGTTTCTGGCTTACGAATTTCTTCGATGTTCACATGAACTGGAACTCCCATTAAGCGCTGTAAATCAGCCTTGAGGTTTTCGATATCCTCGCCTTTTTTACCGATCACAACGCCTGGTCTGGCCGAGAAAATTGTGATGCGCGCGTTTTTGTTAGGGCGCTCGATAAGGATGCGACCTACTGAAGCACTCTTCAAACGCTTTTGCAAATACTCACGTACTTGGATGTCCTGGTTGAGCATGGCAGCAAACTGACGATTGCTTGCATACCAACGTGACGACCAATTGCGGCTTACGGAGAGGCGGAAACCGATTGGGTGGATTTTTTGTCCCATTACTCTGCCTTACCTTAATTACCGACGGTCACATAAATGTGACATGTTTGTTTTTCGATCTTCACGCCACGGCCTTTAGCCGCAGTTGCGAAACGCTTCAATGACTGGCCTTTTTCGACATGAATAGTTTTCACTTTCAACTCGTCGATATCTGCACCATCGTTATGCTCAGCATTGGCAATCGCTGATTCAAGCACTTTCTTAATAATCACAGCCGCTTTCTTGGTAGAAAACGTCAATGTGAAAAGCGCTCTTTCAACGGGCATGCCGCGGATGAGATCTGCCACCAAGCGACCCTTTTGGGCCGAGAGGCGAACACCTTGTAATGTAGCTTTAGTTTCCATATCTCTACCCTTACTTCTTGCCTGACTTCTTGTCAGCGGCATGACCTTTGAAGGTGCGAGTTAAAGCAAACTCACCCAACTTATGTCCAACCATATTCTCGTTAATTGAAACGGGAATGTGTTGTTTGCCGTTATGAACTGCAATTGTTAAGCCAATGAAATCTGGCAAAACAGTTGAGCGACGTGACCAAGTTTTAATTGGTTTTCTGTCCTTCGTCGCTACAGCTGTTTCAACTTTTTTCAACAGATGGGCGTCGACGAAAGGCCCTTTTTTGACGGAACGTGCCATAGGTTACCTATCCGCTTATTTCTTGTTACGCGACACGATGAAAACATCGGTGCGCTTGTTGCTGCGTGTTTTGAAGCCCTTAGCTGGCTGACCCCATGGTGAACGTGGATGACCACCACCATTCGAACGACCACCGTGCGGGTGATCAACCGGGTTCATACAGATACCGCGAACTGTAGGACGCCATCCGCGCCAACGATTCGCACCGGCTTTACCGATTGTGCGAAGACTGTTTTCTTCGTTACCAACTTCGCCCAATGTAGCGCGGCAGTCGATATGAATTTTGCGAATCTCGCCTGAACGTAAGCGAACCTGAGCGTAGATACCTTCGCGGGCCAAGAGGCGAGCTGAGGCACCGGCAGAACGAGCAACTTGCGCACCCTTGCCTGGCTGCAATTCGATTGCATGAATGGTCGAACCGACGGGAATGTTCCGAATCGGCAAAGTATTACCTGCCCGAATCGGCGCTTCTGAGCCGCTCATCAACTGGTCACCAGCGCGAACGCCACGTGGAGCAATGATGTAACGACGCTCGCCATCCAAGTAGCACAACAAAGCAATGTGCGCACTACGGTTTGGATCGTATTCAATACGTTCAACTTTCGCAGTCATGCCATCTTTCAATCGCTTGAAATCGATGATGCGATAGTGTTGCTTATGACCACCGCCACGATGACGTGTGGTGATATGCCCGTTATTGTTACGGCCAGAGTGGCGAATCTGCGGCTCTAGTAAGGCAGCCCAAGGCTCACCTTTATGCAGGTAAGGTGTTACCACCTTAACCATTGAGCGGCGACCGGCCGACGTTGGTTTAGTTTTTACGAGTGCCATGTTATTGAGCCTCCGCAAAGTTAATTTCTTGGCCTTCCGCTAAGCATACATATGCTTTACGAATGTTGTTGCGACGGCCAGTAAACTTGCCGAAACGCTTAGCCTTGCCCTTGATGTTCACCATATTGACGGAGTTCACTTTTACTTTGAACAACAACTCTACCGCGGACTTCACTTCAGCTTTTGTAGCGTCTTGTAACACACTAAAAGCCACTTGATCGTTCTTCTCGGCCATCATCGTGCTCTTTTCAGAAACGATGGGTGCCAAGAGTACTTGCATTAAACGGTCTTGCTTAGAAGCGCTCATGCCAGCATCTCCTGTACTTTCGCAAGCGCTGACTTTGTGATCAGCACATTTTTGTAATGAATTAGCGAAAGTGGATCAGCATGACGCGGCTCCACCACCAATACATTCACTAAGTTACGGCTTGCCAAGAACAGATTCTCGTCAACAGCGTCGGCAATGACCAATACTGATTGCAAACCCATCGCCTTGAGCTTTTCAGCGACAAGCTTTGTTTTTGGCATAGCGACTGCGAAATCTTCAACCACTGACAAGCGATTTTCGCGAGCCAACTGAGAAAAAATCGAACACATACCAGCACGGAACATTTTCTTGTTCACTTTTTGAGTAAAGTTCTCATCAGGTGAATTCGGGAAAATCTTACCGCCACCACGCCACAATGGGCTTGACGTCATACCAGCACGAGCACGACCAGTTCCCTTTTGTTTAAAAGGCTTCTTGGTTGAGTGACGCACCTCGGCGCGGTCTTTTTGCTGACGATTAGCACTGCGTGCATTCGCTTGATAGGCAATCACGATTTGATGGATCAACGGCTCGTTAAAGTCGCGACCAAAAATCGTTTCAGGGGCGCTTACTTTGGAAGCGGCCTGGCCCTGATCATTCAATAGATTCAGTTCCATAACTTCCCTTATGCTTTCTTCGCTTTGGCTTTAACCGCGGCAGTAACGAATACTGCGCCGTTTTTGGCTCCGGGCACTGCGCCCTTAACCATCAACAAGCCGCGCTCAAGATCAATACGAGCAATTTCAAGGTTTTGAGTGGTGCGAGTTGCATCACCCAAATGACCAGTCATGCGCTTACCAGGGAATACTCGACCCGGATCTTGCGCCATACCGATCGAACCTGGCACATTATGCGAACGGCTGTTACCGTGCGATGCGCGATTCGATGAGAAATGGTGACGCTTGATAACGCCCGCATAACCTTTACCGATAGTTGTGCCTTGCACATCTACCATCTGGCCCATTGCGAAAATGTCTGCGGTAATGACCTGTCCCGGCGTGATGCCTGCTAAAGAAGCAGCCTCTGCGCGAAACTCTTTGATAATGTTACCGGCTTCAACACCGGCTTTTGCAAAATGGCCAGCGGCCGATTTCACAACGCGGCTTGCGCGGCGAACACCATGGGTTAACTGAACAGCTGAGTAACCGTCGATTGCGGCGGTCTTAGTCTGCGTAACGCGATTGTTGGACACATCGAGCACAGTTACAGGTATGGAATCTCCATCGTCTGTAAATATGCGCATCATGCCGACCTTGCGTCCGATCAAGCCAATGCCTGATTTGGAGCGCTCTGCTAGGCTCATTATTCTCTCCAATCCCGACTACAATTGGCCGGGTGATAATTTAAAACTTCGTCTTTTTTAAGCGAAGCCTTTGATTATAGCAGCAGTTTAAATATTTGTGTGAGCTAAAACTCAAGGCTGCTATTAGTCTTGATTTACTGCAACTTAATTTCAACATCGACGCCAGCTGGCAAGTCGAGTTTCATCAAGGCATCAACCGTTTTGTCGGTTGGGTCAACAATATCCATCAAACGCTGGTGCGTACGAATCTCAAACTGGTCGCGTGAAGTTTTGTTCACGTGTGGTGAGCGTAAAACGTCAAAACGCTGCATGCGTGTTGGCAATGGCACGGGGCCACGAACTACTGCGCCTGTGCGCTTGGCAGTGTCAACAATCTCAGCAGCAGATTGGTCGATCAATTTGTAGTCAAACGCCTTTAAGCGAATGCGAATTTTTTGGTTACTCATAATCATCTTTCAAAAGAGCGATGTAAGTTGATTTAGAACTTACGGTTTACAAATAAGCCGCCGATGACAGCGGCTTACTGGCATTGGCTAACTTCAAGAGTTAGCCAATGTTTGCAACAAATCGATTCTTATCGAATCAATCCATCACCTTAGCAACAACACCGGCACCGACGGTACGGCCACCTTCACGAATCGCAAAGCGCAAGCCTTGTTCCATCGCGATTGGCGCAAT
>JAYWIG010000115.1:0-3798 GCA_043789035.1 Betaproteobacteria bacterium
GTGCCATGGTAAAGAGGGCCGTGCTGCACCGGATGGGTTCTACCCAAGAATTGCCGGTAAGCCTGCTCAGTATCTTTATCAACAACTTAAGAGCTTTCAGCAACGCCGACGTAACTACGATGTGATGACGCATATGGTGCGTAATTTATCCGATGATTATTTGAAGGCAATTGCAACTTACTTTTCCGAGCTTGATTTGCCCTATGCAGCGCCAATCGCAGCCGGCGCTTCTCCTACCGATTTAAGCCGCGGTGAACAACTGGTAAAGCGCGGTGATGCAACGTTAAAAATTCCCGCTTGCAATCAATGCCATGGTGATCAAATGACTGGCATGCTGCCCGAAACACCCGGGCTATTAGGGTTACCGCGCGATTACATTAATTCGCAAATAGGCGCATGGAAGGAAGGTTCGCGGAAAGGCCAAGCGCCCGATTGTATGAATAAAGTGGCTAAGCAACTAAACGCCCAAGACTTGAGTGCGATATCGAGTTGGCTATCTGCTCAGCCTGTGCCGGCCAATGGTAAGCCTGCGTTGCAGCAACCAGTTGCTACTGCTGCTAGATGCGACTGGTGAGCGCAAGGTGAGCATGATAGCTAGAAAATTTTGGGCCAATACTGTTGGATTAATTATTGTCGGGCTAGTATTTGTTTGCGCGGTCATCGTCACAGGCTTGAATCTTCGCGATGAAAGCACCGTTAAACCAATGGTGTCTACGAAAGAATTAGTTGAGCGTGGTCGTTATCTTGCGTTAGTGGGTAACTGCGCAGGTTGCCATACCTTACCGGGCAACGAACCTTACTCTGGTGGTTATGGCGTACCAACGCCTTATGGGGTCATTTACGCAGGTAATTTAACGCCTCACAAAGAGCAAGGCATCGGTACATGGAATAACGATGATTTTTGGAGAGCGTTGCACAATGGTCGATCTAAAGATGGGCGCTTGTTGTACCCCGCATTTCCCTACACGAGTTACACCAAAGTAACAGAGCAAGACAGTAACGCTCTTTTTGCTTATTTAGCGACGCTCCCGCCTTCAGCCAGGGTGAGTAATCCCAACACTTTACAGTTCCCTTACAACACGCAGGCTGCATTAGCGGTATGGCGAGCTTTGTACTTCAAACCTGGCGTCTATGTAAGCGCTGATACGGCTACCAACGCAAAGGGCGAGATTGATCGTGGTGGGTACTTAGTGCAAGGATTAGGGCACTGCGATGCCTGTCATGCGCAGCGTGATCGCTTAGGCGGTGTCAGTGATACCAAAACACTAAGTGGTGGCATTATTCCGATATTGAATTGGTATGCTCCATCCCTAGCTACCAGTCGTATTTCAAATGAAGTTGCAATTTACCTAAAAGTTGGTAAGACGGATGTTTACTATGCCAGCGGGCCAATGGCAGAAGTGGTTTTTGGTAGCACCCAGTTTTTAACCGATCGTGATGCTAAAGCAATGCAAATGTATTTGGCTAACTTGCCGCGCCACCAAGAGCAAAGCGATTCAAGAGCACCTGCTTCGTCCGAGGTCGGCGCTAGGGTATACAAAGATAGTTGTGAAGGCTGCCATGGGAAAAACGGTGAGGGTGTGAAAGGGGCTTATCCCGCGTTAGCAGCAAACCCAGCTGTCTTAGAACATACCCCGGCAAGCTTGGTGCGAATGATTGTGGAAGGCGGATTTGGAGCTGCTACAGCAAGCAATCCGCAGCCTTACGGAATGCCGCCTTATGGTCAGGTGTTAACCCCGCTGCAGATTGCTGGAGTCATCACACACATTCGCAGCTCGTTTGGGAATAAAGCAGGCTATGTGAGCGAGATTGAAGTGATTAAGTATCGCTAAGGTACTTATTCAACTACTGCCCATTTATCAACGGCGGCAATCCCTAAACCAAACGCCACCGACTCAAAGCGCTCACCTTCAATAGCTTTCGCATTTGGAGTGACGCTCGCAATGCGTTCACGCAATGCTGCCAAACCGGTGGAGCCACCGGTAAAAAACAACGCGCCAATTTGCTCGGGCTTTAGTCCAGCTTGTGCAATGGTGACGAGCGCTGCATTGGCTATCGACGTTAGCTCACCGTCGATCGCATCTTGCACACCGGCTTTTGAAATATTGCGTTGCAAACCTTTTTCTACGTCATCGAGTTTCATTAAAAACTCGCCATTGTCGGACGCCTGAATTTTGGCTTGCTCGGCTTGAGCCAGTAGTTGATGGCCAAGCTTTTCGTTTAACACCGTCGAGAGACGATTAAAGAACTGCTTGCTGCCATACATATCTCGATGGGTGAATAGTGATGCTTTGCTTTTTTGTGAATATAAAGCATTAACCATATGCCAGGTCGATAGTTCGCGATAAATACTGTTGGGTACTGGCCTGCCGTTGGGGTTGGTTGCGCCAAGCCCGAACAGGGGCATGATGCTTGTAAGCGATACGCGACGATCAAAATCAGTACCCGCAACGTGCACACCATAGTTAGCTAAAATTCGACTGCCTTCCTCGTTCATGTGGATAACGGAAAAGTCCGACGTGCCACCGCCTATATCGGCAACTAGCACCGACTGTTCTTGGTCAGTGGTATGGGCAAAAGCCAGTGCCGCTGCAACGGGTTCGAACTCAAAAGCAACTGTTTTAAAGCCGGCGAGTTTTGCCGCAGCTTCGAGCGAGTTTTGGGCTTGAGCGTCTTTTTCAGGGTCGTCATCGACAAAAAATGCAGGTCGACCAATGAGAACATGTTCAAGTTTTTTGCCAGTGAACTTCTCGGCTCTAAACTTAATTCGAGTAATAAAGTCGGCGATGATGTCGGTAAAGTTCATTGCTCGGCCTGGCCCAAGCTCCGTATTCCCAATCATGAGCGATGTACCAAGCGCGCTTTTTATCGACCTTAGAAGCCTGCCATCTTCGAACGCCATGTAGGCGGCCACAGCTTCGCGACCGATTTTGATCTCGTCGGTGGGCATCGCTGGGTAAAACAGGGCTGTCGGAAGGTTATAGGCATCGCCCTCAAGTGGAATGAGGGTTGGGATGTTGTCGATTGACACTGCGAGGGCCGAATTGGAGGTTCCAAAGTCGATTGCGCAGAAATCTGCTGGGTGCTTAGAAGTTTTACTCATGGGGGGCGGTATTATTCACCAAATTTGAAAATACCTATGAATCAAACCTTGTTAAAGCTGGCGTCCGATCATTTATGGGACGCTTGGAGTGCTGGTCAAACGATTGTTGCATTGCCTTCGGAGCTAAAGCCGAGTAATCGAGACGACGGCTACGCTATTCAATCGCTGCTTGAAGCACGTAGTTCGAAATCGCTCTATGGCTGGAAAATCGCTGCTACTAGCGTTGCTGGGCAAACCCATATTGGCGTTGACGGCCCAATGGCTGGGCGTATTTTGGCTGAAAAGGTGCTGGCTGAAGGCTCAAGCGTCAGTTTGACCAATAATCGCATGAGCGTTGCTGAATGTGAGTTTGCTTTCGAGATGAAGAATACACTCGCCCCAAGATCCCGAGCGTTTTCAGTGGATGAGGTCATGGCAGCGGTTGGTAATTTGCACCCAGCCATTGAAATTCCGGATTCTCGTTACGAAAAATTCGAAACCGCCGGAGCACCGCAACTAATTGCCGACAGTGCCTGTGCACATTTGTTCATGTTGGGTAAAGCGAGTACGAGCAATTGGCGTACGTTCAATTTAGCGACACATGCAGTAACCGCCAGTGTGACTAATTCGGAAGGTACTTTGAAGCATCATCATGGTGTTGGTTCTAATGTGTTGGGTGATCCACGAATTGCGTTAACTTGGTTGGCCAATGAATT
>JAYWIG010000116.1:0-3789 GCA_043789035.1 Betaproteobacteria bacterium
GGCGGCGAGATGAGCGAATAGGCCGGAATCGCATCACCAAAATAGCCTTGCTTTACAAGAACATTGCGGTCAATGGCGTAGGCCACAGCGAGTCGCAAATTCACATCATCAAACGGCGCGCGCTTATTGTTCATGCCAAGGAAGGCGTAGTTGCCCTCGACTTCACCGAAGATATTTAAGTTCTTATTGGTACGTAACTGAGACATAAACTGAAACGGGCAAGCATCCATACCATCGACTTGGCCAGACAGCACAGCAGCCACCGCAGAGGTCGGCTCTTTGATCAACATGACTTGAATTTTGTCGAGATAAGGAAGGCCCTTTTCGAAGTAATCAGGGTTACGTTCTAACTCGATAATTTCATTTTCTTTCCATTGCACAAATCTAAACGGCCCCGTACCGACAGGGTTGCGCCCATGATCTTTACCGTATTTCTCAACCGCGGACTTTGATACGATAGTTCCCGCACGGCCAGTCGCCCCTGTCATAGAGACCGGGAAAAATGCGAATGGCTTGTTGTAATTGACTCGAACCGTGAGCGGGTCCACTACATCGACACCGACAAGATCTTTCACCATCCAAGCGTGTGGTGAGGCCGTTTTTGGGTCTTTAACGCGTTCAATACTCCACTTCACAGCTTCCGCATCACACACATCGCCATTGTGAAACTTCACACCGGGGCGTAATTTGAATACATGGGTTTTGTCGTCAACCATTTTCCATGACTCAGCAAGATCTGGGACGAATGAAACCGCCTTCCCGTCATAGACAACTTTCAACAAGCCGTTGTATATATTGTTGTGAATCTTGATAGCACCCAGGGAACCAGTAAAGTGTGGGTCTAAGGTATCGGGACTCACAATTTGAGCCCATTTCAACGTTCCGCCACGTATGGGTTCCGCAGCTACCGCGTTGCCGAGCAAAGAGCCGCCAGCCATCATGCCCGCACCTCCTGCCATTTTGTGTAGGAACTCTCTGCGGCCCAAATCACGCGCCAATCGTTCGCTCAATCGAGTCTTTAATTCTTTACTGCTCATCTGGAAGCTTTCCTTTTCTAATGCATGCGAGAGCACAACTCGGGTGACCCATTGTTGTGCTGGACACCTCCTACCAGCAAGATGCGTGCCGCCATATATTGGTGCGCTACATTAGGGGAAAGAGCGTTACCATTGAAACTTCCGAACACTCAGTTTGAGGGCAACGTGCAATGCAAAATTCATCCACAATTCATTGTGCTTGGCTGCTGGTAGAGCCTGGCAAAGCGCCTGCGATTAGCGATCAAAAAATTCTACTTTCGGGCGGCATAGTTGCCGATTTTTCTAACTCCTATACCACAGACAAAATTGCATCGGAGAAAAGTAAAAAACTAATTGTTCCAGTGCTTGCAAATGCACACGATCATGCCAGAACCATGCGTAGCGCAAGCCTAGGCGCATTCGATCAACCTCTTGAATCATGGTTGCCCTATTTGGGCGTGTTACCCGGTGTAGACCCGTACCTTTGTGCAGCAACATCCTTTGCGCGAAGTGTTCGTGGCGGTGTTGGTTACCTTATGGTGCATTACACCCGGGTGCAGGGCACGATACCCTATATTCAGGAAGCCAAAGCCGTCGCGCATGCGGCCCGTGACGTTGGCGTGAAGATAGGTTTTGCAGTAGCAATGCGAGACAAAAACGGTATCGCCTATAACGAAGACAGCAGTACTTTGGCAACAATTAGCCCGACAATTCGTGAAGAAGTTGCAAGGCGATTATCGGTTAGGGTAAACACGCCAGCTCATCATCTCGCTTTGGTGGATGAAGTAGCGACTATGATCGCAGAAGATACGAGTTTGGCGAAGCATGTTACGGTGCAATATGGCCCCAATGGGGTGCAATGGTGTAGCCAAGCACTATTAGAAGCGATCGCAAAAGCATCTGCCGATACCGGTAGGCCAGTGCATATGCATTTGCTGGAAACAAAATATCAACGCCAATGGTCCGACCTACATTATCCGCATGGTGTGGTGAACTACCTAGACTCATTAGGCCTATTATCGCCACGCTTGACTTTAGCCCACTGCACCTGGGCCCGACCTGATGAACTAGCACTATTAGCTGAACGTGGAGTAACGATTGCGGTCAACACAAGTTCCAACTTAGGCATCAAATCGGGTATTGCACCCGTAGGACTCATGCTCAAAGCAGGCTGCCGCGTTGCAATGGGGCTTGATGGATTGGCATTTGATGAAGATGACGATGCTATTCGCGAGATGCGTTTAGGCTATCAGCTTCATCGCGGCTGGGGCTTCGATTCCGAGATGAACCGAGAGCAATGGTGGGCATTTGCGGCAGGCAATGGTCGTCGCAGTGTTACCGGAGCGGATGGTATCGCAAGGCTAGCATCAGGCGATCCAGCCGATCTTATCGTCATGAACTGGGATGCTCTAGACAGCTTGGCACTATTCGATGATATTGATCCGCTCGATATTTTATTGGCTCGTGGCAATGCCAGTTACATCGAGCAGGTGTTGATCGGAGGCAGAGAAGTCGTACAAGGTGGTAAGCTGGCTACGCTAGATGAAAACGCCCTGAACGCGGAGTTACTCGCTCAATGGACGGCAGCGATTCAAAAAGACAGCGGTAGCGTTTCGGAATGGCGAAAAGCTCTTGTGCAACTATCGGGAGATCTCAGCCAGTTTTACCAAAACGGATTTCATGCCGGTTGCTGCTAGAGTTTTTCAAAGGTCACAGGCTGTGCACCTTCCCACAAAACCTTAGTTCCAAAGGCCCTCAAATTTTCTTTGCCTTCAACAATCGTTAGAAAGTGGTTACCTGCGAGCGGCCCCATTTTGCTAGCAAAGCTGCAGCCACCATAAGCAATGAGTAATTCTGTCTCGCTATAGCCGCCGGGGTAAAAAAGAATGTCACCGACTGACGGATGGCTGGTGTGATTCTCAAAGCCAACCGGTTGGCCATTGGCTTCAAGTTTAAATTCGCCCAACGGCACCCAACAGGCCTCGCCACTCCAACGTACGTGAATCACCTTTTCTGAATAAGGTAGCAAGGCAAGAAACGCGGCCACCGTCTTCGGAGCATCCGGATTAGTTTCTGCAATAAAGGTATAGTTTGCAGCGCGAATTCGCAGGCGGGTAATTGGGGGCACAGCGGTCATAGCGGTCATGGTGGTCCTTCTGATTTAAGAATTGGGTTGGCTGATCCATTTATTGACAGTCGGCGCTTGCCACTGCTTTAGCGCAGCAAGTATTGGTATAGGTTCACTCTCAATAACGAGCATTTGTTTGTGCTCTGATTTCATAAATGCTTGTTGTACCGCGTGATCTAAAAACCGACTGAGTTCATCAAAGTAGCCATCCACATTCAGAAGAGCACAGGCTTTTTGGTGATCTCCGAGTTGCGTGAGTGTCAGCACTTCAAAAATTTCTTCTAAGGTGCCGTAGCCACCCGGCATGGCAATAAATGCATCTGCGAGTTCGGCCATTCTAGCCTTGCGTACGCGCATATCAGAGACTATTTCATGTTGCGTTAAAGCGGGATGCAAGTGGCCACGCTCAAACAAGCGCTGAGTCAAAACTCCTACCACTTTACCTCCTGCGTTTAAAGCGCCATCGGCTACTGCGCCCATAAGGCCCTTGTTGGTGCCCCCATAAATTAGAGTAATACCCTGAGCAGCCAAACATTCGCCTAATTGCTTGGCTTTATCGGCATACACGAGGCTAACTCCAAAATTCGAGCCGCAAAATACAGCGATACTTTTAATTGCAAGTTGCGTACTAAAAGTCATAGGTCT
>JAYWIG010000117.1:0-13970 GCA_043789035.1 Betaproteobacteria bacterium
CTGGATTTAAAGCATGGTAAAGAGTATTTTGTACCTTCGATGTCAGCACGTACTATCGTGTACAAGGGCTTGCTGCTTTGTGGTCAAGTAGGTCAATACTACAAAGACTTGCAAGACCCTCGCGTGGTTTCAGCCTTAGCCCTAGTGCACCAGCGCTTTTCGACGAATACTTTCCCTGAGTGGCCGTTGGCGCACCCTTATCGATTGATTGCGCATAACGGCGAGATCAACACTGTTAAGGGTAACTACAACTGGCTCCGCGCTCGGGAGGGCGTGATGAAATCGGCAGTATTAGGCGATGACTTGAAAAAGCTTTATCCAATCGTTTACGCTGGCCAATCGGATACTGCGACTTTCGACAACTGCTTAGAGTTGCTACTAATGGCGGGTTACCCTATTGCCCACGCGATGATGATGATGATCCCGGAGGCGTGGGAGCAGCACACGATGATGGACGAGAAGCGCCGTGCGTTCTATGAGTTCCATGCGGCGATGATGGAGCCTTGGGATGGCCCGGCAGCGATTGCGTTTACTGATGGCCGCCAAATCGGTGCTACGCTTGATAGAAACGGTTTGCGCCCGGCTCGGTATTGCGTAACCAATGACGACATGGTGATCATGGCGTCCGAATCTGGCGTATTGCCGATTCCGCAAGATAAGATCGTGAAAAAATGGCGTTTGCAGCCAGGCAAGATGTTCTTGATCGACTTGGAGCAGGGCCGCATTATTGACGACGCCGAGTTAAAGAACCAGTTGGCTAATAGCAAGCCTTATAAAGAGTGGATCAATGCGATTCGCATCAAGCTCGATGAAATCGAAGCCACCAAAGAAGATATTGAAAGTGCAAGAGGCGCTTACGTAACATCGACTTCATTGCTCGATAGACAACAAGCTTTTGGCTACACCCAAGAAGATTTGAAGTTCTTGATGACACCTATGGCAACCGCTGCTGAAGAAGCGATTGGTTCGATGGGTAACGATTCGCCTTTGGCAGTGTTATCCGATAAAAACAAGCCTTTGTACAACTACTTCAAGCAGCTGTTTGCGCAGGTGACTAACCCACCAATTGACCCAATTCGTGAGCAATTGGTGATGTCGCTGGTAACGTTCATTGGGCCAAAGCCTAACTTGCTTGACTTGAATAATGTCAACCCACCAATTCGCTTAGAGATTTCGCAGCCTATTCTCGACTTCGATGATATGGCACAAATTCGCCACATCGAGCATTACACTGGCAACAAATTTAAGTCGCATGAACTCAATATTTGTTACCCAGCCGCGTGGGGCAAAGAAGGCATTGAAGCGAGCTTGGCTTCGCTGGCTGCTGAAGCAGAAGATGCGGTGCGTTCAGGCTTCAATATTTTGATTATCTCTGATCGCAAGATGGACGATGTGAATCTCGCTATTCCGGCGTTACTTGCTCTGAGTGCAGTTCATCAACATTTGGTGAATCAAGGCTTGCGCACCTCGACAGGCTTGGTCGTAGAAACTGGTTCGGCACGTGAGACACACCACTTCGCGTTGCTTGCTGGCTATGGTGCTGAAGCGATTCACCCGTACTTGGCGATGGAAACGTTGGCTGATTTGTATAAAGATATGCCTGCTGACATCGGCGCAGACAAGGCTGTTAAGAACTATGTCAAGGCAGTGGGCAAGGGTTTAATGAAGGTCATGTCCAAAATGGGCATTTCAACCTACATGAGTTATTGCGGTGCGCAGATTTTCGAAGCCATTGGCTTGTCTCGCCCACTTGTCGATAAATACTTTACCGGCACTGCCACAAAAATAGAAGGTGTGGGTGTGTTTGAAGTTGCTGAAGAAGCGCTTCGCTTACATACTTTGGCTTTCGGTGCGGACCCTGTTTTGGCCAGTGCGTTGGATGCTGGTGGCGAATATGCTTACCGAAGCCGCGGCGAAGACCATATGTGGACACCGGATGCGATTGCTAAGTTGCAGCACTCCACCAAGATGAATAACGTGAACAGCTACAAAGAGTATGCTGCGATTATTAACGACCAAAGCCGTCGTCATATGACGTTACGTGGTTTGTTTGATTTCAAATTCGACCCTGCAAAAGCGATTTCATTGGATGATGTCGAGTCGGCTAAGGAAATCGTTAAACGCTTTGCCACCGGCGCAATGTCGCTGGGTTCGATCTCCACCGAAGCGCATGCAACGTTAGCCGTGGCCATGAACCGCATTGGTGGTAAAAGCAATACCGGCGAAGGTGGCGAAGATGCCGCTCGTTATCGCGGTGAAATGCGTGCTGGAAAGTCCATCATCAAAGATGGCGACACCATGGCTACCTTGATCGGTAAAGATCAAATCGAAGCGGATGTGCCGTTAAAAGCTGGCGATTCATTACGTTCGAAAATTAAGCAGGTAGCCTCAGGTCGGTTTGGCGTAACTGCTGAATATTTGTCGAGTGCCGATCAGATCCAGATCAAAATGGCCCAAGGTGCTAAGCCTGGTGAAGGCGGTCAATTGCCGGGGCATAAAGTTTCGGATTACATCGGAAAGCTGCGTTTTTCAGTGCCAGGCGTGGGCTTGATTTCACCGCCTCCGCACCATGACATTTATTCGATCGAAGACCTTGCACAACTTATTCATGATTTGAAGAACGCTAACTCTCGCGCTTCGATTTCGGTGAAGTTGGTATCTGAAGTTGGTGTGGGTACGGTTGCAGCTGGTGTGTCGAAAGCAAAAGCCGATCACGTAGTAATTGCTGGCCATGACGGTGGTACCGGTGCATCACCGCTATCGTCGATTAAGCATGCGGGTGCTCCTTGGGAATTAGGTTTGGCTGAAACGCAACAAACCTTGGTACTCAATGGGTTGCGTAACCGTATTGTTGTGCAGGCTGATGGGCAGATGAAGACTGGCCGAGACGTGGCGATTGGCGCATTGCTCGGTGCGGATGAGTTTGGTTTCGCGACTGCACCGCTGGTGGTCGAAGGCTGCATCATGATGCGCAAGTGCCATTTGAATACTTGCCCAGTCGGCGTTGCGACTCAAGACCCAGTCCTGCGCGCGAAATTCCAAGGGCGTCCAGAGCATGTGGTGAACTACTTCTTCTTTGTTGCTGAAGAGGTTCGCGAGATTATGGCTAAACTTGGTATTCGTAAATTCAACGATTTAATTGGCCGTGCTGATTTACTCGATACGCGTACAGGCATTTCGCATTGGAAAGCGAAGGGCTTGGATTTTTCGCGCGTGTTCTACACACCGACGTTGAGCGAAGGCGAAACTCGCTACAACACGGGTTCGCAAGAGCATGGCCTTGAAACTGCTCTCGATAACAAACTCATTGCATTGGCTAAAACCGCAATTGAGAAAAAAGAGAAAGTTTCTTTCATCTTGCCGATTAACAACGTCAATAGAACTGCTGGTGCCATGTTGTCGGGTGCGATTGCGGCGAAGTATGGTCATGAAGGTTTGCCTGAAGACACTATTCACGTTCAGTTTAATGGTAGTTCTGGACAAAGCTTTGGTGCCTTCTTGGCTCGGGGTATTACCTTGGACTTGGTCGGCGAAGGCAATGACTACGTCGGCAAAGGTTTGTCTGGGGGGCGTATCGTCGTTAGACCAACCAATGACTTCCGTGGCAAATCCGATGAAAACATTATCGTCGGTAACACTGTGTTGTACGGCGCGATTGAAGGCGAAGCTTTCATAAGTGGCGTAGCGGGTGAGCGTTTCTGCGTGCGTAACTCTGGCGGTGTTGCGGTTGTTGAAGGTACAGGCGACCATGGTTGTGAATATATGACAGGTGGTACGGTCGTTGTGCTTGGCGAAACTGGGCGTAACTTTGCAGCCGGCATGTCTGGGGGTATTGCCTACGTGTATGACGCCGATGGTTTATTCCCAAAGCGTTGTAACTTAGCGATGGTTGGTTTGGACAAAGTGCTCTCGACTTCAGAGCAGTTAGTGCAAACTGAACCTAGCACCTGGCATAAAGGCCCAAGTAATGCATCTGAGTGCGATGAGATCATTCTTAAGAACTTAATTGAGAAGCACTTTAAATATACGGGTAGTGAGAAGGCCAGATCGATTATCGATAACTGGGATAAAGCGCGCGGTATGTTCGTGAAGGTTTTCCCGCATGAATATAAGCGGGCGCTGGGGGAGATGCATGCGGCCAAACAAAAAGCTGGCGAACGTGTCATTGCCTAATTGGTTTGGCCAAAAGAACTAAATGACAAGAAATAAGCGATAAGAAATAAGCGAAAAGAGATAGATACGATGGGTAAGGTCACAGGGTTTTTGGAGTTTGAACGCTTAAGCGAAGCCAATGAGGCGGCAAATGCGCGTGTAAAACATTACAAAGAGTTCGTGCTTCATTTGAGCGATACCGAGGCAGCGCAGCAAGGTGCGCGCTGTATGGATTGCGGCATTCCTTTCTGCCAGAATGGTTGCCCGGTCAACAACATCATTCCCGATTGGAATGATTTGGTGTTTCGCGGTAGTTGGGAAAGTGCGCTGGAGACATTGCATTCGACCAATAATTTTCCTGAGTTTACCGGCCGGGTTTGCCCTGCTCCTTGCGAGGCAGCATGTACGCTCAATATCAACAACGATCCGGTCGGCATTAAATCGATTGAGCATGCCATTATCGACAAAGGTTGGGAGCAAGGTTGGGTAGTACCGCAACCGCCGAAAACCAAGACTGGCAAGAAGATTGCCGTGGTTGGCTCGGGCCCTGCGGGTATGGCGGCAGCGCAGCAGTTAGCCCGCGTTGGGCATGACGTAACTGTGTTTGAGAAGAATGATCGCGTTGGCGGTTTGCTTCGTTACGGTATTCCAGATTTCAAAATGGAAAAGTCGCATATTGATAAGCGCGTTGAGCAAATGCGAGCCGAAGGCGTTGTGTTTGAGACTGGCGTTTTGGTTAGTTCTGAGGGCAAAATTCCCGGCATCACTAATTTTTCGAAAAAGAACGTTACCCCTGCCGAACTCCAAGCCAAGTTCGATGCGATTATTTTGACGGGCGGCGCTGAGCAGGCTCGTGATTTGCCAGTACCTGGCCGCGATTTAAAAGGCGTTCATTTCGCGATGGACTTTTTGCCACTGCAAAATAAAGTGATTGCTGGCGACAAGGTTGCTGCGCAATTGGTTGCAGCTGGTAAAAATGTGGTTGTTATCGGCGGCGGTGACACTGGTTCTGATTGCGTTGGCACGAGCAACCGCCAAGGTGCGAAGAGTGTGATGCAGTTCGAAGTCATGCCTAAACCACCGGAAGAAGAGAACAAGCAATTGACTTGGCCTTATTGGCCGGTGAAGCTACGTACCTCTTCCTCACATGAAGAAGGTTGTGATCGAGATTGGGCGGTAACGACCAAGGCGTTTAAAGGCGATGCTAAAGGCAACGTGACTGCATTAGTCACGGCTCATGTCGAGTGGCAAAAAGATGCCGTGACTGGTCAAATGAAAATGGTTGAAGTACCCGGTTCGGAAAAAGAAATTCCTGCCGACTTAGTGTTGTTCGCCATGGGTTTTGTATCTCCCGTTGGTTCAGTGCTGGAAGCATTCGGCATTGAGAAAGACAATCGCGGCAATGCGAAAGCCACGACCGATGGCGACGGGTGCTATAAAACCAATGTTGCTAAGGTGTATGCGGCTGGCGACATGCGTCGAGGCCAATCGCTAGTTGTGTGGGCGATTCGCGAAGGCCGCCAGGTAGCGCGGGAAGTTGACCAGTTCTTGATGGGGGCTAGTACGTTGCCTCGTTAAGGTGTAGAAATTAATACTAGCCGCCGGAAAATGTCCCATCTGGGTTGGTGGGACGCGGTACCTCTGATGGCATTTGACCTGCCACAAGTGCGTCCAGCAGACGTTCGGTACAGTATTGCAGGGCTGCATGAGTATCTTCAGCGCGTCCAAAGATACCGAGAAGTGAACTGAGGTCGCCGCGTTTGCGGCACCCAAAGCGAGCGACGACTGCGCCTGATTGAAGATCGAGCAAGCTTGTTTCAATAGCGATTCCGCCACGCGTTGATAGTAGCGGGCCCGAGCCTGGGATTGGAAGCACAAACATAAGAAAATTCAACAGTCGACTCGGGCGCCAAACTTCTCGCACGATGATTTCTAGTTGGAGAGTCGGCGCGCCCTGCTGATTGAGACGTTCTTTAATCAGATTTTCAAGTCCGCTCAGTACTTCACCGCGTTCTTGATCTGAGAGTTCAGTAGCCGATGCTTCATCAACTTGCCACAAGGGCTTCAAAATGACGCTGTCTTGTATCCCTCGCTTGGCCACGGCCTTTAAGCGCTCAAGCGCGTGTGGGTCAATCCAGTTGGTCACCGGAGCCTGGTCGGTGACAAGGCTCTCAGTTGCTTGAGCAGAATTGGCAATGAGTCCGGTAAACAGCAACCCTATTGCCAACCATCTCTGACTCAATCGAATTGCATGCAACATTCACTCCTAGAGACATGTGCATGCAGTGTGCAGCGCTTTCATGACGCCAATAAGTCGGCGCTTTATTCGTTGTTGCTATTGGTTGTTGCTATGCTGCCATCGCCGCCTTAGGAATTACACGATCCAAAGCCGCAGCCAAATGGCCAACCGTACGATCAACGTTGTGCCATTTCTCTAGACCAAACAAACCAATACGGAACGTCATAAAGTCTGCGGGTTCATCGCATTGCAAAGGCACGCCGGCGGCGGTCTGTAAGCCTTCACCGAGGAACTTCTTGCTGCTTTGAATTTCTGGGTCTTCCGTGTAGCTCACCACAACGCATGGTGCTTTAAAGCCTTCGGCGGCAACGCTTGGGATCCCGCGGCTCTCGAACAGAGCGCGCACTTTGGTGCCTAACTCGATCTGTTCGCTGCGCACTTTAGCAAAACCATAGCCACGGGTTTCCTTCATGACTTCACAAAGGCGTGTCAGAGCGTCGGTCGGCATGGTTGCATGGTAGGCGTGGCCACCGCCTTCATAAGTTTCCATAATTTGCAGCCACTTCTTTAAGTCGCAGGCATAGCTGGTGCTGGTGGTTGCATCAATGGCAACCCGTGCGCGTTCACTCAACATCACCATCGCGCAGCAAGGCGAACTACTCCAGCCTTTTTGCGGTGCTGACACTAAGACATCAACGCCGGTTGCCTGCATATCAACCCACATTGCGCCAGAGGCGATGCAGTCGAGCACAAATAGGCCGCCCACAGAATGAACAGCGTCAGAGACTTTTTTCAGGTATTCGTCTGGCAAGATCAAGCCGGCGGATGTTTCGACGTGCGGCGCGAACACCACGGCAGGCTTATCGGCCAAAATTGTGGCAACAACTTCGTCGATTGGGGCAGGAATCCAACCGGCCTGTTTCGATGAGCCAATTCGGCGGGCTTTTATAACCTTCGCGTCATTGGTGATACGGCCCATGTCGATAATTTGAGTCCAACGGTAGCTGAACCAGCCGTTGCGAAGAACGAGAACTTTCTTGTCGGTGGCGAATTGGCGTGCGACCGATTCCATACCGAAGGTGCCGCTGCCCGGTACTAATACAGCTGACTTAGCGCAGTACACTTCCTTCAATATGCCAGAGATATCTTTCATGACGCCTTGAAAGCTTTTCGACATATGGTTTAGTGCGCGGTCGGTATAGACCACTGAGAATTCGAGTAGGCCTTGTGGGTCTACGCTGGGTAATAGTCCTGGCATGATGCTAGCTCCTTCAATTAGGGCTAAGAGATTAGCACGAAGTACGCGCGAAGGCGATGAAAGCCAATCTAAAGTTGGGTTATATCCGGAATTTAGCTTCTAGGCGTTTGCTGTAGAGTGAAATCGGGTAGCAAAGGGCAAAGTAGAACAAAGCCACGCAGCTATACACGATAAAGGGCTTAAATGTGGCGTTACTAATCATGCTGCCAGTTTTTGTTAGCTCAACGAATCCGATCACCGAAGCCAGCGCCGTACCTTTAACCACCTGAACTAGAAAGCCGACGGTTGGCGCGATGGCAATTTTCGATGCTTGGGGGAAGATCACATAACGCAATTGTTGGGTAAAGCTCAATGCCACCGCTTTGGCCGCTAACCATTGACCGGCCGGCACGGCGGTGACGCAGCCGCGCCATATTTCGGTCAGAAACGCGCTTGAATAAAGCGTAAGAGATACAAATGCGGCCGTCCATGCCGAAACTTTAAAGCCGAGCAGCGCCAAACCAAAATAGGACAAAAACAATTGCATCAATAGCGGCGTGCCTTGGAATAGCTGCACGTAAGTCGAAACCGCGTTTTGGGTAAACTTGCTTGGCGTTAGTCGAATAACGAGCAACAGCAACCCCACCAACCCACCTCCAGCGAACGCCATGAGCGATAGCGCAATAGTCCATTTCGCGCCGATGCCGAGGTTTCGAACAATGTCCCACAGGGTAAATTCGACCATGGACTAGCCTCTACCCAATTGGCTACTTTTGCCAAAAAGAAGCTTTGGGCCCAACCAATTTAAAGTCGCCCGAAGTGCGATTGATAGCGCAAGATAAATGAGCGTAGCGACGATGAATGCTTCGAAGGCGCGAAAGTTTCGAGACTGAATCAGATTGGCTGCAAATGAAAGCTCTTCAGTTGAAATTTGCCCGCAAACCGCTGAGCCCAACATGACGATAATGATTTGGCTCACCATGGAAGGCCAGGTTTTCTGCAACGCTTGCGGCAGAACTATGAAGCGAAAAATCTGGATTGGTTTGAGGGCAATACTCATTGCTGCATCAATTTGGCCTTTGGGCGTGGCCTCGATGCCAGCGCGAACAATTTCTGCGGCGTAAGCACCGAGGTTTACCACCATGGCAATGATAGACGCAGATTCGGCCGTGAGCTTGATGCCTAAGCTCGGTAAGCCAAAGAAAATAAAAAATAGTTGAACGATAAAGGGTGTGTTGCGAATCAATTCAACATAGGTGCTTACTAACCATTTAGTCACACCTTTTCCGTACACCCGCACCCATGCGCAGACAATGCCTACGAACACACCTACGACAGCGGAGATGGCCGTGAGCGCAATCGTGAAGGCTACACCTTTGAGGAGAAGCGGCCACTCTTGGAGTACCGCTCCGAAATCAAATTGAATCAAGCGTGGCTATCAGGTGCGAATTATTGAGGTAAATCACCCGCTGGGCGACCTAACCATTTTTGTGCCATCTTATCGATGTCACCGGATTTTTTTGCATCGGCAATGATTTCGTTGACCTTTAAGCGTAGCTTGTCTTCACCTTTACCAACACCGATAAAGTTCGGTGAATCTTTCAATACAAACTTGTATTCGGTATTGAGGTTAGGGTTGCGAGCCATCATGTTGCCAGCCACTGATGCGCCGGTAGCAATGATTTGCACTTGGCCAGATACGAACGCTGCAACGGTCGCGTTGTTGTCCTCAAAACGTTTGATGTCAGCACCAGCGGGGGCAATCTTTGTGAGCTCTGCATCTTCTAACGCGCCACGAGTAACGCCGATAGTTTTGCCGGTTAAATCAGCGGCAGCTTTTACAGACATCGATTTGGCAGCAAACACCGCTTGAAAAAAAGGCGAGTAGGCTGCAGTGAAATCGATGACTTTTTCACGGTCAGGGTTCTTACCGAGTGTTGAAATGACTAAGTCAGCCTTTTTTGTTTGTAAATAGGGAATACGATTTGCACTAGTAACGGGCACAAGCTCTATCTTGGTGCCAAGTTTGGTGGCGATGTAGTTCGCCATATCGATATCTAAGCCCTGCGGCTTTAAATCAGTACCAACAAAACCGTAAGGTGGGAAATCGGTTGGGATGGCGATTTTGATGAGTTTTTCTTTCATCACATCATCCAAAGCATCGGCAAACACTGATGAAATTGTTAAAGAAAATGCAGTAGCTGTAAGTGCAAGAACAAATGCTTTGCGGTTGAGTTTCATAGATAAAACCTTTGTGCGGAATACGCGAATTATTAGTAAATATGTGATGCCTTAGGGCAGCCCGTAAATGTAGTTCACTAAACAGCATCAAGCAAATTTCGCGCCAATTACAGCAGTTCGATTGGAGTACACTTTGCAAAACAAGCACATACAGTCATTGATAAGGGGATAATTTTGAGCACTCTAACAAGTAGCGCGGCACTCTGCGATTTATCCACGGATGACTTGATTCGCGCCTATCAATCGAAAGAACTCTCACCGGTCGAAGTCACGCAATCATGCTTTGATCGGATGGGCGAATGGGAGGGCAAGATTAATGCAATGTATCTGACGCATCGCTCGCAAGCGATGGAGCAAGCCAAGTTTAGCGCTTCTCGATGGGCAGCAGGTACGCAACAAAGTGCGCTTGATGGTGTGCCGATTACGTTGAAGGAAAACCTTTACACCAAAGATGACCCAGCGCCCGTCGGCACTGCTGCGAACCTGCTCACACCGAAAACAGAAGATTCACCGGTGGCTGCGCGGGTACGCGAGGCAGGGCTGGTGTTGTTGGGTAAAACCACCATGCCCGATTTTGGAATGTTGTCCTCGGGTGTTTCATCGATACACGGGATCACTCGAAATCCATGGCGTCGAGATCGAAATACCTCTGGTTCTTCATCAGGTTCAGCAGCTGCTGCTACAGCCGGTTATGGCCCATTGCATGTCGGTACAGATATTGGTGGTTCGGTACGTTTGCCCGCAACTCACTGCGGTTTGTTTGCGCTAAAGCCCAGTTTTGGACGCATACCAATTAGCCCGCCTTTTCTAGGGCGTGTCGCTGGGCCAATGACTCGAACCGTGCTCGATTCTGCTCATTTAATGACCGTAATTACGCGACCCGATGTGCGCGACTATACAAGCTTGCCCTATCAGGCCGTTGATTACGCACAAGCTATTGCCGATGCCTCGCCAGAATCGTTTAAAGGGTTGCGCATCGGCTACCTGTCTGACATGGGCACTGGTATGGCGGTGAATCCAGAGGTGGCTGCGGCGGTCGCAGCGGCCGCGAATGCATTAGCTTCAGCGGGTGCACATGTTGAACCAATGGATACTTACCTGAGCGCTGAAATGTTGGAAGGAATGTGTCAGTTCTTCGAGGTGCGTTCATTCGCGGATGTATCGAAAATGCCTTTGTCGCAACAATTGAAGATTCATCCTTTTGTGCACACTTGGTGCACCTACCGCGCCGCATCATTTACTGGCGGTCAAACAATGGCGGCTTACAACCAAGTGCAGGCAATGCGTGAAGCGGCTACTTTGGCGGTGGCGAAATATGATTACGTGTTGTCGCCAGTGAGTCCTATTCCTGCTTATGAAGCGGAGCTACCTAGCCCGAATAACGATCCGAAAAATGCTCTGCCTCATATTGCATTCACGGTTGCCTACAACATGAGTGAGCACCCAGCATCAAGTACCAATTGGAGTTACACCGCCGATGGTTTGCCGATCGGTGTGCAACTTGTCGGGCAGCGATTTGATGATGTTGGTGTGCTGCGATTGTCACGGGCTTTGGAGCAAATGCGTCCACCGCAAAACGCTTGGCCAAAGCCTTGGTGATTTTGCCGATTAACTGATAGTTATCATCACAACCTTTTGATAGGCAGGGCGGGTTTGCAATCGCTCGAACCAAGCTTCAACATTTGGTAGTTTTGGTATTTCAAACCCGACGATGGAAAACGGTACGCGATACCAGCGATAGGTGTTGATGCCGATGGCAATATCTGCCAGGGTAAAGTGATCGCCGCACACCCAATCTCTATCTTTGAGTTGAGCGTCGAGAATTCGCATTGCGGCTTCGGTCGCTTTGCAGCTTTTTAAGATGAGGGCTTGGTCACGTTTTTCAGGCGGTGTGCGCATAATGCCCATGAAGGCGTCCCCTAGTGTGTTACCTAAGCTCGTTCCCCATTCCATCCAGCGCTCAATATCTGCACGACGTTTCAAATCCCCGGGGTACATCATTTCGGCGCGGTACTTCGATGCAATGTAGCGAGTAATTGTGTTTGATTCCCAAAGAATAAAACCTTTGTCATCTAAGGTTGGCACCAACCCATTAGGGTTTAGTGATAAATACTCTGCTTCGCGGTTTTTGCCAAAAGGCCCGCCGATATCAATACGCTCGTACGCAATGCCAAGCTCTTCGAAAAGCCACATCGGTTTTTGTACGTTTGATGACGTGTTCCTACCCCAAAGAATCATTGAATTCCCTCTTTAGTTTTGTTCATGACCCAGCCCTTGAGCGACAGGACGACTTCGTTATTTTGATTCAAGATTTCCTCAAAAAATTGCAGCAAGCCGCGATCAGGCTTTGATTGTGATTTTCTCGTACTCATAATTGAAAGGCGCAAACGTAATCTGTCACCCGCTCGAACCGGTTGGACAAACCTTAGTTCATCGACACCGGGCGAACCCATGCTCGATTTAACCGATATGAAATTGTCGACAAAGATTCGCATACCAATCGAAGCAGTCATCCAGCCACTTGCAATCAGCCCACCGAAGATCGTCTCTGCAGCAGCTTCTTTATCGATATGAAAGGGCTGCGGATCGAATCGAGTAGCGAATTCGATAATTTCTTCTTCAGTTACAAGGTAATCGCCGAATTCGAATTGCTCGCCTTCGCGATAATCTTCGAAAAATCGATCTTTTAAGTTAACCGGTGTGGCAGTCATAGTTTTTGATGCTTGTTAATTTGAGTGAGCCTAAAATAGTAAGGGATGCTATGTATCCCTATCTAAACGATACACTAAATGAAATAGAACGAGACACTGCCATGCTTGACGCCGACTACATCAAACGCCAGATTCGCACCGTGCCAGATTGGCCAGAGAAGGGCGTTATGTTTCGGGATATCACGCCGCTGCTACAAAACCCAAAGGCGCTCCGCGTGTTGGTTGATCTGTTCGTTCATCGTTACATGGATGAGAACTTAGACCTCGTTGCGGGTATTGACGCGCGCGGTTTTATCCTAGGTGCCATCGTCGCTTATGAGCTTAACTTAGGCTTCGTGCCGATTCGCAAGAAAGGCAAGTTGCCGTTTACGACTGTCGCGGAAGAGTATGAGTTGGAGTACGGAAGTGCAACTGTCGAATTACATTCCGACGCCTGTAAGCCGGGTGATCGTGTGCTGTTGATAGATGACTTAGTGGCTACAGGCGGCACCATGATTGCAGGCAAGAAACTGCTTGAGCGCTTAGGTGCAGTGGTGGTCGAGGGCGCCGCGATTGTTGATTTGCCTGAACTTGGCGGCTCGCAGAAAGTACGTGAGTCTGGTTTAAAGTTATATACCATTGTGAATTTCGAAGGGCATTAAGGAGAGCACTAAGTTGGTAACTAAGTTGGCAACCAAGTTGGCAGAAGCAGCGGCAGATATTCGCTTAGATAAATGGCTTGTTGCGGCACGGTTTGTAAAGACACGCGGCTTGGCACAAAAGGCCATTGAAGGCGGCAAAGTGAAAGTCAACGACGAGCGGGTAAAAACAGCTAGGGCCGTTCGCGTTGGCGATTTAATTTGGCTTGATGTTGCCACTTTAATTCGGGTGGTGGAAGTGACTGCGCTCTCAGATGTACGCCGCGATGCCACCTTCGCTCAGACGCTCTATCGTGAAACGGTTGAGTCAGTCACGAAACGGGAAGACACCGCGGCGAAGCGGAAACTATTTATAGAGCCTTCTGCGTTTATCGAGCAGGGTAGGCCCACCAAAAGGGACAGGCGCAAGCTGGAGAATTTTCGACTGGGGTAGTTGGATAGTTACTTCTCGAAGGCCCACGCAATTTGGTTGGGAGAAATGACATCAACGCTATAGCCTTCCTTCGATTCCATCGGCCATCCATTTTCAACGGGCGCTAAAATAAAAGCGTGATTCACTTGAACATCATTGCAGGCCTGCCAAAAACCCTTGGTTACTTTGGGCACGGTTGAAAATTTAATTTCGAACCCATATTTCTTCGAACCCGTTTCGACAATGACATCGAGTTCTGCACCCGCTGCCGTGCGATAAAAACCGATGCTTGAGCCTTTTGGCGCTATCGCAGCGATTTGTTCCACCATAAAGCCCTCCC
>JAYWIG010000118.1:0-13898 GCA_043789035.1 Betaproteobacteria bacterium
CCGAGTGCTGCTAAGAACGAACGAGTGAAAAAGGTTTTGCCAGCACCTAGGTTGCCGTGCAAGTAAATAACGGCCGGTGCTGCCAATGCACGAGCCAACGCCGCCGCAAGTTGTTGCGTAGCCTGTTCATTGTCCAAGGTAAATAAAAAAGGCTCACTCATCAGGGCATTCATTTGTTGCAAAATCGTGTAGCAAAATCGTGTAGCAAAATCACGTAACTTAAATCCGTTCACATCATTCACATAGGTCGCAATGAACATGCCTTTAGTCGAGCAGCTCAGAGAAAAAGCGTTATCGCTTGGCTTCTCTTCGCTTGGCATTAGTGATATCGACTTAAAAGACGCTAGCGTGGGCCTGCGTGCTTGGCTTAGCGAAGGTTATCACGGCGATATGGATTATATGGCTCGTCACGAGAAGCTTCGTGGCGAACCTGTGACACTCCGCCCCGGCACAGTTTGCGCAGTGATGGTGACAATGAATTACACGCCGCCAGATCAGGAGTGGGTAGCGCAGTCTTGGCAAACCTTGGGTGATTCCAACCAAGCCTATGTTGCTCGTTACGCGCTTGGCCGGGATTATCACAAAATTGTTCGCTCGAACTTGCAGAAATTGGCTGATGCATTCCAGAAAATTCTTGGCGATGATGATAAGTTAGGCTATCGCGTTTTTTGCGATTCAGCACCGGTCATGGAAGTAGAACTTGCTAGCAAAGCAGGCTTAGGTTGGCGCGGCAAAAATACGCTTTTGCTGTCGCGCGAGCAGGGCTCAATGTTTTTTATCGGCACTTTGTATATTGCTAAACAGCTGCCTTCGCTAGAAAACCACATGCCTCAAGGCGAGCACTGTGGCAGCTGCACTCGTTGCTTGGATGTGTGCCCTACGAAAGCCTTTGATGGGCCGTATCGCTTAGATGCTCGTAAGTGTATTTCTTACCTGACGATTGAAAACAAAGGCGCTATTCCGGTTGAATATCGCAAAGCAATGGGTAACCGTATTTATGGCTGTGATGATTGCCAGTTGGTATGCCCATGGAATAAATATGCGCAGGCCGCATTGCACCCCGATTTTGCAACTAGAAATTCGTTGGATAGTACTTCGTTGCTTGAGCTTTTTGCCTGGACTGAGGATGAGTTTAATACGCGAATGGCTGGTTCAGCCATCTATCGAATTGGCTATTGGCGCTGGCTTAGAAACATTGCGGTTGGATTGGGTAATGCATCGGCCAGTGCATCGGCCAGTGCATCGTCTAGTGCGCACGGAGAAATTACTCGCACCCTGAAAGCAACCAAAGGGCGTTTAGACCAGACCAAGCCCGATCAGCAATTAGTCATCGAGCATATTGATTGGGCCTTGACGCAATGAATACCGCAGCCCCGCAACCTTTGATCGAACGTTTCAGCGATTCACTTCTTATCGAAGATGGGTTGTCGCAAAATACGCTTCTTGCATATCAGCGTGATTTGAATGCATTGGACGCTTGGTTACTAACAAATAAATCGACACTGGCCAAAGCTTCAGCGAAGCAGTTGCAAGACTATATCGCTCTACGGCACTCGACAAGCAAAGCAACCAGCAGTAATCGACGCTTAACCGTTATTCGCCGCTTTTATCGCTATCTGATTCGTGAGAGCTTGCGGCAAGATGACCCGACACTTCCAATCAAAGCTGCCAAACAGCCAATGCGGTTTCCGAAATCACTTTCTGAGGCTCAAGTCGAATCGCTGATCAATGCGCCCAATACCCAAACGGCAATGGGCCTGCGAGATCGCGCCATGATGGAAGTGTTGTACGCCAGTGGCTTGAGAGTTTCTGAGTTAGTTCTTTTAAAAACAATTGAAGTCAGTTTGAACGAGGGCATTCTGCGAGTGTTTGGTAAAGGTAGTAAAGAGCGCCTAGTACCCATGGGTGAGCAGGCGGTTGATTGGGTGACAACCTATTTAAACGGGGCGAGGGCAGAGTTACTAAAAGGGCAGATTTCCGAAGGCCTATTTGTAACCCAACGTGGCGGCCCAATGACGCGACAAATGTTCTGGGTGTTAATAAAGAAGTATGCGTTAATTGCCGGCGTTAACGTACCGCTATCGCCACACACATTGCGGCACGCTTTCGCCACGCACTTGTTGAACCATGGCGCGGATTTGCGAGTGGTACAAATGCTGCTCGGGCACTCCGATATTTCTACGACCCAAATTTATACGCATATTGCGCGCGAACGTTTGCGCACTCTACAGCAGCAACACCACCCACGAGGGTAAAACTATGAGTAAACACGTTTCCGAAACTCCTGCCACGCAAGTGCTGCGTAAGAATTCGATTGAATTTGGTGAGCATATTTATGAATATATAGAGCATGGCGGAACCACCGAATCAGCGGCGCAATTAGGTGTTCCCGAGCACGCGGTAGTAAAAACCCTAATCATGCAAAACGAAAAGGCCGCACCCCTTATCGTGTTGATGCACGGCGACCGCATGGTATCGACCAAAAACCTAGCGCGACAGATAGGCGCAAAATCGGTAGAGCCTTGCAAGCCAGAAGTAGCGCAAAGGCATACGGGTTTTATGGTCGGCGGGACTTCGCCTTTCGGTACTAAGAAGAAAATGCCTGTGTTTGTTGAGCAAAGCATCATGGTGCTTGAGAAGATTTACATCAACGGCGGAAAACGTGGCTATCTCGTTTCGATTTCCCCGACTGTGTTGAAATCATTGTTACCGCTTACCGAAGTGAATTGCCAGTTGGATTGAATAGGCGAATTTTGATGAAAGTATGTCGATGAATGTTTTGATGTTGGTTGGTATCGCCATTGTTGCCTATTCGATAGGTTCCGTTTCTTTCGCGGTAGTCGTGTCGAAAGCCATGAAGTTGTCTGATCCGCGCAGCTATGGTTCGGGTAACCCAGGGGCTACTAACGTACTGCGCTCGGGGAGTAAGAAGGCAGCAATTTTTACTTTGTTAGGCGATGCATTAAAAGGAAGCTTGGCGGTTTGGCTGGCGATTTTCATTGCTCTTAATGTTGCCCCTAACGACGTTGACGCAAAGTTGCTAGCGATTGCGATCTCTGCAATCGCGGTGTTTTTGGGGCATCTGTATCCCATGTTTCATAACTTTAAAGGAGGCAAAGGCGTAGCCACGGCGGCAGGTGTTTTATTGGTTATTAGTCCTGTGCTCGGCTTGGCGACGATAGGCACGTGGCTGGCGATTATGCTGTTCTTCCGTTACTCTTCGGCAGCCGCACTTGCCGCAGCGGTGTTCGCACCTTTTTACTACGTGTTACTGTTTGGCATAAACATCGTTGCGGCAGCAGTGGTGTTTATTTCTCTATTGCTCATATGGCGGCATCGAGGCAACATCAAAAATTTGACTTCAGGCACAGAATCTCGAATCGGAAAGCGATAAGTATTCATGAAAATAGTATTTACACTGCTCTGTTTGTTTCTTGTTAGTTGCGCCAGCATCAATACCCCATCTATGCAAAATTCTTCGTCTAAGCTTCCTCCCATACTTTTTGTTCACGGCAATGGCGATACTGCAGGTATTTGGCAAACCACCCTGTGGCGTTTCGAATCGAGTGGCTGGGCTTCTAACCAACTTCACGCTCTCGATATGCCGTTTCCCTTGGCGCGTGATGACGATAACGTTGCACAAGAGGGCAGAAGCTCGACCCAAGACCAAGCAAATTATTTGGCAATGGAAGTGAAAGCGTTTTTGCAACGTACCGGTGCAGCGAAAGTAGTTTTAGTGGCAAACAGCCGAGGAGGTAATGCTGTTCGCAACTATATTCAAAATAAGGGCGGCGCTGAGCTTGTTTCGCACGCTATTTTGTCCGGCGTTCCTAACCACGGTATTTGGCTAAACATCGGTGCAAATACACGTTTGCCTAATAGTGAGTTTAATGGTTCAAGCGCATTTATCAAGCAAATGAATGAACCTAAAAATTCGAATGGCGACGAAGTTGTCGGGCCGGTGAAATGGCTGACGATTCGATCGGACAATAACGATAAGTTTGCGCAGCCTGATGGCTTGTGGGTAGGCCAAAAAGGCGTTGCCACAGGTATTGGTTTTGATGCACCTGCTCTGAAGGGGGCGACCAATATAGTGCTGCCCAGCCGTGACCATCGAGAAGTAGCCTTTCACATCGAAGCCTTTAAAGCGATGTACGAGTTCATCCTTCAAAAGCCTGCACCTTCGACTGAGTTCATCGCCGAATCGAATCCAATACTAAACGGTAAGATCGCGCAGTTGGGTATTGATGGCAAGGGTGATTTTCCAACCAACAATGGGTTAGCAGGGGCTTTGGTTGAAGTTTATGCGCTTGATGGTCAGGGGGCTCGCCAAGGCGAACCAGTTCACCGCAAAATGGTTGGAAACGATGGCATGTGGGGGCCGTTGAAAGCATCGAACCAACAAGCCTACGAGTTCGTTGTTACTGCACAAGGTTACGCTGTGACGCATTTTTACCGCGCTCCGTTTGTTAGGTCATCAAATGTGGTGAACATGCGGCCAGCTCGGATTGCTGCAGCCGATAAAACCGCCAGCAGTGTATTGATTTTCAATCGATCACGCGGCTATTTTGGACTTGGTCGCGATGACATGCAATTCGACGGCAAACCGCTTAACGGCATTGTTGCTGGCGTGGCGGGCACTTCGGCGTCCAAGTTATTATTAACGTCGGACCTTATGCGCACTGTTAGCGCTTCATTCAATGGGGAGCGAATTTCCGCGAAAGCTTGGCCAGCCGCAGATAACCATATTGTTTATTTGGACTTGCATCAGTAGCCTTTGAAACTTAGGCCTGCCAAACCGCGTAACCCTCTTCCCTGAGTCCAATGGCTAGCTCTACTTCCATTTCCTTGGCAGCTTCATAGGGCATTGGGTTATACACTTCGTAAAGCGATGGCAATAGCTTTAGCCCGTATTGCAATACAAATCGATTACCGTTCACGCCCGCTTTATGGCGCATGTATCGAATGGTAGGTGTGAGGCCTGTCATACCCACGTATACGCAAGGTTTGTTATATTGGAAGTGTTGATTGGCCCGGCGAAACGACGTTTCGTTTAATACCGTATCGTCGAGCAAGATAACGTATACATGGTGCCTATCCTTAACTTTTTGCATTTTAGGTTGTTTAGTCATGATTCGAATTGGTATTGATTTAGGTGGAACGAAGATCGAAGCAATTGTGCTCAATGAACAAGGGCAAGCGCTGTTTCGCGAGCGCGTACTTACGCCAAAGGAGAGCTATCAGGCAACGCTAGATGCTATTGTCGGTTTAATCCATACCGCAGCACATTCAGTAGAAGCTCAACATGGTGTTGCAGTGGATGTTGCTAACGTTGAAAAAACAGGGATTGGCTTTGCCACACCAGGTGCACTGTCCCTTCGAACCGGTCTAATAAAGAATGCAAATTCCACTTGTCTCAATGGCCAGCCGTTGGATAAAGATTTAGGAAGGCTTCTTGGCAGGCCGGTAAAGCTTGCCAATGATGCCAATTGCCTTGTGGTGTCTGAAGCTCATGACGGGGCGGCAGCGGGTGCCTCTGTGGTGTTTGGTGTAATTTTAGGTACCGGTGTAGGCGGTGGCTTTGTTATCAATGGCAAACCAATTGTCGGGGCGAATGCCATTGCTGGGGAGTGGGGGCACAATCCTTTACCGCAGTTTCAAGCCAAGCAAACTGTGCGCGATGACAACCCACACATGTGTTATTGCGGGCAGGCAGGCTGTATCGAAACTTGGCTCAGTGGGCCAGGATTTGCGCGAAATGCCAATATTGTTGAGGCTGACAAAGCTATTGATAGTCATGAAATTATTACGCGCATGCGTGGGGGCGACGCTACAGCAAGCATTGCATTCGATAAATATGTGGATCGCCTAGCAAGAGCGTTGGCTTCGGTCATAAACTTAATAGATCCAGATGTGATTGTCCTAGGCGGTGGTTTGAGCCATGTCAATGAGCTGTATGACCGAGTACCCCTGCAATGGGCGCGTTATGTATTCTCTGACGAGATACGCACAAAGTTAGTGAAGAACATTTATGGGGACTCATCAGGAGTACGTGGCGCTGCTTGGTTGTAAGTGTAAACGGCGTCAGAACACCGCCACTGTTCGAGCCTTAAGTACATTGTTAATTTTTGTAAACCGTTGATCGTCTGCGAACGCAGCCGGGCAGCTAAACAGGGGTGAAAACAAGCAGTTGCAGTAATCTGCGCCTATCGAAATTCTTTTGAGTAGTACTTGTTCGTTATGCGCCTCACTCGTTTGTTTATGTGTACTACCGGCTTATTGCTAACGCTTGTAGTTGTAATGCTTGGCCGCTCTACTATTCAAGATATCAAAATGGTTGAGGCGGCAGAGCAAGGTATGCAAGCGATGGAGCTTGCCTATCGAGTTATGAAGTTCGCAGAGAAAGCGTCAGCCGAACGAGGGCCAACGATACCTCTACTTAACGACACCTCAGTGCCGCCTGATGCTGCTAAACGCGAACGTCTTTCAAAAGCTCGTACTGCTACTGATGACGCGTTCAAGCATGCACTCTTAGGTTTAGAGGAGGGTTTGAAAGGGCAATCGCAGAGTAGCGCAAGAATGGCATTGGGGCATATTCAGAAAGCGCGTGACGAATTAAGTTATGCTCGAATTGAAGTGGAGCGGGTTGCTGCTTTGCCATTTAGCGAACGCATCACGCCCGAACTGCGTTTGACTAGATTGCCAATTGACGAGATGTTTACAGTGATTGACACGGTTTTTGAGGGCGTAACAGCATTATCAGCTGAGGCCGAACGTATTTACCCGGACTTATCACTTCAATTAGTCGGTGCTAGGTATGCCGCTGAACTTAGGGAGTATGCGGGGCGATTAGGTTCTCAGTTCAATACACCGCTTGCAACGCAAAAACCTCTGGGAATAGAAGAGAGGCGGGAAATTCAAGACTTAACTGGTCGAATTCACCAATTACGAAAACTCATTGAAGTGCGGGCAAAAGTTACTTCGCATGATCCACAGCTCGATGCAGCAATGTCGGAAATGAATAGACGCTACTTCGGCGTTGGTTTGCCATTTATCGCGGAGTTGACTGAGGCCGGGCTTTCTGGAAAAGCATACGGTGTTGATTCTGCCCAGTTTGTAGCGCGTTATGTGCCGGAAATGAAATCGATTGTGGCGCTTCGAGATTCGATGTTCGAAGTGGCCAAAGAGAAGGCCACCGTCAGGATCGCCCAAGCCAATGAAAGAACAAAACTAAATCTTCTTATTGGCGCCGCAATTCTGTGCATCGAATTGGCAGTTTTTGTTTTCATTCAACGTCGGGTGCTGCGGCCTCTACTCGAAACTACAAGCCACATGGTGCGTTTAATGAATGGCAATCTTAGCGTAGAACTTGCCAAAACTAACAGAGCAGATGAAATCGGCGATATGCAAAACGCGGTGGTGGCGTTAAAAGCTGCTACTGAAAAGCGCGTCGCTCTAGAGGCTAAAAGAGAGCTGTTAATTGACCACCTTCAGGTGGCCTCTGAAGTTGACTTCCTCACCAGTCTACTTAATCGACGCGCATTAATGCAGCGAGGTGAACAGCTACTAGCCCAAGCCAAACGCCATCACTGGAGCGTAGCAGTGGTGCTATTCGATATTGATCATTTTAAGTTAGTAAACGACGCCTATGGCCATAATGTTGGTGATCAGGTCTTAATTCAAGTTGCCGCAATTGCTCAAGGTGAGTGTCGGCAGGCCGATTTGCTAGCCCGTTATGGTGGCGAAGAGTTTATTCTCCTGGCATTCGACTGCGATGATGCCCAAGCCATTCATTTGGCCGAACGCGTACGTACAAAAATGGAACAAGCAAAATTTGGATCAGGCGATGAAACTTTCGAGCTAACCGCGAGCTTTGGGGTTGCTCAAGCCCAGTCGTTTGAGGTTGATCACCTTGAACTACTGATTAAGGGCGCGGACAATGCCCTTTATAAAGCGAAGTCGCAAGGACGTAATTGCATCGTCGAAAGCGATGAGCTTTTCTTCGCCGATAGCCAACCTTATGTTGAAACTACGATTGAAACTAAGCCTCCGCAAGCGGCCATCGTGGTTTAACGGTAAAGCCTTCACGATAAAAACTCCGCACATCGACTTTCGCGAGTTTCATCGCGCCGGCAAAAGCAATCATTGCGCCGTTATCGGTGCAAAGCGCTAGTTCTGGAAAGTAAACTTTCGCTTTTACTTGCTGTTGCAAGCGTTCTCTAAGCCGCATATTTGCACTCACTCCTCCTGATATGACTAAACGCTTTGCGCCAGTCTGTTTTAGAGCGGTTGCTGCTTTAGCACAAAGTACTTCGGTAATGGCTTCCTGTACCTCAAACGCAATTTCGGCTTTCATTGCCGAGCTAATATCGTTGGGGGCGGCATTCGCCTTGGCTTTATTTACGGCAGTGAGTACTGATGTTTTAAGACCGCTGAAACTAAAATCGAGATTACCCGAATGCATCATCGGTCTGGGAAATTTAATTGATCGTGGCGTAGCAGTATCGAATAAGCTTGCCGTTTTTGAGACTGCTGGCCCACCTGGGTAGCCTAAGTCTAATAACTTTGCCGATTTATCGAAGGCTTCGCCGGCAGCATCGTCTATGCTTTCACCGAGCAGCTCGTAACTCCCGAGTGCCTCAACATAAAAGAGCTGTGTATGGCCACCAGACACAAGTAGCGCCACGAAAGGAAATTCTGGAGGGTTTTTGCTTAATAGTGGCGAAAGCACATGGCCTTCTAAATGATGCACTTCGATGGCAGGGATTTTCAAGGCATAGGCCAGCGACGTGGCAACCGCCGCACCCACAAGCAATGCTCCTGCGAGGCCTGGCCCGGCCGTAAAGGCAATCGCGTCGATATCTTTTAGCGATAACTTAGCTTGTTTGAGAACATCTACAGTGAGCGGTAATACCCGTTGAATATGATCTCTAGACGCCAGCTCTGGCACCACGCCGCCATATTGCTCGTGCATCGCAACTTGCGAATGTAATGCATCACCGAGGAGGCCGCGTTCGAGGTTGTAGATTGCAACGCCGGTTTCGTCGCAAGACGTTTCAATGCCGAGGACATTCACTTCAGAAAAGCCTTAGCCTTAGTCTTATCATTAAGGGTGGCAAGAAACTTGCGTGGGTTTTTTAGGTAAGGGCTATGAATCGTCATATCGCCTATTTTAATGGTCAGCAAAGAAGCTACCTAAAGAGAGCAATGAGTATGCAAACCAGTATGCCAAATTTATCGAAGTCATTGCGTATTGTCGTCATCAATAGTTTAGAACCAGCCCACGGAGGGCCAGACGAGCAACTGTCAGCGCGAGCTAGAGCCTTAAGAGTCGGTTTGCTTGAGGCGGGTTACAACATTGTGGCTGTTTTGCCTCCGGAAGCCTTCAACGCCGAACTCGTCGCTCAGTTGCGGCCAGACGTACTAATAGTCGATGCCGAAACCGAACCGGCTGCAACGCTTGCCCGAATTACCGCTGTCAATAGCGTTAGCCCAAAGCCGATTGTGCTGTTCACAGAAGAGCATGACTCCGAGCTGGCTAAACAGGCCATTCAAGTGGGGGTTACCTCTTATATTGTTGCTGGCTTGTCCCCTGAACGGGTGCGACCAATACTCGAAGTGGCAATAGCTCGGTTCGAGTATGAACAAAAGCTGCGCTCAGAGTTACATGAGGCGAAAGAGCGATTAAGCGAGCGAATTATTATCGAAAAAGCCAAGGGCTTGATGATGAATAAGCACCATATTTCCGAGGATGAAGCGCATAAACGATTGCGTACCTTTGCGATGGAAAAGAACATGAAACTAGTAGATGTAGCCAGGCGTTTGGTTGATGCCGCTGAGCTACTTTGGTGAGTTCCCGACTAAATTAAATGTGCATTTTGTAGTGCCTTTTACCCTACACGACGGTTTTTTATATCACTTGATTGGTGCGTAGCAACAAATAAGTGCGGAGATCTTAGTGTTTTGCACCACTTAGTGTGCGCATCATCGTTCTGCGATAGCTGGCATAGTGTTTGCATTGGAAGTAGAAAGCGCTTCCAACGACGGCGGCGCTTGAATTAGACAAAGACGTCAAACCGACTGGCATTGAGTGCCTGTCCGTTTGGCGTCTTTTTTTTCTCCTCAAAAAAATAGGAAACCTTTCATGACTTCTTTATTTAAAGGCAAGCCGCGTCGAAAGACGCTCAAAGCAGCGCTGGGTTTAGCCAGTGGTTCGGCGGTTGCAACTCTCGACCCTATTTTTAGGGCAAATGTTTGGGCGCAAGGCTCTGACGCCCCAGAGAAAAAAGAAGTAAAGATTGGTTTCATTCCACTTACCGATTGTGCGTCGGTAGTGATGGCTTCCGTGATGGGGTTTGATCAAAAGTACGGCGTGAAAATTATTCCTACCAAGGAAGCTTCTTGGGCATCGGTAAGGGACAAGTTAGTAAGCGGTGAGCTCGATTTTGCGCACGTGTTGTACGGTCTCATTTATGGCCTTCAAACTGGTACTGGTGGTCCGAAAAAAGACATGGCCGTGATGATGAGTTTGAACAACAACGGTCAGGCAATTACGTTATCAAAGAAACTAGCGGAGAAAGGCGCAGTTGATGCTGCTTCGTTGGCAAAACTGATGAACAACGAAAAACGGGAATATACTTTCGCGCAAACGTTTCCGACTGGTACGCATGCCATGTGGTTGTACTACTGGTTGGCAAGCGTTGGTATAAATCCGCTAAAAGATGCCAAAATTATCACTGTCCCGCCGCCACAAATGGTTGCCAATATGCGGGTTGGCAATATGGACGGTTTTTGTGTTGGAGAACCTTGGAACCATCGGGCCATTGTTGATGGTATCGGTGTATCTGCTGTAACCACCCAAGATATTTGGAAAGATCACCCGGAAAAGGTTTTGGGCACTCAACAAGAGTTTGTGAAGAAAAATCCGAACACTTGCCGGGCAGTGACCGCCGCCATTTTAGAAGCGAGTAAGTGGATTGACGCGGGTTTAAGCAACAAAAACAAGATGGCCGATACGATTTCCGGTGCTGCTTATGTCAACACCTCGCGGGATGTGATTATTGATCGAATTCTTGGTCGATATCAGAATGGCATGGGTAAAACTTGGGACGACCCTAACCATATGAAATTCTTTAACGATGGTGCGGTGAACTACCCTTATCTGTCTGACGGCATGTGGTTCATGACTCAGCACAAGCGTTGGGGCTTGCTGAAAGAAGACGTAGATTATTTAGCAGTTGCAAAGCAAGTGAACCAAATCGAGCTTTACAAGCAAGCGGCCTCAGCTGCAAAAGTAAGCGTGCCTAAAAGCGATATGCGTAAATCAACCATGATTGACGGCGTCGTGTGGGATGGTTCTAACCCTAAGCAATATGCATCTTCATTTAAAGTGAAGGTGGGTTGATATGCCATCAGCAAGTTCAATCATCATGGATGCATCGACTATTCCTGCACCCCAAACGAAAGCTGCTGCAATGACGCCTGCTCAAATAAACGCGCCTAGCGCAATGCCAGCGCAAAAGGTAGAAACTTTGAAACCGGTTATATCGCCCGCGATTCAAAAGCGAATTCGTACAGAGCGCATTTTGAAAGTAGTCGCCCCAGTCCTAGGCGTTTTGCTCATGCTGGTGATTTGGGAGGCGATCTCCAACGGCGGTAAAACTATACCCGGCCCTTTAATGACTTTGAAGGCAGGTATTGCGGCCTTTTCCGATCCCTTCTATAACAACGGCCCTAACGATCAAGGCATCGGCTACAAAATCATGAACTCACTCGGTCGAGTAGGTTTAGGTTTTGGGCTTGCAGCGCTGGTTGGCATCCCGGTAGGTTTTGCAATCGGTAGGTTTCAATTCCTGAGCAATATGTTCTCGCCGATCATTTCGCTGCTTCGCCCAGTGTCGCCGTTGGCTTGGCTACCGATTGGTTTGCTCGTGTTCAAAGGCGCCCACCCAGCAGCAATCTGGACTATTTTTATTAGCGCTATCTGGCCGATGATTATCAATACCGCTGTTGGTGTGCAGCGCGTGCCTACCGATTACATGAATGTGGCGAAGGTACTTAACTTATCGGAGTGGAAGATATTCACAAAGATCCTGTTTCCGGCCGTATTGCCGTACATGATGACTGGCGTTCGCTTGTCAATCGGAGTGGCTTGGTTAGTGATTGTGGCTGCCGAAATGTTGACCGGCGGAGTTGGTATTGGTTTCTGGGTGTGGGACGAGTGGAACAACTTGAAAGTCGAGAACATTCTCCTCGCAATTTTTGTGATCGGCATTATTGGTCTTATCCTCGAAGCTGCTCTCATGTGGCTCGCAAATCGATTTAGCTACGAGTAAATATCATGACAATTATTGGTGAATTTAAAGCCGAACCTCAAGGCGAGGCGCGCAAGGTTTATGAGCGTGATTATGTCTCTGTGATGGACGCTGGCATGGTGTTCGACACCAAGCAGGGTCAATTCATTGCGCTACGGAATATTGACTTAACCGTTGCAAAAGGTGAATTCGTCACACTGATCGGGCACTCAGGTTGCGGCAAGTCAACGCTCCTTAACCTTGTCGCCGGTTTGCTCAATGCAACCTCAGGAAACCTACTCTGCGCGAATAAAGAAATTACTGGGCCTGGACCAGATCGCGCAGTCGTGTTTCAAAATCATTCGCTCCTACCTTGGATGAGCTGCTTGCAGAATGTTTACCTTGCTGTTGAGCGGGTGTTTGGCGACAAGGAAAGTAAAGCGCAGTTAATGGATAGATCGAAAGCTGCGCTTAACTTAGTTGGCTTATCGCATGCTATCGAGAAAAAACCGCACGAGATTTCAGGCGGCATGAAGCAACGCGTTGGCATTGCAAGAGCGCTCGCAATGGAGCCAAGAGTATTGTTAATGGACGAGCCTTTTGGTGCACTTGACGCGCTTACCCGCGCCCATTTGCAAGACGAGTTACTCAAAATTATGGCAAACACAGGTAGCACCTGCATTATGGTCACGCATGACGTTGATGAAGCGGTACTTTTATCGGATCGTATCGTAATGATGACTAATGGCCCAGCTGCAACCATCGGTGAAATTCTTTCTGTGCAACTTGAGCGCCCGCGCAACCGTATTGCTTTAGGCAAAGACCCACACTATATGGAATATCGTCAGCGCGTGATTGAATTCTTGTACATGAGACATGCAAAACCGGAACTTGTAGCAGCTTAATTCCAGGAATTCGTCGACGAGTTTGTCAAGGTGGCACGAAGCTTGCCATGTTGAGAGTAGAAGCAGCAATCAACGCCGATTGCTGCACCGCAATAGAGCATTCACGTTTAACCACGGTGCCCTACCTGCAAAGACGCCTCAACATGGAGCAACGATGGCTTCCTTCAAGACATTCCTCAAATCAGGGCATGCGCCCACACTTTTCGCGTCTTTTCTATATTTCGACTTTTGTTTTGCGATATGGGTACTCAATGGTGCGATGGCACCATTCATTTCCGAGACATTCAATCTAACAGCGGCCCAAAAAGGTTTCATGATATCCGTGCCGATTTTGGCCGGTGCTTTTATGCGCTTTCCTCTGGGTATTTTGGCGCAATACATTGGCCGAAAGAATGCTGCGATGGTGGAAATGGCGCTGATTATGTGCGCTATGGCTTATGGCTTTTTTTATGTGAACACCTACGATAGCGTAATTGCTATGGGCGTATTGCTTGGCATCGCAGGCGCAAGCTTTGGTGTTGCTTTATCGTTAGGGTCAGGTTGGTTTCCGCCGCAAAACAAGGGTTTGGCTATGGGCTTGGCGGGTGCTGGAAATAGCGGTACGGTATTGGCTGTTCTATTCGCACCGCCGCTTGCTACGAAGTTCGGTTGGCAAACTGTTTACGGTATGGCTGGCCTTTGCATGTTGTTGCCATTTATC
>JAYWIG010000119.1:0-3771 GCA_043789035.1 Betaproteobacteria bacterium
CAATTTGCCGGTCGCATTGAATCGGCAAACAAGCGTGGGCATCAGCTATTTAGGCTTGATGGCGATGATTTTTATATCATTTTCGCCAATATGGATGGCCCTACGGTTGAGTTTGAGTGCTCGATTATTCAAGACGCATTGTCGAGGCGGCACTATGTTGTGAATCAACGGGCGATGGCGCTTGAAGTGGGTATCGGCATTGTGCATTTGAATGACGGTATTTCGGCAAACGATGTGCTGGCGTCTGCAGCCGATGCTTCGGATCGCGCTAAACGTAGCTCGGAGACAAAAGTAATCGCGGTAAGCCGGGATAGTGAAGACTTGAAAGAGCAAATTCAAGAGCGCCACTTAATGGCCTCGATGAAGCAACGCTTCCCGGAGGAGCGTTTGTTGCTGAACGCACAACCCATTATTTCGCTCGCTGACCCAAATGGTTCGCTAGCCTATGAAGTATTGGTTAGGCTACGAGGTGAAGATGGTAAAGTGATTTCACCGGGCCAATTTATACCTGCGGCTGAAAAAAATGGTTTGATGTCGATGGTGGACCGTTGGGTGTTAAACGAAACTCTGGTGTGGCTTGAACTTAACAAAGAGCATGCGAAAAGAGTCGACTTTATCACCGTGAATTTGAGCGGCGCATCCCTAAACGATTTACGTTTTGCTGAGGATGCACTTTCTATCGTGAAAGAACATCGCCACTTAGCCTCTAAGATATGTTTTGAAGTGACAGAAAGCGTAGCACTTTTCGATTTGAAAACGACATTACGCTTCGTTGAGCAAACTAAATCGTTTGGTTGCAAACTTGCTCTTGATGATTTTGGCGCCGGTTATACTTCCTTTAAATATTTGAAAGATATCCCAAGCGATATTTTAAAAATCGACGGTAGCTACGTTCGCGGTATCAACAAGAGCGTGGCCAATCACGCAATTGTGAGAGCCGTTACCGACTTGACCCACGAAATGGGCATGAAGTGTGTTGCCGAGTGGATCGAAGACATTCCCACTATTCAAACATTGCAGCGCTTAGGCATGGATTACGGGCAAGGCTTTGGCATGTCTCGCCCGATGTCGATGGACGACATTACTGTGGCAACCTCTGGTTTCGACGCAATGACCGAGACTGCAGCCATCGATTTTTATAGCAATCTGCTCCATTTACCGCAACACAGAATGTCGATACAACAAGAGCCAACCGGCCAAGCCCAAAGAGCAATCCTTTTGCCAACAGCCTAATTTTTTGGCTTAGTTTTCGCCGTGGTACGCTTGAGGTTTTACACACTTCACGTTGCTACCCTATGAGTACGATTCAATATACAAAAGCCTCCGATAACATTGCCCGTTTAGTGCTCGACGCGCCGGGGCAACCGGTAAACACAATGGGCGCCGCTTTTCAAGCAGATCTCACTGCCATCGTTGCGCAGCTGAAAACGGAAGTTGCTGCTGGTACCGTTAAGGGTGCGATTTTCACATCCGCTAAATCGACCTTTTTCGCTGGTGGTGATTTAAAGTCGCTTGCAACCGTTGGCCCGCAAGACGCCGAGCGTTTCTTCAACGAAATTCAAGCGATTAAACAAACCCTACGTGGCTTAGAAACACTCGGTGTGCCAGTAGTTGCCGCAATTGCTGGCAGTGCCTTGGGCGGCGGTTTAGAGTTAGCCCTAAGTTGCCACGCACGTATCTGTGTCGATAACCCGAAAACCCAAATCGGCTTTCCCGAATGTACATTGGGTCTTTTGCCGGGCGCTGGTGGCGTTGTGAAATCGGTTCGATTGATGGGGCTGCAAACCGCTTTGCCATTGCTAACCGAAGGCACACGAGTTACCCCACAAAAAGCCTTAGCTGTCGGTTGGTTTACCCAAGTAGTAGCTACAGACGCCGATTTGATTCCCGCTGCCGAAGCCTACATTGCTGCCAACCCATCTCCAAAACAACCTTGGGACGACCCAAAACATAAGATCCCCGGTGGTACAGCATCAAGCCCCGCAGTTGCAGGCATGCTGTCGATTGCTCCCGCGATGATGGCAAACAAAACCGCAGGCAACTACCCTGCTCCAGAAGCACTCATGGCAGCTGCGGTGGAAAGCACGCAAGTCGATTTCGAAACCGCCATGCGCATCGAAACTCGCTACTTCACGAAACTGACTACCGGCCAAGTTGCGAAAAACTTAATCGGCACGATGTTCTTTCAACTAAACGAAGTAAATTCTGGCAAAAGTCGCCCTACTATTGCAACGAAATATAAAGTCGCCAAAGTCGGCATCCTAGGCGCCGGCATGATGGGTGCCGGTATTGCGTGGGCGAGTGCAAGCAAAGGCATCGCCACCGTGCTCATCGATACCGACCAAGAAAAGGCTGACAAGGGCAAAGCATACAGCGCAAAATTATTGGCCAAACAGGTAGAAAAAGGCCGAACTACACCAGAGAAGGCGCAAGCATTACTCGCAACGATTCAGGCAACAACCGATTTTCATGCGCTTGCCGATTGCGATTTGCTTATCGAAGCCGTGTTCGAAGATAAAAACTTGAAAGCGCAAGTGACTCATAATGCGGAGCACGTCATTCCAGCCCACGCCACTATTGCATCAAATACATCAACCTTGCCGATTAGCGGCTTAGCCAAGGCCGTGCACACGCCGGAGCGATTCGTTGGGCTGCACTTCTTCTCTCCAGTCGAGAAAATGCCTTTGGTTGAGATTATTCGCGGTGAACTCACCAATGATGAAACCGTCGCTAAAGCCTATGATTACGTGCACCAAATTGGCAAAACACCGATCGTGGTGAACGACTCACGCGGTTTCTATACCAGCCGCGTGTTTGGAACCTTTGTGAACGAAGGCATGTCTCTGGTAGGTGAAGGGGTACCGCCGGCGTTGATCGAAAACCTGTCGATTCAATGCGGAATGCCAGTTGGGCCACTCGCCGTACTCGATAAAGTGTCTTTGAAGTTAGCCGATGATGTATTGCATCAAGAACTTGCTGAACTTGCTGGCGGATATGATGACCATGATCACGGGCACGACCTTGGACATGATCATTCGCACGACCACCATGACCACGGGCATGGCCATAAACATGATCACGGCCACGACGCGCACAAGCACGAAAAGAAGCACGAGCACAAACACGCAGCAAAATCGAAACGTATGCCTGAACAAGCTGTGTATGTGCTAGAAAAAATGTCCCATGGTTTCAAACGTATGGGCCGCGCTTATGGCGGTGGTTTCTACGATTACCCAGAAGGCGAACCTAAGCAATTGTGGGATGGCTTAAAAGTATTCTCTCGCGGTGCAAAAGAAGTGCCGGTACAAGACATTAAAGACCGCATTCTTTACATTCAAGCTCTCGAAACTTTGCGCTGCCTTGAAGAAGGCGTCTTGATGTCGACACGCGATGCCAACATTGGCTCCATTTTCGGTTGGGGCTTTCCAGCCTACACGGGCGGCACAGCACAATTCGTAAATCACATCGGCGTAGCGGCATTTACCGCACGAGCAAAAGAGTTAGCGGCCAAATATGGCGAGCGTTTTAACCCACCGCACTTACTCGAAGAACATTCGAAAAGTGGCAAGCCCATTTAAAGAGTAAGCCATATGCGTACCGACAAACTTCTTTACCCACAGCGCGAGCCCGCAAAAACTCGCCCTGCTGCCACAATTCTTTTGATGCGCGACAACCCGCTGGGCGCGTCGCATCAATATGAAATTCTCATGACTAAGCGCTCTGAGACAGCCAGCTTCGCGCCCGGTGTGTATGTCTTTCCAGGTGGTGGTG
>JAYWIG010000120.1:0-13846 GCA_043789035.1 Betaproteobacteria bacterium
ATCGAAGCAGCGCTAACCAGATCAACGGGTTTGCCCAATATTTTTTCTAATCCGTCCGCAAAACTTAACCAACGGCGAGCCTTGCTCACGAATTCATCATGCTTCAATTCAACAATAAAATCATAGTCATTTGCCGCATTACTTGTAGTTGCCGCCGAACCAAATACGTCGAGTTTAACCACCCCATATTGCTCACATAGTTCTGCTATTTTTTTCGTTGAAATGGCTAAATTTATATCCATAGGTTCGAAATTACCATTTAATGAGCCAACTCGCAACGAAATCCGGCATGGCAGCTCTAACTCCCACTATTAATCACAGGCGAAGCATCCTTATCGCTGCACAACACAACCATGAGGTTACTCACCATCGCGGCTTTACGGTCCGCATCAAGCTCGACCACTTGAGTTTCAGCCAAGCGCTTCAACGCCATTTCGACCATGCCGACGGCACCATCGACGATAATCTTACGGGCTGCTAAAACAGCAGTGGCTTGCTGACGCCTTAACATCGCTCCAGCGATCTCCGGAGAATAGGCCAAATGCGTGAGCTTGGTATCGATGACTTCGATACCGGCAGTTTGCAATCGCGAACTGAGCTCTGCCGCTAAAGTTTGGGTAATCACGTCGCCGCCGCTTCGCAAAGTCACCGAAGTTGAAGTTTCATCAGGCCCATGGTCATAAGCGTACTCAGCAGCTAAATGGCGCACGGCACTTTCCGATTGCACGTTTACGAATTGAGCATAGTCTTCGACACCTAAAGTTGCTTGAGCCGCATCGCTCACTCTCCAAACAACCGCGGCGGCAATCTCAATCGGGTTACCGTTCTTGTCGTTCACTTTCAGCTGCTGCGTCACGAAATTTTTTGAGCGTTCACTCACTCTGGTTTTCGATAAAAACGGGTTTACCCAACGCAGGCCGGCGCTCCTATCGGTACCTTTGTAATCGCCAAAAAGCAGCAACACGACGGCTTGATTAGGTTGCACCGTATACAAGCCTTTGAGAATAAACACACCCAGTACCACAAGTAATGGTGTGGATAGCAAACGCATAAACGTGGCCCCTCTAAGAACCGCAGAAGTATCCCCGTCACCAAAGAACATGTTAAAAATTGGTGACAAAAACCCCCATACTGGCGCAAGCAATAACGCAATTCCTAGGAAAAACATCAAAAATCCATTGGCACTGCGAAATGGTTTGTCAACTATGATTGCGGCCGGGGTTCTAAGTGTCGTTGCCATATATGCACCTCTTTGTTTAAGCCACACATTACCATAGCGTCAATCAACGATTCCGCATAATTTAGGAGAACGCCTTTGTTCGCACCTCTCAATAGATTTTTAGACGAACACAGCCGCTATGCTTGCTTTGCCATAGTTGCTTTTATTACCCTAATTGCTGCTTTTTGTTGGGCCGCGAAATTCATTAGTGGGTTTTGGTTTTTTCTGGGTATCGCCCTATTACTCGTCGGCGTTCGCGACGTTCTACAAACTCGCCACGCAATTCTCCGCAACTACCCCATCATCGGCCACATGCGGTTTTTCTTCGAATTCATTCGGCCCGAAATTCGCCAGTACTTTATAGAATCTGATACCGACGCGATTCCGTTTTCACGCCAGCAACGCGCTATGGTTTATCAACGCTCGAAAAACGAGCACGATAAGCGCCCTTTCGGCACTCAGCTTAATCCTTACCTTGATGGCTACGAATGGATTAACCATAGCATCGCGCCCGCTGTCATTGCATCGCAAGATTTTCGCGTGACGATTGGACACGGGCCTATGGCCTATAGCGCGTCGGTATTCAATATTTCGGCAATGAGCTTTGGTGCACTTTCGGCTAACGCCATTTTGGCTCTTAACAAAGGGGCCAAAAAAGGCAATTTTATGCACGATACCGGCGAAGGTTCGATATCGACTTACCACCGCGAACATGGTGGCGATTTGGTGTGGGAAATTGGCAGTGGTTATTTTGGTTGTCGCAATGATGACGGCACATTCAATGAAACGAAATTCGCTGAAAACGCGAAAAGCCCACAAGTAAAACTCATCGAAATCAAGCTTTCACAAGGTGCAAAACCAGGCCATGGTGGGGTATTACCGAGCGCCAAAGTGAGCTTCGAGATTAGCCAAGCGCGGGGCGTACCCATGGGGCAAGACTGCGTGTCTCCTGCTAGTCATTCCGCTTTTTCAACACCTATTGAGTTGCTGTATTTTGTAGAGAAACTGAGAACGCTGTCTGGTGGAAAACCAACCGGCATCAAACTCGCTATTGGGCATCCTTGGGAATGGTTTGCGATTGCAAAAGCTATGCTAAAAACCGGCATCACCCCCGATTTCATTGTGATCGATGGCAAAGAAGGCGGAACTGGTGCAGCACCGGCAGAGTTTATCGATAGAGTCGGCACACCTATGCTTGAAGGGTTGCTTCTAGTGCATAACACCTTGGTTGGCATTAACTTGCGCAATAAAGTGCGTATCGGTGCAGCCGGAAAGATCGTGTCTGCTTTTGACATCGCACGCACATTGGCACTCGGTGCTGATTGGTGCAACAGTGCACGCGGTTTTATGTTTGCCCTAGGCTGCATTCAAGCGCAAAGCTGCCATTCAGGCACATGCCCAACGGGTGTGACCACACAAGATCCTCAACGACAAAAAGCACTAGTAGTACCGGATAAAGCTGAGAGGGTGTTCCATTTTCATGAGCAAACTTTGCATACACTCAAGGAGTTAGTGGCTGCCGCAGGTTTACAACACCCCAACGAACTTATGCCGCATCACATCATTCGCCGCGTGAATGGCGAGCAAGTCAAAACGATGTCTGCAATTTATAACTACCTAAAACCTGGCGATCTGTTAGATGGGCGCGACGAGTCAGGTGGTAAAACAACGATTCATGAAGTATTCAATGCCTACTGGCCACTTGCGAAAGCCGATTCATTTAAGCTTGCAAGCACATGAATCTTCGATCACACGCCATGCAAATGGCACAGTACAACCACTGGATGAACAATAAGCTATTGAATGCTGCGGCTCTGCTAACAGACGATGAGCGAAAGAAAAACATCGGCGCATTCTTTGGTTCGTTTCACGGCACAATGAACCATATTCTTGCTACCGACAGAATTTGGATGGCGCGCTTCACCGCTAGCGATCATGGCGTGCAAACCCTCGCCGACATTCTTTACGATGACTACGTTCTCTTTCGCACCGCTCGCAAAGAGATGGACAAAAAAATCATTGACTGGGCACGAACTTTGATCGAACCGCCAGAGCATTTAACCTACAACAAGATGTCAGGCATGAAAGAGCAAGTGCAACTTGATTTCAATACCTGCGTTGTGCACTGGTTTAATCATCAAACTCACCATCGTGGACAAGCGACAACAATTTTGATTCAGCTAGGGCTCGACCCTGGCGCTACTGATTTAATAGCTATGCCTTCGGCCGCTGTCTAAATTAATGTGCAAGCATCGCTTTTCGAATACTCAAAAGATGCCTAAAGCTAAACCACTTACTGGGCCACTTAACATCAAACACTGAAGCAGGCCTTTTCTTCACCAGGCCAGAAAAATTTGCCTCTTTTATGGCGGCTTCAACGTGTGGGAGTTCAACTGTTCGACTTTCAGCAACATACGCGGCCACTAAAGCTTTTTCAGCCAATATATTGATCCGCCGATTAATGCCTTTTGACGCTTTCGCAAGGGCGACGACTGATTTTGGCGAAAATGTATCAGGGGCCGCGCCAGCTTTACGCAGTCGAAAAGAAAGGTAGCGGGCTACATCGGCCGCACTGAGTAACGCAAGGGGAAAACGCTCGGTAACGCGCTCTCGCAACGGCCGCATCTCCTGAGTTTCTAAGGTTTTATTGAGCTCGTCTTGTCCCACCAACATAATGCGCAGTAGCTTATGCCGATTGGTTTCAAGGTTCGAGAGCAGTCTTACTTCTTCTAGCGCCGAAAGCGACATGACATGGGCCTCATCAATCAGTATAAGTACGCGTTTACCCTTCATATGTAAATCGATCAGACGTGCTTCTAGTTTTCGAATGATATCTGCCGGACGTAAACCAATGAGGTTTCGTACCTTAAGCTCTCTGGCAATGAGTAGTACGATCTCATCTCTATCTAAAGCAGGGTTAGAGACAAAAACGATTTCGACGTTGGCTGGTTTCTTTTCAATAAGCATGCGCGACAACATCGTCTTTCCAGTACCGACTTCCCCTGTCATCGTAATCACGCCCTCCGTATGTTGGCTGGCATAGCAGAGCGCCTCTAAAGTTTCGCCTCGATCCGCACCTTCGTAAAAAAAATTCGTGTTGGGCGTTAGCGAGAATGGCGTCTCACGAAGATTAAAATGCGCCACGTAAATTGGCTGAATCGACGTTGGTAGAAACTTAGGCATGGAGCGCCTCCTTACTTTCAATACATTGTAAAAATGATTCTTCTAAACTCTCACTCGGAAACTTGTTTTGTAATTCACTGGGTTTGCCTAGAAAGCACACCGTACTATTGTGGATAACAAGTACACGATCGCACAACGTTTGAACATCATTCATTGAGTGCGATGTAAAGACGATGGTTCTGCCTTCATTTCGTGCATGCTTCATGGCATGGGCAACAAAGCGTTTAGCTTGAGGGTCTAAGCCACTCATTGGCTCGTCAAAAACGACAATCGGTGTGTTAACCAATAAGCATGAGATGAGGCCAATCTTTTGCGTCATCCCCTTAGAGAATAATTTTAATGGCCGATGAAGCGCCTGTTTATCCAATTCAAATTGCGCAAAACCACTCAGGCTTTGCTCTAGCGTCCAAGGCATGCCCCGCAGACCACTTAACCATTGCAAGGTTTCGTGCCCCGTCATGAAACCAGGTGGCACAAATCTTTCGGGTAGAAATGATAGAGGTACACGTGCGCTCTGTCGTAAATTGGACACGCCGAAAATAGTGATGGACCCTTGGCTCACCTTCATGTAGTCCATGAGACAACGGAGCAAGGTTGTTTTACCTGCGCCGTTAACCCCCGCTATTGCCAAGGTCTCACCCTTTTTCACATCAAAGCAAACATCACGCAGCAACAGCTTGCCTCCTATCGATTTTGATACGTTGGCAAAGCATATGGCACTCGACTGGCCGTCGACGTTTACGAAGTTGTTTTGACTACTCATGAACTGAATTGTCAGCCAATCGGCCGTGTTGCTTAGAAGGAAAAGCAAGGGTTTTACCGACTTATTCAGAGCTTATGTCCGGCCTTTCGTCGACAAAATGGCAACAAGCCGAAAAGCCCAGCCATAGGAAACCTACATGAAAAAAATGATTAACCAGCAACCGAAGAAGCCTACTCCTAAAGAGTTATGGCCCATGCTCGCCTACGCGATCATTGTCATGGCGCTTGCTGGATGTGCCGGTACACCCTTGACCCCTTCAGAGATACATCTTGGAAGAAGTACGAAATCCACTTCTGATAGCCGCGTAGTCGACTCCGGCAAACCCCTTAGCGACTCAATTCCACAACCAGTGATCGGCACTCCGGATACACCACGGCCACGCAATGGACCAAAACTAGAGACTTACTCGGTGGTGGTGTCTCAAGTTGAAATTACTGAGCTTTTATTTGCGATGGCTAGAGATGCAAAGCTCAACGTCGATGTTCACCCTGGCCTAAAGGGTAAGGTCACCATTAACGCGATAAATCAAACACTTCCAGCCATTCTGAATCGACTGGCAAAACAAGTTGATCTGACCTACGAATTTGATGGAAAGCAACTGGTTGTCACACCAGACACACCTTTTGTTCGTCATTACACCGTCGATTACGTCAACATGAGCCGCGATTCTCGTGCCAATACCAGCATTGCCACACAAATTGCGTCCGCCGGTAGAGATCCTTTGGCGTCTGGTGGCGGTGGTGGATCTTCACAGTTAAACAACAACTCAACGACGCAGATCACAAACACATCGAACAATCGTTTCTGGGACACATTAGTTACAAATTTGCGCTCCTTAGTTGGAGACCAGCCAACCTCAACTAGCTCGCAAGGAAGTGGCCAAAGTTCGGGTCAAAGCTCGGGGCAAGGCTCAGGACAAAGTTCGGGTCAGTCCTCTGGTCAAACCTCGGGCCAATCATCGGGCCAATCTTCTCAATCTGGATCGCAAGGTGGTACACAAGGCCTTGGCACTGGCTCGGGCTCGGGCTCAGGCTCAGGTTCAGGTTCAAACACTAATTCTCAGGCGATGAGTGTAAGCGCCAATCCAGAAACTAGTTTAGTGAGCGTGCGTGGCACAAGTCGCCAGCATGAGCGAGTTCGAGACTACCTTGATAAAGTGTTGAACTCAGCACGTCGGCAAGTGATGATCGAAGCTACTATTGCCGAAGTTCAACTATCGAATCAATTTCAACAAGGCATTAATTGGTCCCGCATGCGAACCGACGGAAGCGGTTTTAGCTTTTCGGTTCAACCACAAGGCACCTCGCCACTAGGAACAGGCGCTACGCCGGGCACAGGGCCTGGTGGCATTACATTTCCTGGCACCATAGGTAGCACGAACCTGCCAGGTGGCGCACAACTTGGCAGTGGGCAAACATCGAGTTTAGGCGTGTTTCGCTATCTCAACACTACCTCATCGCTTGGTAGCTTAGGTGCTGCGGTTTCACTTTTACAGTCGTTCGGAAAAGTAAAAGTTCTCTCAAGCCCAAAAATCAGCGTTCTCAATAATCAAACCGCAGTGCTTAAGGTTGTTGATAATAAAGTTTACTTTACGATCGGTGTACAAATTACACCGGGTACTGCCACCTCAGCGGCACTGGTAACTTACACCTCGACACCCAACACAGTACCGGTTGGATTCGTGATGTCCGTGACCGCCCAAATCGAGGACGGTGGCAATGTCACGATGAGCGTTCGACCTACTATTTCGCGCATCATCGGGTACGTGAATGACCCAAATCCAGCATTAGCGCAGAGTAATGTCACAAGTCGAATTCCGGAAATTCAAACACGTGAGCTTGAGTCTATTCTAAAAGTCACTAGTGGTGACATAGCAGTCATGGGAGGCCTGATGCAGGAATCAGTAGATGACCGGCAAGACAGTGTTCCCGGGGCTTCTGGTGTGCCGTTTTTCGGAAACCTATTCAAATATAAAAACGAATCATCGGCCAAAAGCGAACTCGTCATTTTCTTGCGTCCCATTGTTGTTAAAGATGCCAGCATCGAAGGCGACTATCGCGGCTTTAAAGAAAGCATGCCCAACGCAGACTTCTTTAACACCCCTGAAGCACCATCAATTCCAAGATCATGGCAGCGTAACGACGCATCAAAGTTGAGTGCCACTACCGATACTGAGGTGAAGAAATGAGCTTACTCATCAAGGCATTAAAAAAGGCCGAGCAAAAGCATCTTGAAGCAACTGCGTTGGCGCTAGAGCAAGTGTCTTTGGACCCAACAGTGATCGCGGCGGCAAATGCTGCTCCACCAAGCGTTTCAGTTGCGCCTCCTGTGAGCACTGTAAACGACGAGCCAGTGGTACAAACACTTAACTCGCTTTCTCTGACAATAGACGAACCAAGGCCCGCGTTAGCACCTTTAGAAGCCGCAACTTTAGAAGTTACGTCTCTAAAAGCTGCACCCACTAGCATAGAAGTACCGGCTCAAAAAGTGGCAGCACTGGTGCAAAAAGAAGTACCTAAACCAATTCAAGCCAGCCAGGAAAATATTGACGGATCAGGGAAAACTAAGCGCTGGTTACAGTTCGGCATTGCAACCGCTGTTGCGGTCGCCAGCGCTGGCGGTTACTTGTATTGGCAAACTCAAACCCCATCACAGCAAATACCAACCACAGCAAGTTCACCGCTGGCACTTGATCTCGCTCAAAACGCACAGCCCAAGACTTCCGCTGTGGCGACCAAAACCTTATCGAAAGAGCCCTCCACAACTCTAGAAACAAAGAGTTCCTCTACAAACCTAAGATCAGAGCAAAAGCAGGTCGAAACGAAGCAGGTCGATACTAAGCAAGTCGAAACAAAACAGGTCGAAACAAAATCACTAGCAGCTTTTACAGATCGGCGAGACGCAGCCGCGGGCAAAGCAGAAGCACAAGTTCTCGAACTTAAACCGGACGCCATTGTCAGTATCAAACCTTCATCAGTACCTGCCCCTGGGCCTAAACTCCTACGTCACGATAGCAACGACAAGATCGCCAAGCTTACCGATCAAGCTTTTGCAGCCCAACGAAAGCAAGATGGCTCACAAGCTATGCAACTCTATGACCAAATACTAGAGATTGATAAGAACAGTCTCGATGCACTTTTGGGCAAAGCATCGCTTCACGCCAAGAATGGCGATATCCCAGCAGCAACAAGGCTTTATAGTCGGGTACTTGAGTTGGAACCCAATGACGGCGCAGCCAAAGCGGCGTTGGCAAGCCTGCGCACAAGCGTCGACCCTGAAGGGCAAGAATCAAATTTACGCAATCTACTTGCGAAAGACCCGACCGAACCTTCTTTGCTTTTCGCACTCGGCAATAGCCTGGCAGCACAAGGTCGATGGAGCGAAGCGCAAGCGGTCTACTTCCAAGCCTATAGCGGCGATAACCAGCAACCAGACTATGCGTTCAATTTGGCAATAAGCTTGGAGAGACTTCGGCAGAACTCTCTCGCATTAAATTATTACCGAAGTGCGCTGGAGCTAACACAAACAAAATCAGCACGATTTAAAGTAGAACTAGCGCGGCAACGCATTGCAGCTTTAGAAAAGCCCATTCGTGTCGATTTGAGCGACATCGCAAAAGAGTGAACTATGGCAGCCGCATTGGAAATTATCAGCACTAAAGTGCAACCTGCACCGACCAAACGAAAGCCGCTTGGTCAGACGCTCTTCGAAAAGGGTTTACTCACCGACGATCAGCTGCGAATTGCTTTGATGGAACAAAAAAGCCAAGGCGTTCCGCTAGGAAAGGTATTGGTATCGCTTGGGTTTCTGACTGAAGCTACCCTTAGAGAAACACTCGCAGAAAACTTAGGGCATAGGCAAATCGATTTAGGAAAGGTCGTTCCCAATGCGTCAGCGATGACGAAGATCTCTCGCGATTTTGCCAAACGCAACATGGTGTTTCCTGTCAGTATCGACGATGAAACAGGCACTCTGACACTTGCACTTTCTAACCCAAATGACGTAGTTACGCTTGACAAGATTAGTGCGGAACTACAAGGCAGATATCAACTTCAGGTGTGCATTGCCTCTGAAGGCGATGTAAACAGCGCCATTGATTTGCATTATGGTCATGAACTTTCTATCGACGGAATTCTCAACGAGATTGAAACTGGCGAAATCGATGCCAAGAGTCTGGAAATTGCAAGCCGCGAATATAGCGGGCCTGTCGTACGATTAATCGATGCCATACTTGCCGACGCAATTCAGCGTCGCTGCAGTGATATTCACTTTGAGCCAGAAGCTGGCTTTGTTCGTATTCGCTATCGCATCGACGGCGTTTTACGTCAAATTCGCGCTTTGCACGCAAAGTTCTGGCCTCCTATGGCTGTGCGGCTGAAGATCGTGTCAGGAATGAATATCGCCGAGGCAAGAACCTCTCAAGATGGTCGCATTTCACTAATATTGAATGGTCGACAAATCGATTTTCGCGCTGCAGCCCATCCGACAATTCATGGCGAAAACTTTGTTCTTCGAATCCTCGATCGCAATAGCGGCATGGTTGCCCTTGAAAAGATGGATCTCACAGCAGAGCAGTTCGAAGCCATAGAAACCATGATGGCAAAACCAGAGGGCATGATACTTGTGACCGGGCCTACGGGTAGCGGAAAAACCACCACTCTTTACTCGATACTCGCAAAGTTAAATAAGGAAGGGGTCAACATTATGACCCTCGAAGATCCGGTGGAATACCCTTTACCTATGATTCGCCAAAGCAATCTGGCGGCCAGTGTAAAAATGGATTTCAGTTCTGGCATCCGATCGCTTATGCGACAAGACCCGGACATCATTTTAGTGGGTGAGATTCGCGATACCGATACGGCAACCCAAGCATTGCGCGCCGCCATGACTGGCCACCTAGTTTTTTCCACCTTACACACCAACTCAGCATTAGGCACTATTCCTCGCCTTATTGATCTTGGATTAACCCCAGAACTCATGTCGGGAAGTTTAATAGGTGTCATCGGTCAAAGGCTAGTCAGAAAACTATGCAGCGCATGCAAAAAACCTTTAGAGATCGATCGCGATACCGCCAGAGCACTGCTTATTGCTGCGGATGAAAGCCCCATTGTTTATCAGCCTGAAGGGTGTGTTCATTGTGACTATCAAGGTTTTAAGGGCCGACTGTCGGTTCTCGAAGTGCTCAAATTTGACGAAGAACTCGATGACCTTGTTGCACGGCGAACACCTTTGAGAGAGATTTTAATTGCCGCTCGAAAAAAAGGCTTTCAAACTCTTGCCAACGATGCAATCAGGCGCGTCCGCGCCGGACAAACATCTCTTGAGGAAGCAGCTCGAGTCGTCGATCTAACTGACCTCGGCGCACTTTCTCGTGAGCCTAAATCATGACGGTATATATTTACCGCGCTATCGACGTTAGCGGAAAAACGCTTACAGGTCGAATGCCAGCTGGTAACGAGCGCGAGTTAGAGGCGCGCCTGAAAAACGGTGGCATGGAACTCATTAACGCGAAAGTGCATTCATCAAAGAAAGGGCTCGTGGGCAAATCCATGCCTCGCAAAGAGTTGATTAACTTTTGCTTTCATATGGAACAAACCTTGCGCGGCGGAGTATTGCTCACTGAAGCTCTAAGCGATTTAATCGACGGCACGGACCATCAAGTGATGCGCGATACGCTCAGCGTTATTCTGCAAGCGGTAGGTGACGGCACTTCGCTGTCAAACGCGCTCGGCAGCTACCCAGAACTATTCGACGATGTATTCATCGGTTTGATCAACGCGGGCGAAGAAGCCGGTACGCTACCTGATGCGTTTAAAAAACTAGGGGAAGGCTTGCGATGGGCCGATGAGCTCTCTTCGCAACTCACCAAGATGATGATGTACCCAGCCTTTACCATCTTGGTACTGGTTGCAGTGGCGTTCTTTATGCTGCTATTTTTAGTACCGCAACTCGCAGGCTTTATCAAATCTGCCGTGGGTGAGATCCCGTTTCAAACTCGTTTGCTGCTTTCTATCTCAGAATTCGTGGTTGCCCATTGGGGTAAGCTGTTGATGACTCCCTTCGTCATAATTATTTCATTGCAGGCCATGTATCGCTATAGCGGTGAGGCGACTAAAACTAAGCTTGATCGGCTTAAATTTAGAGTACCAGTCATTGGCTCTGTGATTGAAAAAGTAGCGCTTGCAAGGTTTACTTCCCTTTTTGGCATGTTGTACGCGTCAGGGGTTCCAATACTTCGGTCACTCGAAGTATGCCAAGGCGCAGCTGGCAATCGACATCTCGCTCAAGGCCTTGCGCTGGTACAGCAAAAGATTACTGATGGTATGGGCTTATCTATTGCTTTTGAATCGGTAAAGATATTCCCAAACCTTGTGTTGCGAATGATAAAAATCGGCGAATCAACCGGTGAAATTGATAAATCATTGCTCAATGCCAGCTACTTCTTTAACCGAGAAATACAAGAACGAATTGCCAAAATTCAGGCAATGATCGAACCATTACTGACAGTCACTCTTGGGCTCATGCTGGGTTGGTTAATGATGGCCGTATTAGGCCCAATCTATGACATTCTTGGAAAGATGAAAGTCTGATGAAGAACCTTCAATGCATCTACATTCGCGCCGATGGGGTGACAGCATTCCAAATCAATAACAGTAAAGCACTGACGCTCGAAAACTTCGATGGGGATATCACAATCAAGCCTTCAGGTGCCCCAACTCATGCCAAATTTGAGAGTTGGATATCGCGACATTTGCAGGACACTTGCTTCATCCTAATTGATATTGTCGAGGAAGAATTTGTCATCGACTCAGTTCCCGCAGTTCGAAAAAGCGACCAAGTACAAGTTATTAAGCGTCGAATTTTGCAGAAATTTCGTGACGCAACTTTATCTCAGTGGGTGCCTTTGACGGTGCATAAAACGAAGCTAATTGCCTTCAAAAAAAGCGCACAAGAACCCGTAAAAGTTTTATTTAGCGCACTGGCAAACGACGCCTTATTATCGCCTTGGCTAACTATGCTAAAGCGTAGCAATGTTGTTATCCAAAGTGTCGTCAGCCCTGCTTTACTGGCGCAACGCTTAGCGACGCAGAAACTTCGTGCACACAACGGACTCATCTTATCTTGGGCTCCGGCCGGCCTTCGGCAAACGCTCATTATCGACAAACAAATTCGATTTTCTCGACTATCGGGAAGTAAAACGCCCACCAATGGCGAAGCTGTCATGGACGAATGCCAACGCACGATTCAATACCTATTAATGTCGCAACAAATTAGTAGAGACTTTCTGCGCGAATCGAGCTTTACGGTCTGGCTCGTCGCCGGCGGCATTTCGGGCACAGAAAAGTTAGCCGCACGCATTTCTATCGACAGCTCCGTTGATCTAGAACTTAAACTGATTCCAGCTTCAAACCTCAACATACCGGATCACCTTGGCTCTTTAGCAACTTGGTACAGTGCCAGCCAGCTTGAAACAGCAAGCAAAACAAGAAAAAGTGGTTACGCGACTAGAGATCTGCTGCATGGCTATCGTATTCACAAGGCAAGTCGATGGATCATGCGAAGCAGCGTTGCTATCACCTCCTGTGCGGCGCTTTCGGCAATTGGCAGCTTGGCCGCCAAAACTTACTGGCCAAGCTATATCAGTGAGCAAACGAATCGCGTTCAAGCCCTCAATGTGCAAGAGTCAACTCTGCGTCAAGATCTCGCTTCATTTCCAATAGCCTCAGCGCAAATGCAAAAGATGGTGGAGTTAGAACAACAGCTTCGCGATCGCCACGTCAATCCGCTACCAATTCTTCAGTCTGTGGCCAACGCGCTAGACAATCGCCAAGAAATTGCCCCTAGCATGCTTCGTTGGCAGCGGCTCGACAAAGCGCAGGTAAGTGAATGGCAAACGGTTGAAATACTGAGCAAACGCGAAGTAAAGGAAACAAAAACGACTCCAATAGGATTACCTGCGAATCAAGCATTTTCTCAAGAAGATGCCATTGTTGCTGAACTCGAAGGGAGTCTCAAAGCAGACACAACCATGCAACAAGCGAACGATGGCATTAAAACGATTGCTGATGAGTTGAAAAAGTACTGTCAATGTGAAGTGTATTTAGCAAAACTTCCCTTCGACCCTAGCGCCACTAGCGGCTTTAACAAGAACTTTTTGACAACCGCTGCTTCTGAACGAGAACTTCCAAAGTTCCAGCTTCGTTGGCTTATTAAAGCGACACCTGAGAGCAAATCATCGACTGATCAAACAACCAAGGCTGGGTTGTCGAAAGTGGCGGGATAACAATGAAATCAAGCTCCATCAGGCAAACGTTAATCGATTTACGTAAGCCCCTATTGATCGCAATATGCTTGGTCGGGCTTTCGGTTGCGCTGTTTTCCTCGACATTCATCTATTTTTTTCAATTAAAACATGCCTACGAATCGACTCAAGCGGCATACCAAACCATTAAACAAGGTATATCCGCAGCAAAGGCTGATATTGAAACCGCCCAGAAGTACACAGCGGCATTTAAAGTTGTCAGCGATTCGAGTGCTAGCGGTGACTTCGCAAAGCAACGCGCATTAGATTACTTAGAACAGGAACTTAGCGCCAACATCGTTATACCAAAATCCTATGCTTTAGCAGCACGAGAAACGCTTTCCTCCGCTGAATATGCCGGCTTAGAGAAGCATGAAGT
>JAYWIG010000121.1:0-3750 GCA_043789035.1 Betaproteobacteria bacterium
GATTTCAACGCGCATATGGCGAACACGGCATACCTCAACAGGGCGGTCGACGCTCGCATGGCATTCTTCACTGAGAACGGTTTGCCACTCGCAGAGCTATTCAAAGTCCGGAACGACTTCTTTCGCGCTGACGGCCAACTGGCAGCCAAAGTAACAAGCACTGGCGGTTTCCTCGATCTAGACGCTAGGAAGCTCGTGGCCCCACCGATTGAGATTCTCACGACCTACCAGGCCATGCCAAGGGCGGACGACTACGAAGATCTGCCATCGAGCTTGAAGACGAAGGCGAGCTAGTAGCACACGACATGAACACGGCAATCGCATGCTTGGCCGCTTCGCTACTAGCACTTAGTTGGTCTGCCACTGCGCAAACCGCGAGCCGGCCTGACGTCAAAGTAGGAGATCTATGGAGATTCGCAGCTTACTACTCGGCCCCGACCATATTACCGAATAAAGTTTGGCAAGTCACCGCAGTGAGCGAAGCATCCATAGAAGGCACGGAAGATGGGCAGCCGTTGCGGCTCACTCTCGATTTAAACGTCGTCGAATCACCGCGCGTCCGAGAATCGAATCCTCTACTGCTGTCTTTTCCCCTCACTATCGGCAGGGGTTGGCAATTCGAAAGCGACTGGGAATTTAAGCCGAAAGGCTCCAAAGGAAAGTATCTTGTGGATGTCAAAGTCTTGTCTTATGAGAGGGTTTCTGTACCCGCAGGTGAGTGCGACGCCTTCAAACTAACTGCAAGCGAAACGCTAGGCGGCACATCGCCAATCGGAACCAAGTACGCTGGGGTAGCCACTCGAACCTATTGGTATGCACCGGCAGCACGCGCTGTCGTAAAGTCCGTTTCCCACAACCCTTACCTCGGTTCGGCGACAGTAGAACTCGTTAGCATGGAATTGCGCAACTAGTCTAGATTTTAGAAGTTAAAGCTGTTCTTCATCTCCTCGCGGCTTAAGCTCAGAGGCTCCATATCTAGCTCACAATGATTCGCAATTGCAAACTACTCACTAACACTTTTTGGTGATTCCGCCTCGGCACGCTCGCGCTTCAAACGCTCTTTCTTTAGGTCACGCATTTGCCACCAACCGAAGGCCAGTGCACCTCCTAAAGTCATGACGAGCTCGACGACGATAAATGGGAAATCTGAGTTGCTCATATTTTTCTCACCTTTGTTACTCTAGCTTTTACGAATAATTTGTTTAGCAAAAATGTCGAACTCATGTAGGTGCAATGTAATAACTGCTATCGTGATTTCCGTCTGAAGCCTTTGGTAATCATGGACCGCAATGTTTCGGAAACCAATCATCTTCTTCATCGCAATCGCAATTGGCTCATCAATGTAGCCAGCAACTTTTAGCGATTCAAAAACATCTCTTGAGCTCTGCACTACACCGAGCTTATCTCGACGAATCAAATGTTGCCCAACGTCTAAAGCTGCCTCACAAGCTCTCTGAATATTCAAAATCGCGGCATCTTGCCTAGAAAAATTCACCGCGAAAGTTGCTGGGGATGCATCATATTCCTCACGAACACGAGCGACACAACGCTCAATGCTTGCCAATTTATTTAATACAACATCATCAACCATAAATCGTTCCGGATTGTTTTATATCGGCAATCAAACCTGCTCTGGCTTCATTCAGCGCCGTCATTTCGCTCAACATGGCACACTCATACAAGCCAACATCTAACGCAACGCTTGGGTCATCGGACTGCCAAACCCTAGTGCCCTTCGACAGTATTTGATACTGCATCACGGTAGACGCTGCCCGCATATCGAGCAGATCAACATCGCAATTGATTGCCGAGGCGATATCAGTAGATAAGTTCCACAAGCCCACAACATCGGTGTAGCCTGCGACAAGCACCGCTAAGTCGAGATCGCTGTTCTTTGACGTATTTTCAGTGACTCGACTACCAAAGACATAGATAGCCAATACGTTCGAGAGCTTTTGTCGAATTAGTTCTGTAGCTTTTAATACAAGTTCAGAGGTGGGTGCTTGGGGCATAAACAAGAGTGTGCCACAAGTTACGCCGCACCAAACACATACGATTCCATAGAAAGCACATGGTGTTCGATGCCACCTGCTAAAACACTCACCTGCTCATCACTCCCGGCAGCACCGACAGCGAACAGTAAGGGTAAAAAGTGTTCGGTACTCGGATGGGCACGAGCAAAATCTGGCGCTTGGGTATCGGCCTTTAATAAAGCCGCAAAATCTGCACCAACCACCTTGTGGCGAATCCACGATTGGAAATCTTGCACATACTTTGCTGCGTTCGGATTGTCGCGCTCGATTTCGTATAAATTATGCGTTAGGCTGCCCGAGCCAATAATCAAAACGCCTTCATCGCGCAGCGGTTTCAATATCGCGCCTAAAGCATAGGCCGATTCAAGGTTCAATCGCGATGGCATTGACACTTGAAACACAGGGTAATTTGCTTTGGAGAACATGTGCATCATTGGTACCCACGCGCCATGATCTAAGCCATAGCTATCGGTACCCACGACTGGCACACCTGCGGCACGAAACAACTCCAACGCTTTTAACGCAAACTCTGGCGAACCCTGAGCTGGATATTGCAAACGATACAGTGGTTCAGGAAACCCGCCAAAATCGTGAATAGTTTTCGGTAAAGCGACAGTACTCACAGCAAGCTCACGCGTCATCCAGTGCGGCGACATGATGAGCACCGCTTTGGGCTGTAGCGAGGCGCCGAACACTGCAAGTTGCGGGCCTGCAATGCCAGGCTCTAACGCGTAAGTAGGTGCACCGTGCGACACGAATAAGCTCGGCATTTGTGATCTTGTAGATACACTCATTTGGGTTGAACCATTCATGAAACACTTCTCAATTTCTTAGGATTTGCTTAAGTTCTTATTTTGACCGTATTTCCAGGAGATATAAATAGGCTTATTATTTATATATTGTTCCACATTAAGAGACAATCATGGATAAATTTCAGGAAATGTTGACATTCTCGGCGGTAGTCGACGCTGGCAGTTTCGTGGGCGGTGCGAATACGCTCGATATGTCGAAGGCGGCGGTATCGCGCTACATCGGCGATTTGGAAACTCGCTTAGGTGTTCGCCTTTTGCATCGAACGACTCGCAAACTTTCGTTGACGCAAGAAGGTGAAGTGTTCTATGCCCGCTGCAAAGAGCTACTTAGCAACATCAGCGACGCCGAACTAGAGATAACGTCGCGCACAGCTGAAGCCGTTGGGGTGTTGCGCATTAGCGCGCCGGTGACATTCGGCGTACTGCACCTTGCAAACTTATGGGGCGAGTTCGCAAGCAAACATCCAAAGGTTTCGTTAGACATTACCTTAAGTGATCGAGTAGTCGACATTATTGAAGATGGTTTTGACGTTGCCATCCGAATCGCTCAGTTGCCCAACTCAACGCTAATCAGCAAGAAATTGGCGAGCACACAAATGGTACTTTGCGCTTCACCGCAATACATCAAACGCAACGGGAAGTTAACACACCCAGCCGACCTCGCAAAGCATTCGATTCTGGCCTATACCTATTGGTCAATGCGCGACGAATGGACTTTTGAAGGGCCTGAAGGCAGTGTGACGGTAAAAACCGTACCTCGCTTAAAAACCAATAACGGCGACACAAATCTTGCTTGCGCACTGAACGATCAAGGCATTGTTTTGCAACCGTCATTTCTGGTGGGTAAATACATTAAAGTCGGCGAACTTGTTGAGCTAATACCGGAATACAAATCAATTGAATTA
>JAYWIG010000122.1:0-13743 GCA_043789035.1 Betaproteobacteria bacterium
GTTGAATCAATAGTAACCGAAAGTAGCGCTTTTTGACTAGTAGGTATGACAAAACAATGCTTAGGTTTCAATGTCCGAAAGCGGCTATTTTCTTGTGAACGAAGCGCTAATATGTCGACATGGAGACACCCACGCAGAGCGCAGAGAGCTTAGTCGCAGGCTTAAGCAACGAAAGCTGCTATCAAGCTTTTCTAAGCCATGACGCGCGTTTTGATGGTCGATTGTTTGCGTGTGTAAAGACTACCTACATCTATTGCCGACCGGTCTGCCGGGTTAAACCGCCGCTGCTGAAAAACTGCTACTTTGTTGCTCATGCGGCGCAGGCAGAACGCTTGGGATATCGACCTTGTCTAAGGTGCCGCCCAGAGCTCAGCCCTGGATACTCTTCTTCCGAAGCCTCTAGTCGTTTAGCTCAGGCGGCCGCTTCGGCGCTGCAGTTCCCTAGACGCGCCGCTCCAAACCTTGAAGGCTTGGCATCGAAGATTGGTGTCACATCGCGTCATTTACGGCGCTTGTTTCAGCAAGAGTTTGGCGTTACACCTATCGAGTACGCGCAAACTCAACGATTGCTTCTGGCTAAACGCCTGCTCACCGATACAAAGTTGCCCGTAGCCATAATTAGCGAGGCAGCAGGCTTTGGCAGCGTGCGTAGGCTCAACGCATTGTTTTTAGAAAACTATCGACTTTCACCTTTGAAGCTTCGAAAAGAAGGCGTTGGGGTGAAAGTGCCGAATTTATCTCCGAACCCACCTCATTTAGGAGTACACAAAATCTTACTCACCTATCGGCCACCTTATGCGTGGGAAGAACAGCTCAAGTATTTGTCCGGCCGAACACTCGCGGGTGTTGAATTTGTTGATCTCGATTACGGCCTTTATTGGCGCTCGGTGCGTATTCAAGATGGCGCGACCCAATGCGTGGGTTGGATTAGCGTTGGTCATGCATCGGAAAAAAATAGCCTGCAAGTCGGCTTAAGCGACAGCCTTGCGCCAGTGATCGGCCAGGTGATGCTGCTGGTGAGGCGGTTGTTCGATTTAGATGCTCACCCACAAGATATCGCGCAGGTGTTGATGAAGGCTCAATCATTTAACTTCGCCCGGTTGTTACAGCAAACTCCAGGGTTACGATTAGCCGGGTCATTTGATGGTTTTGAGCTTTCGATTCGCGCCATCTTAGGGCAACTGGTCAGCGTAAAGGCAGCACATGCCACTGCATCGAAAGTGGTACTCAATTTCGGGCAGTCGTTGGCTGATTTTAGTGGTGTGCAGCCGTGCCCCTGCGAGTCGATTCTTCGATTGACGCCTGAACCACGCGCTTTACTAAAAGCAAGCCAAGAATCGCTGGGCGCCTTGGGTGTTACTCGACAAAAACAAACCGCGATTAAAGCGATTGCGCAAGCCCTAGTTGATGGTAAGTTAACTCTTGACCCATCGGTTGACGTAGCCAGTACGATTGTTCAATTGAAAGCGATGCATGGTATTGGCGACTGGACTGCACAATACATTGCTATGCGAGCATTGGCTTGGCCCGATGCATTTCCTTCAAGTGATTATGGTGTTTTGAAAGCGTTGGGTGGCACCCAAGCACAAGCGGTAAAGCGTTCGCAGCAATGGCGGCCTTGGCGAGCCTATGCAACGCGATATTTATGGCATAGCCTTTCGATTGAATGAGTAATTGATATGAAAACTTTAGATGTTCAGTATTGCCTGCATTGGCCTTCACCCTTGGGGCTAATGCGTTTAGATTGTGTAAAGATTGCTAAGAATTTAATTGATGAGCAATATGCTGTTTCGGGTATTTACTTTGAGGGACAGAAATATCATCCGCGTGCTGAAACTGCTATCGGCGCGATAGGTGAATCGAAAGTGTTTTTAACAAGCTTAAAAGCAATGCTGGAGTTATATTTTTCCGGTAAGCTTGAAGTTTTTGACATTGCTTTGGCTCCCTCGGGAACAGAGTTTCAGAAGGTTGTCTGGAAAGCTTTGCTAGATGTCGCTCATGGCCAAACTATTTCCTATGCCGAGCTATCCCATCGAATTGGTAATCCAGCGGCTATTCGGGCCGCTGCAGCCGCCGTGGGAAAGAACCCTATTTCAGTCGTCATTCCCTGCCACCGTATCATTGGTAGTAATGGTTCGCTTACAGGGTATGCGGGCGGCCTCGATCGCAAAGCGCATTTGCTAGCGATCGAGTCGAAACAAAGCAATTTTTTTACATGAATATAAAAGTAGTCGTTGATTTTCTATCCTTGGCCGCCCTTTGGGGCGGTTCATTTTTGCTCATGCGTGTGGCGTCACCAGAGTTTGGCCCTTTCGCGCTATCGGGCGTTAGGGTGTTTATTGCGGGTGCTCTTTTGCTTGCAATGCTTGTTGCAAAAAAACGAGTCAGCGCTTTGGTAAAAAATTGGAAACCCATCGCATCGGTTGGTTTGATCAATTCGGCTGGGCCATTTTTATTCTTTGCTTACGCCATGGCGCATATCAGTAGTGGTCTTGGTGCGATCTTAAATGCGACTGTTCCTTTATGGGGGGCGTTGGTGGCGTTCGTTTGGTTGAAAGATCGAATTGTTGGTTTGCGGGTGCTAGGTTTGTTGATTGGGTTTTTAGGCGTGACATTTCTTGTCTGGGGCAAAGTTTCATTTACGCCAGGCTCTGGATTGGCGGTAGTAGCCTGTTTGAGCGCCACTTTTCTTTACGGAATCGCTGCCAGCTTTACGAAAAAATATCTTTCTGGTGTGGATAGCTTAGCCAGCGCCACTGGTAGCCAATTATCGGCCGCCGTCATACTTTTACCATTAGGCCTTTACTTTTGGCCCGACCATTCCGTCTCGTTGAAAGCTTGGGCTGCTGTTGTTGTATTGGCAGTTTTTTGCACCGCGTTGGCCTATATTTTGTACTTCCGCTTGTTCGCCGTTTTAGGCCCATCAAAAACAATGACGGTTACCTTTTTGATCCCGGTATTTGGCATGCTGTGGGGCGGCGTGGTGCTGCAAGAAGTACCGACATTTCAAATGGTGGTTGCTTGTGCATTTATTATCTTTGGAACGTCGCTAGCGGCGGGGGTAGTAACGTGGAAAAAATGACCAGATATGTATGACTTCAACAATTTCTAGCATTCCGCTTTTGCTGTTTGCCATATTGAATTAAAATACACACAACGTACATCTATTCTTTGAGGTTCAAATGCACGCGACAAAAGCCTTCAAAAATGGGAATTCGCAAGCCATTCGAATTCCTGTCGCCTTGGCTTACCAGAACACAGATATTGAATTAGAGATTGAGCGCCATGGGGATGAGATACGAATTCGTCCTGCGCGAAAATCACTTGCTGGGGTGCTAGCGAAGTTTGCGAAATTCTCGCCGGATTTTATGGCCGAAGGTCGTAGCAGCCATGGCCAAAGTGATAGAGACGCGATTTAATGGCAAGGTATATGCTCGATACGAACATGTGTATCTATCTGATGAAAAGCCAGCCTGAATCGGTGGCTAAACGGTTTGCACAATGCAGTGTAGGCGATGTGGTGATGTCCGCAATCACTTATGCCGAGCTTGAATATGGAGTATCTGTAAGCGGTAACCCAAAGCGAGAGGCCAGAAATTTGGCCGGGTTGATTGAAGATATTCCCGTTGCAGCGTTCGGTGCAGCGGCGGCGGTCAGCTACGGCCTCATTCGTCTAGCGACTCGTGAGTCTAAGAAAGATCATCTTGATAAGTTGATTGCAGCCCACGCCGCTTCGCTTGGTTCGGTTCTAGTAACTAACAACTTAAGGGACTTTGCGAGGTACCCCGGTGTAGTTCTGGAAAATTGGCTTTGACTTTGTGTGCGACTTGATTGCGATGCTCTAGAAACGGCTAAGCGTTTGCAGCTGTGCTTGCGTTACCCCAAGCACTTCACAAAGCTTTGGCATCCATTGCTCGGTATCTTGGGCATCACCCTGAAAGACTAACTGCCCTTTATTCAGGATCAACACTAGGCCTAATGCCTCAGCTGGTACTAGGCCCACGTGCGCTGGGTTGTGTGTCGCCATCAATACAGATCGGTCAAAAGTAACTAGTTTTGCCAGGGTATCGATTAACTGAAGTTCGTGAGCAATGTCGAGGTGAGTAGTCGGTTCGTCGAATAGTAACCACGGCGCTGATTGGGCTAGGGCGCGTGCTAAATGTACTCTTCGCTGTTCGCCGCCGGATAAGTGCATTAATGGCTTCTCAGCATATTTTGCAACTTCTAAGGCAGCCATGGCGTGCCCAACGGCGGTTCGTGTTGCACCGGACATGGCAACCACTTCGGCCGCGCTGTAAGCGATATCGTTCGAGATAGATTGGTCTATCCAGGCAATTTGTTGAGCTCGCTCTGTTGCACTCAGTGCTTGTGCGGTGCAATGCCCGGCTGATGGTTTGATAAACCCTAGTAAAGTCTTCAACAGGGTTGATTTACCGCTGCCGTTGGCTCCTAGAAGAAATGAAATCTTGTTTTTGGGTAATTCGAAAGAAATAGGCGTTGTTTCGGGTGTGATATCGAAGTAAGCTAGTCGAACTTCCTTCGCCGCTATCGCGAATGTTTTCATTGTTTACCCTTGGCGCTTAGCAGGCAGGCCATAAACAAAGGTAAGCCAATGACTGCAGTGGCAACTCCGATTGGAATTTCGATACTAAAGAGCGAGCGCGCCAAAGTGTCAATGGCGCAGAGTAAGGCAGCGCTGAGTAAGCTGCTCATCATAAGGTTGAGTTTTGTGTTGTTACCAAACAGCCAGCGGGTAATGTGCGGAACCACTAATCCTATCCAGCCGACCATGCCTGCAATTGCTACGGTGGATGCTGTCATTAAGGTTGCGCCAAAAATGCATATCCATCGAGTTCGGGCGATGTTGACGCCCAGAGAAAACGCGGTGGCGTCACCCAACGCTAATTTGTCCAGAGCGCGATTTTGCGAATAGAGTGCTGTGAAGCCAATTGCATACGATGTTAATAACCACAGCACGTCTTGATGGGTTAGGTTACCTAAGCTACCAAGTAACCAAAATACAATGCCGGGCAGGGTGCTTTGCGAATCGGCCAACATTTGCGCAACAGACACCATGGCTGAAAGCAAGGCGGCAACCACAACACCGCAAAGCAATAACGTAAGCTGCGCTTGATAGCGTAGCAATTGCGCAAGGCTTAGGACAAGCACAACGGCAATAAAGCCCCCGATAAACGCCATTACCTGGATGACCGCGGCAGATAAGCCCAAAGACATAGCAATAACCGCGCCCAGCGCCGCGCCGCTCGATACGCCCAAGATATCGGGCGACACCAAAGGGTTGCGAAACAACGCTTGAAAGGCGCTTCCCGCACTTGCCAGGCTTGCACCAATTAATAGCGCACCTAAAACCCTGGGCAATCGAATATCTTGAATTAGACTAACGAGTTGCGAATCCGAATGATTACCAAACAATGCTGCGATCGAATCGCCCATTGATGCGCTAGCAACGCCCACTGATATGCCGATTAGTGCGCTAAAAAGCACGGCAACAGTGCCAATACACAGTAGAAGAAAAAATCGACGAGAGCTAAACATTTGCCAAGGATAACCCGTATTGCAATAGTCTTATACCAGCCAATCTACCGGCCGAAATGCCGTTTGTCGTTTGAATGGCCTTCAAATAGAGCTTCGGTATTGACTATTGTTCATCAAGGCGAGTAAGGTTCCTTTTTGTGTGAGGTTCAAGTTCATGTCGAAATCAATTCGTTTAACTTCGCATCCTGCGGCCGGTGGTCGGCAGGTGTCCCCCATCCGCTGGGGTGAAAGAGACCCGCTCGTTCGCGGCGCCGTCATCGGTACAACATCGAATAAAGAACGTAACGTTGTGGGTACGCATAGCGGCTCTTATGGTATCTATCGTGCATTAGCCGTCGCGGCAGGAGCGCTGGACCCGCTTCACAAGGCAGACCTTACCAATACGATGCCGACAGATATTATCGGACCTTATCCTGCGTGGTTTGATGCCAAGAAGATGGTGTCCATCGACCCCTTCGGTGCGATTGTGGCCGATGTTTATAAAGACCAAATTGCGGCGGGTATTGATATTCGTCCGACTATTGCGGTGACAAAAGCGCATATCGATTTACCAGAAATTCGGACTGCGCTTGCCTTTGGTCGACTAAAGCCTGACGGCCATATTTTGAAGGAAAACGGCACTGCAGCAGTAACTAAAGCGGCGATTGAACCGGTTTGGTATTTGCCAGGTGTTGCCGAACGGTTTGGTTGTTCAGAGGCCGATTTGCGTCGTCGCCTTTTTGAGGAAACCGGTGGCATGTATCCAGAGCTTGTCACACGTAGCGATATCGATGTGTTCTTGCCACCAATTGGAGGCCAAACTGTTTACATCTTTGGAAATCCGACAAATTTATCCAACCCCAACATTACTTTAACGGCACGGGTGCATGATGAATGCAATGGGTCGGATGTGTTCGGTTCAGATATTTGTACCTGCCGCCCGTATCTCACGCATGCGATTGAAGAGGCGATTCTCGGGGCACAGAGAGGTGGCGTTGGGCTCATTTCTTATAGCCGAAAAGAAGGCCGTGCATTGGGCGAAGTAACGAAATTTCTAGTGTATAACGCTAGGAAACGCCAACTTGGTGGTGATAGGGCGGATAAGTACTTTGAGCGAACTGAGTGTGTGGCTGGTGTGCAAGACATGCGCTTCCAAGAGCTAATGCCTGATGTGCTGCATTGGTTAGGGGTGCAAAAAATTCATCGCTTGGTATCGATGAGTAATATGAAATTTGATGCCATTGAGCGCTCAGGTATTGAAGTCGGTGAGCGAGTGCCTATCCCTGATGATTTAATTCCTGAGGACGCTAAAGTCGAGATGGAAGCCAAGATGGCCGCAGGTTACTTTACTGACGGTAAGGTGATGAACGCCGATGAATTGGCTGCCGTAAAAGGGCGTGCGTTGTAAATGAATTCGGTTGATTATTTGCGCTCAACTGTTGCAGTGCGCGAACGTTGCAACAACATATTGAATGCGGTGCTCGATGGGCAAAGTCGTTGTTTTGAAGTTGATCTTTCGCATTTAAGTATTGCCGCAAATCGAGTAGCCACGCTGATGAAACAACGCTTTCCCGATGGCAAGATTCCCTTTCATGCAAGATGGCGGCATTTCGAGGCCGGTGGCGTTGATCGATTAGCTTCGTTACCAACTTGCGTCGACTTAAAGGAGCGTGCTCGACGCGAGATTGATTTGGCAGTTACTGCTGTATTGCTCGATGCGGGTTCTGGCCCGGATTGGAAGTATTCTGAGGAAGGTACACATTGGCAAGGTGGCCGCTCTGAGGGGTTGGGCGTAGCTGCTTTTCATACCTTTACCAGCGGGTTGTTTGGTGGTTCGGTTCAATCTCCGATTGCACAAGCCGCGTCACTTGCCAAAGTAACTGCCGCCGATATCGCAAGAGCATTTCAGGTTACGTCAGCTAATCCCTTGGTGGGTTTGGAAGGCCGTACTTCGTTGCTGGTTCGCTTGAGTAGTGCGCTCTTGGCAAACCCGACGTTCTTCGGTTCTCAAGCAAGGCCTGGTGGTATGTTTGATTATCTAGTGCCGACGGCCGATCGCAAAACCGTCAATGCGGCCGATATCTTGAATGTCGTGATAATTGGTTTAGGGTCGATCTGGCTAACGAGTAACAAGCTAAACGGCAATGCTCTTGGTGATTGCTGGCAGCATCGATCAGCCGGTGGCAATTCTGCTGAATCAGCTGGCTGGGTACCTTTTCATAAGCTGTCGCAATGGATGACTTACTCCTTGTTAGAACCTTTTGAACGCGCGGGTGTCAAGGTGATTGGTTTAGAGGCGCTTACTGGGTTGCCAGAGTATCGTAATGGCGGCTTGTTGATTGATTGTGGCGTGATTAAGCCTAAGTCTGGAGTAAACCTCGAAAAGCCATTCGAAGTGGGCGATGAACTCATTATTGAATGGCGTGCGTTAACAGTCGCTTTACTCGATCGTTTGGCGATGCAAGTTCGTGCGCAAATGGGTTTAACCGAGGCGCAACTTCCGCTAGCTTGCGTACTCGAAGGGGGTACTTGGGCGGCGGGGCGAATTACTGCGCAAGAGCTTAGAGGTGGGTTGCCACCCATCGAAGTTATTAGTGATGGAACGGTGTTTTAGTTTTTAATTTTGTTTTGAAAGTTTCTGCAATGACTACTCGTCAAGTACATTTAATTTCGCATCCTCTGGCGCAACACAAGCTGACCTTGATGCGTAAAGTAGAAACCAGCACGAATAGCTTTCGTCGATTGATGTCCGAATTGAGCATGCTAATTGGCTATGAAATTACTCGGGACTTGCCGATGAGTGAAGTCGAGGTCAATACACCGCTCGAAAAAACCATGAGCAAGGTGATTGATGGCAAAAAGATTGTTTTTATATCCATCCTGCGTGCAGGTAGTGGTATGTTGGACGGTATGCTCGAAGTCATGCCTAGTGCAAGGGTAGGGCACGTAGGTTTGTATCGTGACCCAAAAACTTTAATCGCGGTTGAGTACTACTTTAAAGTACCGCATGAAATTTCTGAACGCGATGTGATTATTGTTGACCCAATGTTGGCAACCGGCAATTCAGCTTCTGCTGCGGTCGAAAGAATTAAGGAGCTTGGCCCCAAATCGATTAAATTCGCCTGCGTGGTTACTTGCCCCGAAGGTATCAAGGCTTTTCACGACGAACACCCCGATGTCCCGATTTATACCGTCTCGATTGATCGCGAGCTAGATGACCATGGCTACATCCGCCCCGGTTTGGGTGATGCCGGCGATAGGGTGTTTGGTACGAAGTAGAGTATGCTCGGTTCTTTAAGATAAAGGAATCGTCATGACACTCTGCCCAGTCGCCATCGCAGTTGGATGCAAAAAATGCCCGGTATTCTCTGTGTGCCCTGTGAAATCGGTGATTGGCGATGCGCCTAAAGCTGATGAGAAAAAATCAGAGACAACCAAAAAAAAGTAAATTATTTGATTGATGTTTGATGTCCTGATTAGTGAAGTCGGCCCAAGAGATGGGCTGCAATCGGTCAAATCCGTGATGCCGACTTCGGCCAAATTTCTTTGGCTGGCAGCTCTTCATGCAAGTGGTTTGCGTGAAATTGAGGTTTGCTCATTCGTGCCTGCGAAATTGATGCCACAGATGGCGGATGCCAGTGACGTCGTAAAGCATTCCCTGCAATACCAAAATGTGACAGTAATGGCCCTGGTGCCAAACCTTCGTGGTGCTCAGTCCGCCTTTGAAGCTGGAGCGCACAAAATTACTATTCCCATTTCCGCCAGCGAAGCACATAGCTTGGCCAACGTTCGCAAATCGCGAGTTGACATGGTTACTGAGCTCAAAGCGATTGTGGCCTTGCGAAATGAAATTGCGCCGCAAGTGAAGATTGAAGTAGGTATGTCCACCGCATTTGGTTGCACGATACAAGGCAATGTCGGTGAGAGGGAGGTGCTTTGGTTGGCAGAACAATGCGTACAAGCGGGAGCCGACGAGCTTGGCTTGTCTGACACGACGGGAATGGCAAATCCTGCTCAAGTCAAACGCTTGTTCTGCCAAGTACGAGCTGTCATTGGTGATAAAACTGGTGCCGCTCATATGCACAACACGCGTGGGTTAGGGTTGGCTAATTGCTTGGCCGCTTTTGAGCAGGGGGTGCGAACTTTCGATAGTTCAATGGCTGGTTTGGGTGGTTGCCCTTTTGCGCCTGGTGCTTCTGGCAATGTGGTTACTGAGGACTTGGTATTTATGTTCGAAGCGATGGGTGTACGTACAGGGGTGGATATTGAAAAGTTGTTTGTTGCGAGACAAGTGCTTCGCGCAGGCTTACCCAATGAACCACTTTACGGGATGATCCCAGAAGCGGGGTTACCTAAGGGTTGGCTTTCTTAAAAGCCTAGGTATAAAAAAAGCAGACCGAAGTCTGCTTTTTCATTCGCAATTAACTTAGTTACGCGGCCTTTTTGCCAAACGCTGGTTTGCCGAAGGCAGGTTTGCCAAATGCAGGTTTACCAAATGCCGGTTTGCCGAATGCGGGCTTATCAAAACTCTTTTCACCATCTTGTTTGCCGAACGCAGGCTTGCCAAATGCAGGTTTACCGAAGGCCGGTTTGCCAAACGCAGGCTTACCAAAAGCAGGCTTGCCAAATGGTGGTCTATCGTTAGGTGCCTGATCGCGCGGTGTGAAATCTCGTTGTTGGAAATCTCTAGGTGCTTGATCACGTGGCTGGAAATCACGCTGTTGAAAATCTCTAGGCGCCTGATCACGTGGCACAAAATCGCGTTGACCGCCGTCACGCTGGCCACCGTCACGATTGCCACTCCAAGCAGGGCGACCTGCATTGCCGCCGCCGTTGTTACCACCGTAACCACCGCCGCCGCCATTATCGCGGCCACCATAACCGCTACCGCCGCCACCATTACCACCGCCTCCAAACCGAGAACCACCGGTGTTACCCCATTGTGGTTTGCCGCTACGGCCGCCGAAATTACCGCCGCCATTGCTATTACCACGGAAGCCACCTGGGCCGCCGCGTGCTGGCTCTGGTGAACGTGGCTCTAAGCCAGCAATCGTTGAAGCTGTGAGTGTTTGACGAGTAATTTGCTCAATCGAACGCACTTTATGGCGATCATGGCGCTCGGCCAAAGTAATCGCAATACCTGAACGACCAGCACGGCCGGTACGACCGATACGATGCACATAGTCTTCCGATTTCATCGGTAGGCCATAGTTGAATACGTGTGTAATTGTTGAAACGTCGATGCCGCGAGCGGCTACATCGGTTGCAACTAGAATCTTAAAGCGACCTTCTCGCAAAGAAGCTAAGCGACGATTACGAACTGCTTGCGGCATCGCGCCGTGCAAGGCTGCGGCTGGGAAGCCAGCGTCATCAAGACGCTGCGCCAAACGCTCAGTATCCATCTGCGTACTAGCAAACACGATGGCTTGGTCGATGCCTTCATCTCGCAACCAATGGTCGAGGATATCGTTCTTATGCTGAAGATTGTCAACCCAATGCAACATCTGTGTGATGTTCTCATTGCGTTGTGTGATGGGTGCCAAATCAAGGCGCTGTGGTGTGTTCATTACCGCGGCTGCCAAGCGAACAACGTTCGGTGCAAATGTTGCTGAGAACATTTGTGTTTGGCTGCGATTGCTACAAGCGTTTGAGATAAGGTGCAGATCGTCCACAAAGCCCATATCCAACATTCGGTCGGCTTCGTCAGCAACTAGCACATCGACTTTATTCAAGAGGATTGATTTTTGCTGGAACAAGTCGAGCAGACGGCCAGGCGTCGCGATAACGATGTTGGCACCACGCAACTGCTGAATTTGCTTACCGAACGGCATGCCACCGATGATGGTTGCAACATGTACGCCACGTAAATGCTTCACTAGCTTAATTGCGTCATTGGCAACCTGTTGGGCCAATTCACGGGTTGGGCAAAGCACGAGCGCTAATGGCTCACATGGGCCAGTTTTGCCAGAGCCGCTAAAACGCTTGTCTTGTCTGTCATTACGACGACCAGGGCGATTTTTGAAGTTTTGGTTTTTGTCGTCACCACCCGCATTTGGGTGATTAGCAGCAACAGGTGCTGGCTCGGTAGTAGGGCCAAAACCTGGTGCAACCGATGCACCGGGAGCGACAGTATTGGCGGCAGCTGCAGCAGCAGCACCATCAAGCGTTGCAGCAATGCGATGCAAAGTAGGTAACAAGTAAGCCGCAGTTTTGCCGGTACCTGTTTGGCTAGTAACCATCCAATCAGAACCTGCAAGCAAGTTTGGAATGGCTTTGGATTGAACGGCAGTTGGCTCTGTAAAGCCAAGGTCAGCGAGCGCGCGCAAAAGGCGGGCGTCAAGCCCTAAAGACTCGAACGTCATGAATAACTTTCAATACGAGAACTCGCATCGAACAGCGGAATGCTGCGACAAGATGGGTGAGGTCTCCGTGGAACAAAATCAGCGCCACAGTGACAACCGCATTAACCAAGCACAATAAGTAAAATTCTTTTCAAAATTACTTCTAAGCGACTTGGCACCGATATGAAACATCGGGCGGCGAGAACGTGGCGAGAACCTAAGCTTGCCATTATGTCTTCATTTTGAGCATTGCGCAAATAGATTTTGCTCAGCGCGATAGAGCGTCGTCTCTACTTCGTTCAAAAACAATAGGGAATGAAAGAGATTATCGTGTGACAAGGGCTTGTTTCTGATGCTTTGGAGGCATTGTTTATCAATCTTCAAGCGGCTACTCAAGCTATCGGAAAGCCATACGATGAGAGGAACGTGTTTTTGTACTTTTGGTGCAAATGAATAGGGTAGACCGTGCAGATATGTGCCTCCTTCCCCAAGTGATTCGCCATGGTCAGACACATAAACCAGTGCGGTATCGTAAACATTGCTTAATGATTTAAGGAACTCAATACTCTGAGCGATCAAATGATCGGTATAGACAATCGTGTTGTCATAGGCGTTTACGATATTTTCTTTTGGGCACTGCTGTAACTGATTGGTCTGGCATTCTGGTAGGAAGCTTTTAAATGCGGTTGGCGAACGTAGATAGTAGGCCGGGCCGTGGCTACCGAGCTGATGCAAGGTCAGCATGGTGTTCGTGGGCTTGTCACTTAGAGTTTTAAGTTTTTCACTCAGGCCTTCAAGCAAAATTTCATCAAAGCATTGCGAACTGGTGCAAAACCGTGAGGTAGCTACCCGAGAAACGTCTTCAGATGGAATGCGATCACAAGCTCCTTTGCAGCCTGAATTGTTGTTGCGCCAGAGTTGCGTGATGCCGGCCTTTTTCAGGACATCGAGTAAGCCTTCTTGATTGCCTCTGCTCGCGGTAAAGGCTTCTCGGCCTAGTGATGAAAACATGCAAGGTAAAGAAGCTGCAGTCGCCGTTCCACAGGAAGCAACTTCGGTAAAGCTTATTACATCGAGATTTGAAAGCTTCGGGTTGGTATTGCGCCCATAACCGTTTAACGAAAAATTGATCGATCTCGCAGTTTCGCCGACGATGTAAATAATTAGTTTTGGCTTCTTGGCAGAGGTCGAGTTTGCGGATTGCTTTGCATCGTCACCAATAGCTTTGATTGTTCCATCGCCCCTGCGTAAAGGCTCTGTAAGAGCTTGGCGCAAGCCCCAGAACGCATTCAGTGGCGTAATCTTGTGACGTAGCGCAGTGTTGTTCCTCATGAGCGACGAGAAATCTTGGTACATTACAAATATGGAGCCGATTAACATCAAAGCCGCAACTGCTATGCAGCTTATATTGTAAAAAGACTGCTTGAAAAATCGGGTTGAGCTGAGTTGCTTGCGCCAAATATAAACTAAGCCTGGAAGCGCGATGAGGGCCAATGATAAGCCCATCCCGGTACTAAGTAAGTCGCGTACTTCGCGTGCATCGGTTTGTAGGCTGTTAACAATCATGCTTTCATCGATAACAACACCGTAAGCAAGAATGAAATAACTACAAATCGCCGCAGCCATCAATTGCAAGCTTAACCACCACTTAACGATTGGGCGAAACGAGAAAAAACAAGAAACTAGCCAATTTAAGCTAAATAAGGTAACACTTAAACAAAAGCCGAAGGCCCATTGTCGAGGATTGTCGAAGGGCGTGATCGCGTGAACGTTGGTCCAAAAACCCACATTCGCAACCAAGGTTATCCACAGGCTAATAGTGGCGCTTAGCCAAAGTGCGTTGACGATCTTGTTGTTCGATTTATTG
>JAYWIG010000123.1:0-13659 GCA_043789035.1 Betaproteobacteria bacterium
GGTAATGAAGACAACTGAACCCGCAAAAGTTGGGTCTTGCATAGCTGGCATAGCTACCAAAAAGTGGTTCGATAGGTTTAAGGTTGATACTGTATTAATGCTCATGGTCAAAATTGTACGATTTTGTGAGCATTGCGCACAATGCGCTATGTCAAAATTTACGTACAAAGCAGGCCTCGTCTGGCTACGCCGCGATTTACGCGTTCACGACCATGCAGCACTAGCGGCCGCGTTGCTGCAATGTGAAACAGTTTTTATCGCATTTATCTTTGATAAAAGTATTCTCGATGCACTGCCAAGCAAACAAGATAGGCGAGTGGAATTCATCTGGCAATCAGTGACGGAAGTTGACTCCGAACTGAGAAAGCACGGTGGCCAATTGATTTGTGAACATGCCTTTGCCGAGCAGGCAATACCTAGGTTAGCTGCTGCACTGAACGCTGACGCAGTGTTTACCAATCATGACTATGAGCCACAGGCAATCATGCGCGATGAACGTGTGAGCGAACAATTGCGAGCTCATGGCAAGCGTTTTCACACCTATAAAGATCAGGTTATCTTCGAAAAATCGGAAGTACTTACTGCTTCGCAAACACCATTTTCAGTGTTTACACCGTACAAAAACGCCTGGCGTAAACGCTTCGACCAATTCCCAGAAATAGCGTTTGAATGCGTACTGAGCAAAGATAAGCTTGGTCAGTCTTTGCCGGCATCGATCGCTAAGCTCACGATACCAACGCTTGCAGCTATGGGTTTTGAGCCGACGAATCTCACTGAGTTAAAAATTCACGGAGGCACCAGATCTGGCTTGGCACTGCTCAATGATTTTGCCGACCGCATTAGCAATTACCGAGACGCGCGAGACTTCCCTGCGATTAAAGGGCCGTCATATTTATCTGTACACTTTCGCTTTGGCACCGTATCGATACGCGAAGCAGTGCACCTTGCATATCAAGCAAAAAATTTTGCGAATAATGAAGGCGCCCAAACTTGGCTCGCAGAACTCATCTGGCGTGATTTCTATTTTCAAATCTTGCACCATCATCCGCGAGTGGCAGAACGTGCGTTCAAACCCGATTACGACAATATTGCTTGGGAGCGCGATGAAGTTATCTTCGCCGCATGGAAAGAAGGTCGTACAGGTTACCCGCTAGTTGATGCCGCTATGTTGCAGCTCAACCAAACCGGCTACATGCATAACCGCCTACGCATGGTGGTCGCCTCCTTTTTAATGAAAGACTTAGGCATTGATTGGCGTTGGGGCGAAAAGTACTTTGCCGATCAGTTGAATGATTTTGATTTGAGTGCCAACAACGGTGGTTGGCAATGGGCAGCATCAAGCGGCTGCGATGCGCAGCCCTACTTTCGAATTTTCAATCCAATTACCCAATCGGAAAAGTTTGACTCAGAGGGCAAGTTCATCAAACGGTATTTGCCACAACTCGCAGGTTTATCGAAAAAAACTATTCATGCACCTTGGCTGGCAGGACCAATTGAATTAGCGAATGCACAAATCAAATTGGGTGAGAATTATCCTCACCCAATTGTGGCCCATGATGTTGCTCGGGCTAGGACTTTAGAGCGCTACGCTGTTGTAAAGCGTAGCCTCGCAGAGGAATAATAATTTAGTTCATCGCTGATAGTTGATGTGCTTGCTGGCCAACAAATAATTTGATGGTTTCTCCAAGATCAGATTCGCTATAGGGTTTACCCATGTAGGCATTTACGCCGAGGGACAGAGCGTAGTTGCGGTGTTTGTCCGCAGTACGCGATGTAATCATGATGATTGGGATGTGCTTCAAACGCTGGTCGGCACGAATTGCACGGGTAAAGTCATAACCGTCCATACGCGGCATTTCGATATCCACCAACATCACATCTGGCATTACATCTTGCAACTGACGAAGAGCATCTACACCGTCTTTGGCAAGCACCACTTGGTAACCTTCACGAACAAGGAAGCGTTGGCTGACCTTACGGACTGTTACCGAGTCATCAACCACCATTACCGTATAACTATCGGTTGATTCACGCAACAAGCTTTGTGCGATACGTTGATCGTCGTCAGAGCGGTAACTCAAGCCCATGCGGTCTGCGAACAGAATCGGGTTGATAATCAACACAATATCGCCATTACCCATCACGGTTGCACCTACGACACCATGAACCCGAGAAAGTTGCGGGCCCATATTCTTGAGCACAACTTCTTGGTTTTTGGTAACGCTATCGACGTGCAAGGCAACACGACGCTCACCGACTTTCACAATCACCACAGTTGAATAATGCTGTGCAATCGGGCTTTGATCGGACAAGTCAAGCAACGAAGCTAAGTGTACGATCTGCACTCGCTCGCCAAGCCATTCGATCCCTTGATCAGCATAGGCTGAAACAAGGGCCTGTGGTTTTAATTGCAATACTTGCTCTACGCTTGCCGATGCAATCGCATAACGATGGGCACCTGATTGAACCACTACTACCTGCGTAACCGCCAGCGATAGCGGAAGAGTAATCGTGAAGCGCGTTCCTAGGCCAGTTGTTGACTCAGTGTCTAAGCGACCACCGAGTGCGGCAACTTCACTTCGGACAACGTCCATTCCAACGCCACGACCAGCAATTTCAGTCACCGTGGTTGCGGTTGTAAAACCAGGCATGAAGATCATCTGAGCAAGCTCACGCTCAGATGGATTACTTCCAGCAACAATCAAACCACGCGAAATCGCCCGCTCCCGAATACGCGGGTAATCAAGACCACCACCATTATCGGACAGCACCACCACAATTTCGTTACCGGTTTGCTTAATTTCAAAAACAATTTCACCGGTTTCACTCTTGCCCGAGCCCAAGCGTTTTTCTGGTGACTCGATACCGTGAGCGACCGCATTACGCAACAGATGCTCAAAGGCACTTGCCATACGCTCGAGAATACTTCGATCAACCTCCGTGGTCGAGCCGCGAATATCTAAGTTAACTTTCTTCTTTGTTTCCTTAGCTACTTGACGAACCACCCGGTACAAGCGCTCACCAATCGAGCCCACCTGCACTAAGCGAATACGCATCAAGTTCTGCTGCAACTCTCGCATAACTTGCGATTGACGCTGCAAATCTCGGTTCGCTTCATCCAAGCCACGCATTGAGTTTTGCTGAACTGTCGCCACGTCGTTTACCGACTCCGCCAACATTCGTGAAACCTCTTGGAAGCGAGTGAAGCGGTCGAATTCAAGCGGATCGAAATCAGATTGAGATTCTTTACTCAAGGCAATACGCGATTGAATTTGCGATTCAGCCTGTACTTCAATTTCACGCAGCTGGCTACGAAGACGAGATACGTTTTCACTCAAATCTGAGAGCGACTGACGCATTGTTGTCAATTCGTTTTCAACTCGTGAACGTGCAATCGAAGCCTCGCCAGCATCACTCACCATACGGTCGAGTAGATCGGCACGAACACGCACTAATTGCGAGTTAACGCCTTGATTCTGACCTTGCACCAACTGAGTCATCGCTGGTTGGCTATTCGTTGTTGCAACAGTAGCCAATGTCTCTATGAGTGCTGATGTTTGAACTGGCTCTTCCACCGCGAAAAGATCAACTTCTTCTGCAAAAGCCGAGTCCGAAACATCTAGTGACGGCATTTCTGCAGCAGCGCTCGACGCTAAAGTCGACGGATCTTTAATCTTATCGAACAACACTACCACGTGGTCATGGTCAGTCAGTAGGCGCTCAATCACAGCAACCTTTGCGACGCCACTTGACAGGCTACTGGCAGCATCGGTGGCATGCTCAATGCGAGTTTCCATTTCATGGACTCGCTGCCCCAGTTCCATCGCACCGGCCATACGTGCACTACCTTTGACCGTATGCATCAAGCGCATTAGGTTGCGAGGTGCTTCATCGCTCTCTGGAACTTCAAGCCACATACGCAGGCTGGTTGCGATTTGTGGCAGGTAGTCTTCGGCTTCTTCGATAAACACAGGTAATAAGTCAGCGTCGAAATGGTTTTCTTCTTGAGAATATTCGACGTCGTTCATAGAGTTGTCGATAGGCTGAGCAGCAATTTCGCCAACCGCTAGCATGTCTGCCTTAACCATTTCGGCGAGCTCAACTTGATCGGCATCAAAACCCTCAAGATCGATGGGTTGATCTGCATGAATACCGGCAGCTAAGGCCACTGAATCAGCAAAGACTTCTTGATCTTCTTTGGGCTGCGAACCGCCTGCAAATTGATGCAACATGCCGCAAAGTCTATCAACTACCCGGTGGTAAATGCCACGTTCTATTTCACTAGGCACAACGCCTGAAACTAGATGCCTTTGTAGGAATAAATCAACTTGATGAGCAATATCACTCACATGCGATAGGCCGACCAAGTTGGCACTTCCCGCAATAGAGTGCACCGCCCGCCGCGCTTCTTTATTGGTGCCGCGAGTCGTGTCCTGAATCCAATCATCAGAATCTGCACGCAATACCGCAAGCATATCGTCGGCTTCGGATAAGAAAATATTAAACAACGCACGACTTATCGTTGTATTACCGATTTGAACGTTTTCACTTTCCACCACCGGTGCAAACGCTGCAACTTCGAACTCAAATGTTGGCTCGACAACCAAGGAAGGCTCTTCTACTACGATCTGGTCAAACGCAAGCGGCTGGGAGATGAACAACTCGGCAAGCACGGGTTCTTCTAGTTCTTGTACCTCGAAAGCAACTTGCTGAGTTTCAATTTCAACAGAATCAGCATTACCTTCACGCATGGCAGTGGCGCGAGCAATTAAATCGGCTGGTTGTACTACGGATTCATCTCCTTGTTCGAGCGAAATAACCCAATTCGTAAATACTCCATGAGCATGCGATACCAAGGTCAGTAATTCGGGAGACGCGGGTTTCTTTTCTGATAGCCAAGCGTTGAGCATTTGCTCCATCGCCCAACCACCTTCACCAAACTCATTTAGGCCTACCATACGGCTTGAGCCTTTCAGCGTGTGGAAACTGCGGCGAATAGTCGTTAGCGCGTCTTCATTAGAGGCATCATTTAACAACACCGCAGAGTTTTCTACGATGGCCTGTAAAACTTCATGCGCTTCGAGTAAGAAAACCTCACGTATCTCGGCTTGGGCCGCTTCATCTTCTGTGATTTCTGCAGCGGCTTCTTGCGTAACCAGGGGCGCTGGAACAACAGAGGCAGCCACGACTTCTACAATGTCGAGCACAACTCGCGGGGTAACAGGTGGTAATGGTGGTAATGGTGGCAATGCTGCCATTGGTGCCATTAGTGCCATTGTTGGCGTCGGTACACTAGCAATTTGCATCTGCACCACTTTTTCAGGTAACGCTTCAACATTAAAAGCCGCGCTTCCAATCGAGAACCCACCGGTTGCAAGATCAAACTTAAAATCGCTCTTACTGTCATCTTTTTGACCTAGGCGATCAACGAAAAAGCCTAATGAACCCAATGATTCAGCGATCGCATCACATTCTGCCTTTAAAGGTACTGCAGTTGTAGCAACCATGTTGTCGACTCGACTTGCTAACATTTGAGTTGCAGACATAGCATCACTATGCCCCAAAAGCGCCAAAGCACCAGCAACTTGTCGCAACTGGCCGCCACAAGGCGTCAGACCGCTTTTCTCAGAAGGATCTCGGAAATATGCGTCAAGCGCTTTTTCTACGCTACGTAAGTTCACTTGTGCTTCAGTAATGAAGGTGCTGACGGTAATGCGCTCTTGTGCGGATTGGCTTAAAGCTTGCAGCCAGACGGGCATCGCAGAGTCTTTACTTAATCGGCCTGCAACCGCAAGATCAACTCGCTGTGCAAGCTCTAACCCTTGTTTATCTTGTTCCTCAGAAGACTTTACGCCTTCATCAAGAATGGTTTCCGCAAACAGCGTAACGGTTGCAAGCTCAAGCAACATTGTTTCGTTGCCCATTGCACTCTTGGAATCGTTCTTTAAGTAGCTTGCTGCCGCTTTAAGCGCAACAGCGGACGGTTGTAGACCACCTAATGGCAATTGAGAAGTTGCTTTAGCAAAGAGTTCGACCGAAGTGCTAAACGATGCAATATCGTCACTGCTCCCTCTAACAATCCTATCAAGCAATGCTTTTACTTTAGCCAGAGAGTCTTTAGCCAACGCCAATGCACTTCGATCAAGCAACGCAAAACGTGGCGTTTCATAGTCGATTGGAACACTACTTGCGAGGCCATAAGCTTCGCGTACTGCATCGAGCATTGGGCTAGACTTCTTCGCACAAGCAACGCTAAATAGCACTTCTTTATAAAGTTTTTCAGGCATTGATGCGCCCGCTTGCACAACTTTCAAGTGCAAGTTAAAACGAGCCAACAATTTCTTTGCTAAAGCATCTTGTGCATAGGCACCTGCTTTCAAACCTTCAAAGAAAGCAATCGACGCTAACCAGAACTCTTTATCGGGCGCCTGCCGGTGGGCAGCTTCAAACTTACTTACAGCGGCAAACATCTCGCCAGCAGATTCTTCGGCAACCGTACCACGCAAAAACTTCAATAAACCGCGTTCAAACTCGGTACGAACACTCGCTCGACCTGCTTCATCTAGACTTACTGGCTCACTATTACTAACTATTAAGGTTGCAAGCTGCTTTGGAAAGAACAATTCAGAAGGATGAACTCGTTCAATACCTTTGGCTAACATCAAATCGCGATAGTAGGGGTACAAGTAAAGTGGCTGAGCACCTTCACCGTGCTCTAGGGCTTCGAGGTAGCCAATCACCGCAGAGAAAGCAGCACATATTGCAGTTAGGGTTGGCTGTACTAGTCTACCTTCAGCAACTTCCTTTCTTTCGATACTTGTGATGACAGCTTTTGCTTCATCTGCAAGCATCTCTACACCCTCTAAACCAATGACTCGCAGGGCACCACTTGCTTGATAGACCGCTTTTGCGGCTACCTGCAAAGGCACAATATCTTTTTGTTCTGGCTGGGAATAAAATGCCTGTAATGACTCTTCGGCTTTGGCCAAGCTGCTGCGGATTTCCGGCAGGCACCAGCTAAGCGTGGTCAGGTCTAATTTCGTTGTCATATTACTGCACCTTGAATCGGGAAACAGAGCTCTTCAATTCGGAAGCCAATTCAGAAAGTTGACGAATAGAACCGGCGGCTTGTTGTGTGCCTTCGCTGGTTTGCTCAGTCACTAACAAAATTCGCTGAATACTTTGCGCAACCGTACCCGCAGAGGCCGCTTGTTTGGATGTGGTTGTCGAGAAGTCTTCAATGAGAGTCGACAGCTCAGTCGACACCGTACTAATTTCATCGAGCGCTCGGCCAGCATCGTCAGACAACTTCGTACCTTCAACCACACCTTGTGTGGAACGCTCCATAGCAGAAACCGCGTCTTGTGTATCGGTTTGAATCGTACGAATCAGCGCAGCAATCTGTTTCGTCGCTTCGCCTGAGCGTTCAGCCAATCGCTGAACCTCTTCGGCAACCACGGTAAAGCCTCTACCTGCTTCACCGGCAGAGGCCGCCTGAATCGCAGCGTTCAAAGCCAGTACATTGGTTTGTTCGGTAATGTCTGAAATCAGCTCAACAATTTCACCGATCTCTTGTGATGATTCACCCAAACGCTTAATGCGCTTAGAGGTTTCCTGAATGTTGTCGCGAATTCCGTTCATACCCGTAATCGCATTGGTCACCGCTTTAGTACCCGCTTCAGAAGCTGTTAATGATTGACGAGCAACTTTCACCGATTCGGAAGCACGTGCCGAAACTTCATTAATTTGTTGCGCCATTCGAAGAACAGACTCACCCGTATTTCGAATTTCAAGCGATTGCTGCTCCGACGCAACCTGCAAGCTTGATGAAATCATCTGTGCTTTTGTTGATGCTTCGTTAACCTGCTCAGCTGTGTTGTTGATTCGGCCTACCAGGCTGCGCAACTCTTCAACCGTATAGTTCACGGAGTCGGCAATCGCCCCAGTAATATCTTCAGAAACCGTCGCTTCAATGGTTAAGTCACCATCAGCTACTTCTTGCAACTCATTCATCAATCGCAAAATCGCCGATTGGTTTTGATCATTCATCCGCTTAGCTTCTTGCTCAAGCTCTTGGGCTGCCTGCTTTTGCTCATCAGCTTGATCGGCACGGGCTTCCGTATCTTTCAGGTAGGCGCGGAAAATTAAGCTGGCCGCAGTTAAGGCGGCAAGAACAAAGAAGCCGACGAAAATGAAGTTCCACTTTCGATCTTCAGACTGATTTGCCAAACCCGACTGGACCAATGAAATTTGGGTTCTCAATGGCTCAGACGAATAAAAAATATCGCGTTCAGCAGTTTTGGCTTTGTTAACCTTTTCGAGGTTTTTCACCACAGTATCAAGCGGCTTTTCGATGCGCGCGACAATGGTTTTTAACTCGCTCAAATTACGCTTTGTCTCCATATCTGAGGCTGGCGCAATTCTTAAACGCTCATCACCCGTTAACAAGCTATCAATCAACTTATTAAAGTCTGCAACGTCTTGCGCGAGCACTTTGGCAGCGTCGACATTAAATGCATCGCCGTTAATCACTTGGTTAACGTTCTTACCAATTCGTTGCGTCAACATCACCAAATCGCCGGCGGCAGACACTTCCCGCGCGGGTGCACCACTTTGCACTTTTTGGCTGGCGACGATCTGCGTGTTTTCTAACAATTGGGGATTGACACTATTAATTTGACCTCGTAATGAAGCCAAGGTCAGCAACAGCTCTTTATGAGAAAGAAGTTGTGTCGCAGAAGCTTTGGTTGCTTCCCAAGTTTTACCCGCCGCTTGCAAGTCCGGCATTATGGAGTCAGCCACTTGATTCACTCGACCTGAGCCCCGTTGACCGCCTTCCATCATCAAGGCAAAAGCTTCGCTCAAGGCTTCCTGGCTTTCACTCAATTGCTCAAAAGCCTCTGAGTTTCCGGTTACTGCATTCGGAGCCGCTTTGGCTAAGCGCTGTGAGTGCATTAGAGTTTCGCCAACCACCTGAGTTAATGAGGTAATGTTGTCAGACTGACGGGAGTCGAACCACAAGAACGCGGCAGAAATAAACGCACCAGCACCGATGATGGGGCCCAAGACATTGAGTTGCTTACGAAAGGGTAAATCATCTAAGCCATATATTTTCAGCGCAAATTTTTTCTTAGCTTTTAATTTCTTATCGCCTGCCCCAGCTTGAACACTGGATGACATGGCTTGAGTCGGTAAGGACACAGTAGGCGTGTTTTCCGACATGTAAGTATCGTCCGAAAGCTTGGCAGATTGCGGTACCATGATGACGGTGTTAATCATCGATTCTGGTACAGGCTCATCAAGAATTGCCGTATCCATGTCTATCCCGGGCGGGCGTTTTGATAATTGAAATGAGGGAAACTTAAGCATAATTTTTCGCCAAGGCAGTAATTTTTAACGACTAATGAGGATGAAGCTCTCTTCGAGCGCCAATTTTGAAAGTACAAGGTCTTGCCAGACAAGGCCTTGGCTATCTCGCCAATGGGCACCGGCCCAAGATTTATTTCTGTAACGAACATTTGAAAGCACCGTTGTAGGCTTGAGTTCGTCGACGGTACGTAGGCCAAGCATCTTGGTTACCAAGATTGAGGCATTCACATTAAATCGCCCAGCCATCGACAGCAAACGCGATTCACGGGTAATTGGCGTTGACCCCTCATCGGCATATTGCGCAAGGTCGGTTACGGTATGCAAAGTGCCGCGTAAGTTCGCCATACCTTTAAACCATTGTTTGGTCATTGGTACAGACGATATTTGTTGCGGAACTGGAACGATCTCGCCGGCTTCTGCTAACTCGATTAACCAGCGTTCTTCTCCAACCATCAAGCCCAACTTCGCAGAAGTCGTAGCTTCAGTTGAGGCGTTTTTTAAGCGCTCCCTCAAGCGTGCCTGAAATGCCTCCAAGTGCACGCCACGGCGATCTTTTTTCTCGTCGCGCTCGCCTCCCTCAGGCGCACTATGGTTCTCGATAATTGCTTCCATAACCTTTTTCCCTTTTTGTTTCAGCGCTTTCACTATTTTGTTAGCTTTTTTAAGCCGCTAACTCTGCAATTTTCGCCAGCAGATCTTCGGGTTTTACGGGCTTAACCATGTAATCGCGTGCACCTTGGCGCAAGCCCCAAATACGATCTGTTTCATTGCTTTTCGTTGAGCAAAGCAGGATCGGGATTGATTGTGTTTGTGGGTCTTTCGTAATAGCGCGAGTAGTTTGAAAACCGTTTTGCCCTGGCATTACAACGTCCATCACAATCACATTAGGTTTTTCGCTTTTGCTCTTAATAAGCGCTTCCTCGCCATCAGCAGCAGTCACTACGATGTAGCCTTTTTTCGACAATAAATCTGCCAAGTAAAAACGTTCTGTAGGTGAATCATCAACAATCAACACTTTAGGACTAGCCACAATTTCTCTCCTGCTTATTTAAGCGAACATCAACCTGTTTAAACTCATACAAAAAACTTCTACACGACCACTGACTTGCGGGCATACTCGCTCACTGTTTTCAGCAAGCTTTCTTTGGTAAAGGGTTTAGTGAGGTATTGGTCTGAACCGACCATTCGGCCACGGGCGCGATCAAACAAACCATCTTTGCTCGACAACATCACGACCGGGGTATCTTTGAAACGCGGGCTTTTCTTGATCATCGCGCAGGTTTGATAGCCATCAAGCCTTGGCATTAGGATGTCGCAAAAAACCACATCAGGTTGAGTGTCAGCCACTTTAGCCAAGGCATCGAACCCATCTTCAGCCAAAACAACGGTGCAGCCAGATTGTTTCAAGAAAATCTCAGCGCTGCGACGGATCGTATTGCTGTCGTCGATGATCATCACTTTTAGTCCTGCTAGATTTCCGTCCATACTCATCTAACTGCTCCTCGGGGCTTAGATTTCAACCATTTCAAAATCTTCTTTGCGGGCACCGCATTCAGGGCATGTCCAATTCATTGGCACTGCTTCCCAGCGAGTTCCCGCTGCAATACCTTCATCTGGTAAACCGGCGGATTCGTCATACATCCAACCGCAGATCAAACACATCAAGGTTTTAAACTTTTCATTACTCATATCAACTTCCTCTTTTATTGGCCTAAAACAACTCTTTATGCAGCATATATTTACTACTAATTTACATATTAGTTGGGGCTAGGCACTAAAGCCGCTCATCACCGACATAAGGTGCCGCTGTTGTGGTAAACGGACAAGACGGGCACTGGGCTACGCCCATAGGCATACTTATAGCCAAGGCTTAAACAAGTACATACCAAGCACTGTAGTTTGGGCCTTGTCCACTAAAACGACGCCATCCGCTTGTTTACCTTTTAACGGCAAATAGCGGATATTTTCAGGCTTTACACCAGATTGCTTAGCGAGTTTTTCAACGGTTGCGTCGATTGCAGCTACCTGAGCGGCATCTTTCTTATTGATGTCTTTGAGTTCGGCCATCGGTCGCGCTTTGGCGGCAACGGTAAGCTTCTGTGTTTCGAAGGGTACATAGTACTGCGGCATTTGACCGATATCCGCCCCCCCTCCTACAGCACTAAAAAGCAACTCTTGCTTGGCGTTTGCATCGTCTGGGCTTTTAGCACCCACGAAGACTGGTCCAAAAAAAGCGCGTTCCGTCGCAGGGTTTGGCTCATTTTCTAGCATCTGTTGGGCAGTTTCTGGCCAATCAGCAACGGCAACCGCTTCAAACCGATCTTTCACAAACACTAAGTAAGCCGGCCTCGCTAAATGAACCGTGTAAACACCGTAGGCTAAGAACCCAAGTTGAATAAATGCGATAAAAGTTAGGTCAAACTTCAGCGATTTTTTCTTCGGCTTATAAACCACCATTGTCATTAACGGCCCAAGTACGATATCCATGGCCACCATGATCAGCAAAATCGTACCGACTGCCTCTGTGGTCGATAAAACACTTCGATACCAGCCAAAGTAAACAAGAGTTAAAACTAGACTGGCAATAACCGCACTAATCGCGAAATGCAAGCCGGCAGCGCGCATTTTCAAAAAAAACATGGTATTAAAATGTTAGGTTGTTAAGACCATAGTTTTATTGAAAACTACGTCTAAAAGAGTTTCTCACCGACATTCGGTGGGTGCATATTTTGCTGCTAGCGTACCTGCAATCTGTGTGCCTATTAGCCCGGTCGCACCTGCCGCTGCACAACGCCACCCGATTGAAGACTGTGCGGGCGTGAATGCGGTAGTTCCATTTGGCAATGCAGCACCATTTACATTGGGGCCGATAGTTAGCGTGCCTCCACCTGCGACCGCTTTAAATGCGATGGTTATGGTTCCGCTAGAAGGGTCTACGGCTATGCTATTCAGACTCTTCGTACTACTGGGCGGGGTGAACCAAGCTTGATAGCCGGCCGCAATCCCAGAATGATTACCGTCAGCATGCATTTCGACAACAGCCGTTTTTGCAGTGGTCACCATGCTTAAACCTTCAACAACTCGAGCCCGCACCGTGTAATCTTGATAAGCTGGAATAGCAACAGTTGCGAGGATACCAATAATCGCCACCACAATCATCAATTCAATTAACGTAAATCCGCGATGCAGTCTCATCATTTCACCATTCGTACTTCTATCTAAAAAAAACTTTGGGAAAAAAAGGTGCCCAAAGACACCCTTTCTTACAGCAAGTTAGACGCGCTATATTAACGGCACTCTGAAGGCGAGTACTTTGCGAGCAATGAACCCTGCGCGCCAAAGTTGATCGTATCGGCAGAAGAAGCTGGAGCACCTGCACTCTTGCAACGCCATGACATTGAACCAGCAATTGGTGCGATCGGTTGGCCAGCTACCTCAGTTGCTAAAGCCGCGCCGCCATTGTTTGGTGTAACAATGAGTGTACCGCCGCCTGCCGCCGCCGTAGTTGTTACCGTTATTACACCGGCCGTATTGATCGCTAGTGAAGCAACGTTCTTCGTTGCTGAAGGTGCTGTCCAGCCTGACGAATAAGTCAAAGCGCCGCTTTGAGCATTCTCAGCAACCGCAGTTTTCGCCGCAGCTGCCATCGATAAACCTTCAGTAACGCGGGCACGGACTGTGTAGTCTTGATAAGCCGGCAACGCAACCGCAGCCAAAATACCGATAATCGCCACAACGATCATCAACTCGATAAGTGTGAAACCTTTTTGTACGCTCTTCAACATGATTAACTCCTAATATGAAAATAAAAATACGCTTCTAAACCGGGCGATATTCAGATTCGCCTTAACGTATACCTATGCGAGAGCTATGCCAGCTTGGAGTTTTGCTGACGAAAGGTCGAAATTAACGCATCAAAGGATAATTACCTTGGCAGAGTATGGGCCGAACCGCAACTTAGAAGAACATGGATATCATTTTTAGATTAGAAACAAAAAACGTCACCTGAAGTGACGCTTTTTGTCTATTCATTGAGGGCTTACCTGGCCACTACTTACCTCAACGTCTCTACTTCAAAAATTTGGGGCATAAAAAAAGGTGCCCGAAAGCACCTTATCCCTGCAATTCATTTGCGCTACATTAACGGCACTCTGAAGGCGAGTACTTTGCAAGCAATGTACCCTGTGCGCCAAAGTTAATAGTCGTGGCCGCTGAAGCCGGAGCGCCTGCACTCTTACAACGCCATGACATTGAACCAGCGATAGGCGCGATTGGCGTGGCGGCAACTTC
>JAYWIG010000124.1:0-3714 GCA_043789035.1 Betaproteobacteria bacterium
CATTTGAATCCAGAAACGAAACCAAAAAAGGAGCTTAACAACAGCAAAAATCTACCAAAATAAATACTTTTTTAGCGACAACTAGCTTGACAGCTATCGAAATCCTCTTCAGGCCTAACCCAATTCGCTCCCTCTTTTATCAGGCGGAGCGCAACTACTAGGTCAGGATTCAATATCCATTGTTTTCCACCCACGACATGCTGAGGATAGTCGAAGACGAGGTTAACGCCTATTGGTTTCTTGTCGTTGTACTGAAACTGATCAATTGATGCGTAATAGCCATCTTTATAAGCATGAGGCGCTACTGTATGCCCTATTCCAATATCGCTCCAGCTTAAGCTCTCCTCCACCAATTTCCGATGCTCTGGTGGAAACGCAGCAGACCCACAACCAAAATAGTCGTCGATGTAGCCTACGTTTTTGACATTTCCTTTTTCGTCATTTATTGATGCCCTCAACGGAACCCAGGTCGCGCTGGAGAATGCTCGGCGAATTTCTTTCGTTTGAGTAATCCAATCTTTATTCATAATCTTCCGCCATCAACTTAATGCAACCTCGGTTCCGCATAACGTTCGAGCTAACCAGCCAGCAACGGCTTGCTGTTGCTGGTCTGGTTGAGCGATCTGTTAGGCATCACGCTCCGGTAAACCACAATTGGTTGTACAAGCACTCTGGGGAACCTGCAAGTCCGAACCAGTTGTTCAAGCCCGTCAAAACCGCGGAACAATCCGCGGAAGCCGCTCTCGACTGATTCAGCATTCATCAGCCCCTCTCGGGCAAACTCTGCTAACGGATTGAATGGGTCGGACGATTCTCCGGGAATTGCAGTCACTATTCCGATCATCGATATTTGCTCAGTAGGAACCGATCCATACGCGAAGTGAAATGAACTGGAGTTCGAATCTTGAAAGTACTCTCTCTTGAGGTGTCCGAAGACTTGCTCGTCGGGTCGATTGAGCGACGGGTAGACGCGAAGGTTGATGATGCCGGGAAGAAACGTATCAACCCAAGTCCGAAAACCTTCCAACACCCATTGGTCTACAGCCCCGACTGTTGCCGCGCCACTCACGCACTTTGCCAGCTCCGCCTTGAGTTGACGAAGTCGTGATTCACCTGAAGCTTTCTTGTTGCGGTCATTCTCGCTTTTGAGTTGGCCTCCAAGAACCTGAAGCTGCGCCTCAAGCTCCTTGTATTCGGGCGAATCTTTCACCCCGCCCTCAATGCTTTTGTTCACAAACTTCGCGACGTCGGGGAAGTCCTTGGATACTGCTTTCATGCGCTCGTAGTCCTCAATGACGGCTCGTCCACTGACTTTTAGGCAGAGAGTCTGGCTCAGCAGCTGCCTTAGACCCGTTTCACGAAGGGATCGTTCGACATCGCCAGCGCTTAAGTCCAAGAGATAACCTTGCCGAGTGAGCTCTTCTTCTAATTCTGCGAGGACTGCGTGGTGCGGTTTAATCAATTCTTTCGTACCGCTCTTGTCGTTGGCCGTACCACCGGCATCATGTCGAAGGACCTTGAAATCGTAGGCGCGCTTGTTGTCTGCCGTTTGCGCGCGCTCATGCGTCGTCTCTCGAGATTCAACAACGCCACCGGTCAATTGGCCGTACAGCGAAATGACCTTCGGTAGATCGACATACAGATAGTCATACAACGGCATCATGAAGCCTAACGTGTTTTGTTTTGCATAACCAAACAATAACTGTTATGTCAGCAACACACAACCAAAAAATTATTCTTTATATCATTGACTAGTTTTGATGTCGCAAATTGCGATTTCAAACCAAAAAGTTGCTTTCTGATTCGTTAGTAAATGGCTGTAGACGCCCTAAATTAGGACATCTACAACCACACGAACAGTCTACTGAGCTGCAATAATCTGTATCTCAACCAAAAAATCCGGCCGTGCTAAATTTGCTTGCAGGGTTGCACGTGGTGGCGTGTGACCTTGTACTACCCAGGCGTCCCACTCTACGTTCATGGCGGGGAAGTTGGCCATGTCGGTGATGTAGATGGTGGTGGATAGGATTTTGGTTTTATCGCTGCCGGCTTGCGCTAGTAGCTTGTCGATGGCGGCTAGCACTTGTTGGGTTTGGCCGGTGATGTCGGCTGTGGTGTCTTCGGCTACTTGGCCTGCTAGATAAATTGTGCCGTTGTGGATGGCCATTTCGGATAGGCGACGACCTACGGCAAAGCGGGTGATGCTGGAGCTCATGTTATTTCCCTTTTAGGAGTTGTTGAATATCTGCGGCGATTTTATCGGCGGGGGTGCCCATGTTGACGAACAAGCGTAGGCGACTTTGGGTGTCGAAAATTAGGGTGGCGGCCGTGTGATCTAAGGTGTAATTACTGGAGTTCGCACTTTCTTGCACGCGCCAAAATATTTTGAAGTCTTTGGCTACTTTGGCGATTTCGGCTTCCGTGCCGTGCAGACCTAAAAAGCTTGGGTCAAAAGCGGGTACGTATTGCGATAACACGGCGGGGGTGTCGCGCTTGGGGTCTAGCGTGATGAATAGCACTTGAAGTTTATCGGCATCCGCACCTAACGCTTGGCGCACCTGCTTCATTTCTAGCATGGTGCCGGGGCATATTTCTGGGCATTGGGTGAAGCCAAAAAATAGCGCGACAGCTTTGCCTTGAAACTCTTTTAAGGTGCGTGGCTTGCCGGAGTGATCGGTGAGCTTGAAGTCTGTCGCGTAACCCGGCGCGCCGGTGATGTCTAGGGCCGTGAACACCGGTGGCGCGGGGGCGCAGCCTAGTAGCACGGCGGCGCATAAGGTGATTGATAAGGCGAGATTTTTAATCATTATTAGGTGAATTTTAAAGCTACAACTATGCCTGAAGACGCCCTATTTACGGGCATCTACAGCCTATCATTTTGGGAAGAAACTGCGCATCCACGGCCAGTAGTGGTCGATGAGTAGCGCCGCAAAGAGCAACGATAAATAGAGGATAGAGAATTTGAACGTGGTGCGCGACAAAGCATCGGTGTAGCCACGGTAAAGACGCACGGCGTAGTAGATAAATATGGCATCAAGCACCAGCGCGCAGATTAAATAAAACACGCTGCTCATGCCGATGGCCACAGGGAGCAACGTGGTGGCTGTGAGGATGAAGGTGTAGAGCAGCAGGTGCAGCTTCGTAAAATCATCACCGTGGGTGACGGGCAACATCGGTATGCCAGCGCTGGCGTAATCGTTTTTGCGGTAAAGGGCGAGCGCCCAAAAATGTGGGGGTGTCCACGCGAAGATAATCAAAAAAAGTAGTAGCGCTTGGGGCGCGACACTGCCGGTAATGGCTGCCCAGCCCAGCACCGGCGGCATGGCACCAGATGCGCCACCGATGACGATATTTTGCGGTGTGGACGGTTTTAAAATGATGGTGTAAATGACCGCGTAGCCGATGAAGGTGGCAAGCGTCAGCCACATCGTTAAGGTATTTACAAAATAGCCCAAAATGCCCAAGCCCGCGCCGCCGACGATGCTTGCCAGCACCAATACTTCTGGCGTGCGGATGTTGCCCGAAACGGTCGGCCGCGCTCGTGTGCGTGCCATGCGGGCATCGAGCGCTTGTTCAACCAAGCAATTAATTGATGCTGCAGCACAGGCGATTAAACCAATGCCGATCGTGGCGGCAAACATGAGCGCAAAATTCCACGGCACGGCGGGTGGGTAAGCCAGCATCATGCCGATGACGGCAGTGAACACGATGAGG
>JAYWIG010000125.1:0-13622 GCA_043789035.1 Betaproteobacteria bacterium
TTGATAATGCCGCGGCGGCGCGCTGTAGGTTTAAGACTGCGTTCGGTCATGTAAATCTCCGTTTGTTATAAAAAGGAAAAGGGAAGCAAAGCTCAGGAAGCTCGCAATGATAACGCTTTAGTTTTGAAAAAAAGACTAGGGTTTGTACTAGTTCTTCTTCAATTCTCAATCAACAGTGATTCCGCCAGCCTTGATAACAGCACGCCAGCGCTCCGTATCTTCTTTCATCCACGCTGCCATGGCCTCTTGTGAATTACCTACCGTAATAGCACCAACTTCAGAGTCGTGTTTAACAATATCGGGAAGCGACTCCTGCATTGTGGGAATATCGGGCATGTTTTCTAGGCGTTTAGAGCTGCCTGCAGTCGGTATGCGACGACGGTTTAATTGAATTGTTTTCATGACTTCACTTTAATAGCGCTAGCTACGCGTTGACAAAAACCATCGATCTGATCGCCTGCAATCCATCGCACAACCGCAACTAAGTCTGGATCCGGATCGATCCACACGACGCTGGCACCCGCACCGATACAAAAATAACTATTCTTCGAGGCGCTAGGGAAAACACCGCGCAACCGATTCAACCAAACCAAGGTGCCATACCAAGGCGCAATCGCACAAGGGGTTTGAATGAGTACCACCCATTCTTTAGTTAACACCTGTGTATTACCTACCCGACCTTCGCTGAGCAACATTTGTCCGATCAACGCTTGGTCATAACTGCTGATCGAAACACCGCCACCCCAATGCGTGCCACCCGGCACCGATTGCATTGACGTACCGTCGATATCAACCCAACTATTCTCGTAACCTTCCCAACGCCAGGTATTACTAACACCGCAAGGTTCGGCGATGTATTGCTTGAATACTTCAGGCAAGGGACGACCAAACACGTGCAACAATGCCAACGCTAGTTGGTTAATACGTACATCGTTGTACTCCCAGTAAGTACCGGGGGCACGAAGTAGCCTAGCATCGCCTTTACTACCCGTATCCTCAATTGCGCGGGGGGGCTGATAAATCAAATGACGATATCGATCTACCTGATCAGGAATACCAAAACAATCACCTTGCCATTCGCTAGTCTGCTGCAAAAGATGCCGCCAAGTGACCTTCGAGTTATGAGCATCATCAAAGCCAATACCCGGTGCTTTCACACCTACCGGCTCATCCAAATTCGTCAGCAAACCCTTTTCAACCGCAACGCCAACCAACAACGCAAGATAGGTTTTGGCAACCGAGAACGTTAAGTCGACTCGATCAGGCTCGCCCCATTGCAGCACTTGTTTACCCGCTACCCGAATGACACCGGAAACTGGGCCTCGGGGATGCACAGGCCCCAGCAATCGATTCCACGGTGGCCTATCAAGGCTATGGATGCCCCAGTTATCGCTATTGGCCCTGTCCCACGAAGTTTCATTGGCGACTGAAAATGCTGCCGCCTCTTGCAGCTTTTCTAAATCAATCACCGTCAATCTACCGTCGCTCCAGATGTGGCAACCACCTTCGCCCATTTCGCCGTTTCTGCGGCGATGACTTTACCGAAATCGTCTGGCGAGCCAGAGAGCGGTACGCCACCTAACTCGGCAAGGCGGGCACGCATTTTAGGGTCAGCCAATGCGCGATTAATTTCAGCGTTGATTTTTTCAATTGCTTCACGCGGTGCGCCTTTTGGCATGCCAATACCGAACCATGCTGTGGCTTCATAACCAGGTACTGAATCAGCGACGGTTGGAACTGTAGGGATTGAAGGCTCGCGCGCAGCAGAGGTGACGGCAAGCGCCCGAATTGCACCACTCTTAATATGCCCCGCAGACGACGGTAAGTTATCGAAGAACACTTGTACTTGACCACCAATCAAATCGGTAAGAACTGGCCCTGCACCTTTGTACGGCACATGCTGCATAGCGCAACCTGTCATCGCTTTAAACAACTCACCGGACAAATGCGTTGATGTGCCGCTACCGGATGACGCCATGTTGACATTAGTCAGGTTGGCTTTGCAATAAGCAATAAATTCGGGCACGGTTTTCACCGGCAAGCTGTTAGTGACCACCATCACGTTTGGTGTGCGAACAATGCCTGCAACCGGCGCAATATCGCGCATAAAGTTGTACGACAGCTTTTTATACAGCGACGCATTAATACCGTTAGCAGGGTTCACGAGCAACATCGTATAACCATCGGGCGCAGCATTCACTACGGCTTCGGTACCGATATTGTTGCCCGCGCCCGGTTTATTTTCGACAATAAACTGTTGCCCCATCTTCTCGGTAAGCCACTGCGCGACGATTCGCGCTAACACATCCGTGGTGCCACCCGGCGGGTAGGGAACAATCCATTTCACGGGGCGCGCGGGATAATTAGATGTCTGCGCTGAAGCAAGCATTGGTGAGGTGGCTGCACCAACAAACGCAGCTATTGAAATCGAACGAATAATGCCCAAACGAGTAATAAGTTTCATTAGTTGTCTCCTGAATGAATGTTTTTATAGGGTACGCTCTTACAAAGGAATGACAAGCAGTGTTTCTACCGCTCGCGAATCGAATAAGTATTTCCTACTTTTGAACCGAACGCCGTCGGACGTGATTGAAATGACATCTTGGCATTGGCCAGTTGAGAAAATCATCATCGTGCCATCAAGCTCAATGGTGCGAACAACTAAGAAGTTTGATCTCACTAGTAGGTCGCCATTTTCTTCAGCAATAATCTGTACGCCCGACACCATATGGCGGCGTGTTGTGGCTCATAAATGTTCGCAATGCGCATCGACTTAATTCGATCACGTAACTGTGCCGCGCTATGACAATCAATAATTGCAAGTGGCAATTGCCTGTCATGATTAAAGCGCGACATCACAGTGTAGCGGCCATCGGCAATTAACAAATCGCAAATTGCTTCTACGCGGTTTTCATCAATCGCTCTGGCCCATTCGAAAATTAAGTTCTCAACGGCGCGAAAGTATTGTTCAGCCTGTAGCGCCATCACAGACCCATATCCAAGCGGTAGTTATGCCAGAAATTGGGTAGCGCGCGCTCCGATAATTTACTGGCGCCGCCGCTGTCTAATTCTTTACCGCCCATCTCAATAAACGACGCACCCTCTTGGCCATCGGCCATGGCACGCTGCATCATTTCACACACGGCAGCATCTTCAACAGAAATCATGCCGGCCGACCCTGCCAAATTGGTTTGAAGCAAACGTGTACGGGTGGTTGCTTCGTCGTCATCGGCAAAACCAAAATAAGTCCACACCAAATAGCATTGGTTAGGGCCTTTAGGCAAGAGCTAGCGGGTGGCCAAGCTATTGGCGATTTGATGCAATACCAAGGATGGATAAGTTGTAAGAATTTGAACGCTCACACCATCACCAAACTCGTCGCGCCATTTCAAAATGCTGGGGTCCTCCAGTTTTAGATCGTCATTTTGCGAACGCAAGGCCGCGCCTGCATCTTGATTCGGAGCGGTAGTTTTCTCAGTGCCCGCCTTGGTATAAAAGTATACATGCCGCCCAGCCGTATCGAGCACCATGCCTGATTCTTGCGATTTGCTACGTCACCCAACCATTCATCTAACGGCTCAACATCTAGAGAAAAACTCGCAAACACAACGCCACAGATACTATCAACGCGCAGCTTCTGTAAACCATGCTCGGCCATATCAAAGTCTTTTGGTAAGCCGCCTTCGCCTCGAATGCCTTTACTAAAGGCTTCATGAGTACGGTCGCCCTTTAAGTTGTAGTTCTAGGAGTGATACACGCAGTTGAGCTTTTGGGTTTTTCCAAACGCCTCGCGGCACACCATGTTGCCGCGATGAGAACAGCGATTCACCACAGCATTTAGCGAACCATCTTCGGCCCGTGTGAGCAGTACAGAAGTTTCACCGATGTAAGTTGTTTTGAAAGAGCCAGGTTCTAGCACTTCGGCTTCAAGACCAAGATAGTTCTAGGTTTTGCTACGAAAAATTTTGGCTTCTTCTTGGGCGTATACATTACTGTCGCTGTGCACCCAATAAGGCGCTCTTGTGAAACCTTCTTTTGGCCACGGTCGTAGTTTCGAACTCACGGCACGCGGGTGATGAACTAGCGGTTGTTCAGCGACAGAATCTTGTGGGCACATAGTTTTAGGCGTTCAAAGTCAGTTCGAATAGATGCGACTGCTTTTTCTTCAGCCTCTTTTAGCCGGTGTCGCTTTGTCTCAGCCTGTGGATATGAACTTGTTCCGCTTACCCACAGGCATACCGTCGAATCGATGCCTCACCCCGCTCATCCGACGACATAGTTTCTTACAAAAGGCCATCCCGAATAAGCCTACACTCGCGTAACTTCAACGAATTTGACCGACATGTTTTCTCCGAAAAAACCTCGCCTTTCTTTGGCGCAAGTTCTCATCGTGCCCTACGTGGTGCTGGTGATAATGCTCGCCATCACTATCGTTGGTCTATCGTACAGAGAGGGGTTACGAACAATCGACTCAATGGCCTCTTCGCTAGCGATTGAAACCGCTAAACGTATTGACCTGACGGTCGAGCGTCATATCATTGGATCTGCTGCGGTATTAGAGGCCTCGTTCCCAGATGGGATGTCAGTCGGCAGCGACATCAGCCCAGAAATCGATACGCTCAGAAGTCGATTCTGGATTGCTACTTCACTACACACTGATCCAAACAACTATGTTTATTTTGGTAACAAGCGCGGCCAGGTATTAGGACTTTACCGGCGGGCAGGTGATGAAGCCGAGTTGCGCATAAAGTTGAAGGCTGAAGATAACCGCGAATTCCATCGCTTTAACGGCATTAACGGTAAGCCAGTTTTCGTTTCGCGCGAAACAAAGCTATTCGATCCGCGCAAGCGGCCTTGGTATCAAGCGGCTGAAACTCAGACTGAACAAACTTGGACATCGGTGTACATTGACTTTAGCAGCGGCGATTTAGTTGCCACTCGCGCTAGGCGAGTATTAGGGGCAGACCAGCAGTTTGAAGGTGTCGTTGCCACAGACGTATCGCTGAAGAAACTCAACACTTTTATCTCTAACCTAAAGGTGTCTCCAAACGGAATTGCAGTTGTTTTGGAGCCCAATGGCGATTTAATTGCCTCATCGATCAGCCCAAATGTCATACAGTTACCCGACGGCACGAGAAGACGTCTCAACGCGAAGGCAAGCGACAACGCTCAGGTGGCTGCGCTTTATGACCATATTCAAAAGCAATTGCCAGTCGTAGACAGTAAGTCAGCGCCACAAACCGTGGTTTACGAAGGTGCAAATGGCGAAAAGCTTTATGCTTCCATTAACCGCCTAATGGACAAATCAGGGCTTTCTTGGGTATCTGCAGTTGTTATCCCTCAAAGCGATTTCATGGCGGGCAACACGAAAAATTTAGTCAGTACAGCCTTGCTCACTGCTTTCGCGGCGCTGATCACCATTTTGTTGGGCTTAGGTATTTTGCGCTGGGTTACTAGAGACCTAAACCGCTTAACTGAACACGCCAAAAAAATCGGTCAAGGCCAACTCGATACACCTTTAATACTGGATCGCGATGATGAAATCGGCACGCTGGCAAAGAGTTTTTCAATAATGCAAACCCGACTCTTGACCGATAAGCTTACGGGCCTTGCGAATCGAGAGGCACTGATTTTACGAACCCAACAGCGCTGCGGCCGAGGGCTAGAAAGCCATAGCATTCATCAGAGAGACGATCATTTCGCGTTGCTGTTTATCGATCTTAACCAGTTTAAGGTGATCAATGACGTTCTCGGTCATCAAGTCGGCGACGAAGCCTTGATCGAAGTTGGGCAGCGCCTACTCAAGCAATCGACTGATCAAGACTTAGTAGCCAGATTGTCTGGCGACGAGTTTGTCATACTGATCGACGAGGTGAATGGCAACATTCCTTTAGAAAGCCTTCGACTTGAGCTACAAATTTCCTTAAACCGTCCTCTGCAGTGCCTTAAAGAAAGCGCTCTAGAAGACCAGAGCTTCGGTGGTTCGATTGGTCACGCGATCTTTCCGCAAGACGGCTTAAACGCATCAGCCCTTCTAAAGAGAGCCGATAGACGCATGTACAAGCAGAAGTTCTCTAGGCGAAGTGCGGATCGAGCAGACATCAAAGGCAATGCCACGGTCGAAGTGGAGCAACGCTCCAACATCAGCTAATTATTTTGAGGCGCTGAAAAGCTGAACATGCCTTCTAAGGCGAGCCGCATAAACTCCGCCTCTACTAATTGCTTTAACGCGGGCAGGGAGGCATTTTCGACAGGCCCCGGCCGAGTAGCAAGCACTAGAAGTCGATTCAGTTGAACGCCTGAGACTTCTGAGATCACCACACTGCTACTTGATTGCGTTTGTTTGAACACTGACACGGGCATGATCGTCGCCCATTGCCCACGATGAACGAGTTCTCGGATGGAATCGACAGAGTCAATTTCAGCATGAATGGACAGCTTTTTACCCAGAGGCAGGAGCTGGCGCTCGACAATACTGCGATGAATGCTGGTCATCAATACGGGAATGCGTGCAAGCTGGTTCAGAGAAACGATGGGCCCAATTTTCAGTGAGTGATGTGATACCAAAGCAAAGGGCTCTCCAAGCAAAGGATGCGATGACAAAGATTGTCTCGCTTCAGGGTTGGTAACAATTGCCATATCAATCAGACCGCGATCTAGCCAATCGAGTAACACGGGCCTGAATGCCTCACGAACCCTTAACTGCACACTCGCTACAGATTTCTGGCAGCTCTCGAAAAGCCCCGGCAAAAGAACGCGTGCTAAAGTTGGGGAAGCGCCCAAGACGACGGGGTTTGAAGTGTCAGATTGCCCTTGGGCCAGCTGTTGCTTCACCCTTGCAAACTCTTGCAGTATTTTTTGTGCCGATTCATACAGAACAACGCCTGCTTGAGTAAGACGCACTCCGCGCGGCAAGCGTTGCAGCAATTCAACACCTATCGCGGTCAACGCATTGCTGTATCGCGATGCAATCGTAAAAGTACAAACTAAGTTTCCACAGTACTTTAGCGACTTGCCTAGGTTGTAAACACAATGCTCATGAAAGCCGCAACCACCGTTCAAATCGGCGAACTTAGTCGATTCATTTCGAATGCGTTAATTGCAGTGGGTATCCCCGAAAGTGACGCGGCAGTTGTGGGTAATCTGATGGCCGATGCTGATGCACAAGGCTCGGACGGGCACGGCGTTATTCGGTTGCCGCAATACGTTAAACGTATTCGCGCCGGTGGTATTAACACCAAGCCCACGATCAAGATCGTTCATGAAAAGGCAGCCAGTGCGCTGATTGATGGTGACAACGGTATGGGCCATTTGGTTGTATCGAGAGCAGTAAATATCGCTATCGAAAAGGCTCGCCAGTGCAGCGTTGGTTGGGTGAGTACGCGCTTTAGTAATCATGCTGGGCCAGCATCGCTTTATGTGCAAATGCCTGTGAAGCAAAACATGATTGGCCTCTAATTTGCCGTTGGCAATGCCAATCACTTACCGCCATGGGGTGGTACAGATATGCTACTTTCTACCAACCCCATCGCCGTGGGAATTCCTAGCGGCGCGAAGCCGTCCATCGTCCTTGATATGGCAACCACGGTTGCTGCTTACGGTAAAGTAAAAGCCAAGGTAAACCACTCACTGATCCAACCAAAGCACATGAAGGTTTTTTACTTCCCATTGGAGGGCACAAGGGTTATGGCCTTGCATTGATGGTTGGGTTGTTGGCGGGTACCTTGGGTGGGGCGGCAATGGGCAAAGATGTGATTGACTTCAATGCAGACCACAAAACAACGACCAATACTGGGCAATCAATTTTAGTCATCGACCCTAGCGCATTTGGCGATTTGAACGTTTTCAAGCAATCGGTAGATACGCTCGCTTCGGACATTAGCCAGAGCGAGAAGCTACCTGGAACTGAACGCATCTGGCTACCTGGCGAACAAAGCCATGAGCGCAGGCAGCAAGCACATCAATATGGCATTGCTATCGCGGCTACTCTAATCGAAGACTTGAACAAGCTAGCGCAAGAGCTCGGTATTTCGCCATTGGCAGCGAGAGCGTAATAATGCTTGGCTACTCAAAAACAAGGAGCGCTCTTTATGGGCCTGAAATTTCTCGAACACTTACTCATACTGACTCATGACCCAGAAGGTACCGGTGACTGGTTTTGCAGGAACTTAGGTTTTCGCAACGGCTATCACCCAGAGTTCGGGTTTCCAGTCTATTGGCTCTATATTGGTGAGCAGGATGTAATTCACATCGGTAAAGCACGGCACTCTGAGCATCAAAATACTTATTTACAAACACCCACCGACCTTGCTGGTGTCGACTATTCTGCCGCTGGAGCACCGGGATCCGGACGCATTGATCACTTGTGCTTGAATTGCGACGACATGGAAGGCTTTATTAAAACATTGACTGCCAATGGGGTTGAGTTCAGTGAGCGTAAAGCGCACAACTCAAATTTATATCAATTATTTATGCGAGAGCCTATTAACGGTATCAAGGTAGAGCTCAATTTCGCATGGGAAGAAGCGGCGCGCATGGGCCGTGTTCCCCAATGGACCGATGCCGGTGAAAACAAATAAGACATAACTATGACTACTACAACTTCCAACGACACTACCAGCGCGTTTGTGATCGCAAGCGCACCGACTATTTCCTTACCGATTCAGGGAAATGAAAAGCGCTTCCCAGTGAATCGTATTTTTTGCGTTGGCCGCAACTATGCGGACCATGCAAGAGAAATGGGGCATGACCCAAACCGCGAGCCGCCCTTCTTTTTCATGAAACCTTCAAGCACCATTGTGAGCGACGGCAAGGCATTTCCTTATCCCGCCCAATCCACCGATGTTCAGTATGAAGTCGAATTGGTTGTGGCTATTCATGTAGGCGGATCGAATATCAGCTCAAACAAAGCGCTCGAGCATGTGTATGGTTATGCCGTTGGGCTCGACATGACGCGCCGCGACTTGCAAACTGCGGCCAAGAAAATGGGTCGGCCATGGGAAACCGGCAAAGCATTTGATGATTCAGCCCCTTGCGGCGAACTCATTCCAGTCTCAAAAATTGGCCATCCAAGCAGTGGCGCAATTACGCTGCAAGTGAATTCTGCGGTTAAGCAAAAAGGCGATCTTTCCGATTTGATCTGGAACGTACCAGACACCATCGCTTACCTTAGCACTCTTTTCGCACTCCAGCCCGGCGACTTGATTTATACAGGCACGCCCGCGGGTGTTGGGCCAATCGTCAAAGGGGACGTCATGCACGCTTCCGTGGATGGTGTAGGTCAACTAGAAGTTCGAGTGGAATAATCATGACAACAAGACGCTTAATGATGGGTGCTGGCCTAGCGAGTTTGGTCTTGCCTGCGATCGCTCAAACACCGCGATATCCTAATGGGCCGGTCGCCATCATTTTGCCGTTACAAGTCGGAAGTGCGTCTGATATTGCCGTTCGAGCGATCGCTGAGCGATTAGCAACCAAGTTCGGCAATGCGTTTGTGGTTGAGAACGTCGCGGCGGCAGCTGGCGTTGTGGGCCTTGAAAGGCTCTCCGCGCCAAGCCAGATGGCCAAACCATAGCGGGATTGAATAACAGCATCGTCACCTTCTTGGCTCACTTACAAGGGGCGAATATGAAGATGAGCCCCAAGGCTGACTATGTGCCGATTACCGGCATCGCCAACATTCCCACTTTTTTTGGTGTCAAGAAAGATTCTCCGATCCGGAGCATCAAGGATTTAACCGAAAGAGCCAAGAAGAACCCAGATATTGTTAGCTATGCGTCTGGCGGAGTTGGTAGCCCTCAACATTTAGCGACTGAACTTTATCGAGCCTACACTGGCGTAAAGCTGCTGCATGTTCCTTATCGCGGTGCCAGCCAAGCGGCGCTTGCACTAGCCTCTGGTGAAGTCGAGTTAATGTCTATTGCGCTGCCGTTAGCGCAACCATATTTGCCCGACGGTAGAGTACGCTTAATCGGTTATTGCGGCATGGAGCGGCACCCACAGTTTCGCGATGTGCCTACTTTGCACGAACAAGGCCTAAGCAAATACGATTACTCATCGTGGGTTGGTCTGTTTGTTAGCAAAGACGCGCCGAGGGAAGCCATCAATGTATTACGCAATGCGAGCAAAGAAATTGTGAACGAGCGCGGCTTTCAAGTGCAATTGATTCGGGCCGGGTTAGACCCTTGGCCAAAATCCTCGGACGAGCTAGCCAGTATCACCAATGAAGACTTTCTGAAATGGCAGAAAGTAATTGAGACTTCCAAGATTCAAGGTAGTTAGGTTGTCAATTAAGTTCGCATGCAAATCGTTAAGCTAGCGGGTTATCAAGGCCCCAATTCCATCCTTTCAAAAGCGATGGGCGATTTGGCCAAGCACCTTGAGGGCAGCGCCTTTGAAGCCGAGCTTCATACGGAATTGAACGTCACCAGCAATGGCGAGACCGCTCAATCGCTATTTGATAGCGTAGCCGCAGGGGATCGACAGATTTGCTACATGGCATCGGGTTATCTCGCTGGCAAGGTAAGCGAACTCAATGTGCTCGACTTGGCGTTTTCGGTGAGCGATAGACATAGAGCGTTAGCAAATCTCGACGACCAAGCGGGTGATTTGATTTCAACGGCTGTGCTTGAGAAATCAGACTTCAAAGTTCTAGGCTTTTGGGATAACGGCTTTCGCCATGTATCGAACGGCGTTAGACCGATCCGATTCCTCGAAGACTGCAGGGGCTTGAAAGTTCGTACGCTGGATAGCCTAGTTTATCGACGACAGCTCGATGCGTTAGGTTTTGTTTCAATGACCAGCGATGTTAAAGAGTTGGTCAATGTGGTTCGAACAAAGGTTGTGGATGCGCAAGAAAACCCAATGACGAATTTTGAGAATTTCTCACTTTGGCAACATCACCCCTACCTTAGCCTTACTGGGCATTTTTTTGGCGTTGCTTTGCTGGTTTGTTCGCGGAGCTGGTCTGATTCTTTACTCCCTACCCAAAAAACTGCGGTTATGTCGGCAGCTCGTGCGGCGACATTGGCACAACGACGTTATGCAGAAAATGAAGATGAGGTTTGCTTGCAGGCGATGACGGCGCGAGGCACGACTGTGGAGAAGCTCACCGCTGAGAATATTGCTCAAATGAAATTGACGCTCACGGGAGTGCAGGAAAGTATTCTTGCTAATGTTCCAACGGAATTGTTAGACGCATATTTGAAGCACTGACAGGTGTGATCAAGGGTTGACTGTATACCCTTCTGAGAATACGGCCCATGTTTCAGCAAGCCTTTAAAAATATCGATGACGTACTGTGGAAAGAAGCTGGGTGCGCCAGTGAGCTTAACTACACCGAACAAACATCTTGGCTGCCTTGCCTCAAATTTCTAGACGGTTTAGAGCAAGACAAAGCCACCGAAGCCGAGCTACATGGTAGAAAGTACAACTATATTCTAGAACCCGCTAACCGTTGGGACACTTTGGCAACACCCAAAGATGCCAAAGGCCTACCAGACCATAACGCCGCCCAAACTGGCAATGATTTGCGCGACTTTTATTTACAGCGCAATGAAGGCGTATCAATTTTGCAGACAACCTCTGCAAAATCTAGAAATAGTCGAATCGTGCGATTGTCCAGACGCTGTCTGGACAATCCAATACCGCGTATCGAGCTGACTAAGGACGCAAAACTAGCCGAGCATTTAGTGAAGCGAAAAGCTCTCTTAGAAGCGTGCTAATCGCAGGCACATGATTTGTATTTACCTCTATGTTATAGTTATTCTTACCAAGTAAGAGAGGTTTGCTATGACTATGGTCACGGTTTCCGATAAAGGCCAAGTAGTGATTCCGGTGGAAATTCGCCGAACTTTAGGCATTCACCCCGGATGTCAACTTGATTTCGTATTAGAAGGGCAAGTCATTCGCGCTCAGGTAAAACGCCCCTTCGCTGCGACGAGCGTCGAAGCGGGTTTCGGGATGCTAAAGGCAAAGCCGCCGACTAAATCATCTAAGGCATCGCCCCAGCGCAAACTGGCTGACTTCGATGTCGCATCGGCAATGAAAGCATCTAAGCCTTGATTGCACTCGATACAAACGTACTAGCGCGTTTTTATGTTGCCGATCCATTCGACCCGGAAGCGGCAAAGCAACGGACCATTGCAAAGCATCTATTGTCGAGTTCAACCGAACTCTTTGTCCCACTCACTGTTGTACTAGAACTAGAGTGGGTATTGCGTGCGTTTTACGTTTTCGACACCGATGACTTTGTCGGTGTTGTGAACAATTTGCTGGGCTTGCCAAACGTGAGTGTTGAAGAATGGTCTCGCGTTGTCGATGCTCTTGAGTGGCATGGCAAAGGGCTTGACTTTGCAGACGCCTTGCATCTGGCTAGCAGCGCCAGATGCAGCGAACTTGCAACCTTTGATGACAAGAAATTTGCCCGACGAGTAAAAAAACTAGGGCTAATAACCGAAGTAAGAAAACTTGAGTAAGCGTTGTAAACTTAAACTAATCCGCCGTAATCTTCGCATCAGCCACCGTCTTCTTCCACCGCGCATAGTCGCTCTTCACCAGCACACCGAGTTGTTCAGGCGTGCTAGTTTGAATCATTAAGCCTTGCGCAGCCATTTGGTCACGCACTTCAGGCAGGGCCAAAACAAAGTTCACATCGCGCACCAATTGCGAAACAATATCTGGCGCAATTTTTAGTGGTGTGAACACGGCATACCAAGCATCAACCGCATCTAAATAATCAATGCCCTGTTCTTTAAAGGTTGGAACACTGTTAGCTAAAGCTGTGCGTGTTTGGCCTGTAACGCCCAACATCTTGACTCTGCCTGATTTCACATGCGGCAGCATTGAATGCACGCTGGCAAACATCACCTGCACATGGCCGCCGAGCAAATCGGTAATGGCATTACTCACGCCTTTGTAGGGCACATGCAAGATGTCGACGTTCGCTTGTTGCTTGAGCAACTCCATCGCCAAGTGGTGGGGCGTGCCATTACCTGCAGAACCATATTGCATTTGGCCTGGTTTACTTTTAGCCAAAGCAATCACACCCGCCACATCATTCGCAGGCACTTGGGCATTTACGAACATGCCGAAATTCGCCACTGCCATTTTCATGACTGGTGTGAAATCCGTACCTGGGTCGAATGGTGGTTTCTTAAATAAGTTCGGCGCCATGGTGAAACTATTAATCGCCATCAATAAGGTGTGGCCATCTGGGTTGGCTTTGGCAACTGCGTCTGCACCAATCGTGCCGCTTGCACCGGGCTTGTTATCGACAATCACGGGCTGCTTCCAACGCTCGGCTAACTTGGGCGCAATGATTCTGGCGATGATGTCGCTACCGCTACCGGCAGTAAACGGCACAACGAGCGTGACCACTTTATCCGGGTAGGCTTGCGCGGCCTGCGATAGCGTGAAAAATGCAAACGCTGATACGACAATTGAAGAAAGTTTTGGAAATCTCATCATCATTCCTTGATTCCTAAGGAGGCCATGCCTAATAACTTAAATGCATTGCTAAAGTATAAACGTCGAACTTCATCTCTGGGCAAGTTCAAGGATTCAATCGACGCAATGCCTTCGCGAATAAACATTGGGCCACCTTCTGGGTCGAAAGGGCAATC
>JAYWIG010000126.1:0-3709 GCA_043789035.1 Betaproteobacteria bacterium
CTAATATCACGAAAAGCTAACTAAACCCTCATGAAACACTATCTGCAATTCGCGGATTTCAACCGCGAAGAGACCGAATATTTGTTTTCACGCGCGGCGGTTATCAAAGCGAAATTCAAAGCTTATCAACCTCATCACGTATTGGCCGATCGTACGTTAGCCATGATTTTCGAAAAAGCCTCGACCCGTACTAGGCTCTCTTTCGAGGCCGGCATGAAGCAGCTTGGTGGTGCGGCAATTTATCTGAATACAAAAGATACGCAATTAGGCCGTGGCGAACCAGTCGAAGATGCTGCGCAAGTCATTTCGCGCATGGTCGATATCGTGATGATTCGAACCTTTGAGCAAACCATCATAGAACGTTTTGCTTCGAACTCACGGGTGCCCGTTATTAACGGCCTAACCAACGAGTATCACCCTTGCCAGATTTTGGCCGATATCATGACTTATATTGAGCATCGCGGCTCGATTGAGGGCAAGATTGTGGCATGGGTAGGGGATGCGAACAACGTGTGCTACACATGGTTGCAAGCCGCAAAACTATTAAAGTTTACCTTGCACGTATCAACCCCACCAGGCTACAAACTTGATGATAGGCTGATCGGCGATGTTTCATCAAAAGAGTTGAAAGTGTTTACCGATCCGATGGAAGCGGCCAGTCGCAGTCATTTAGTGACTACCGACGTCTGGACTAGCATGGGCTATGAGGCGGAAAACGAAGTTCGAATGAAAGCCTTTGCTGATTGGTCGGTCGATTCAGAAATGATGGCTGGTGCGTCAAGCGATGCATTGTTTATGCACTGCTTGCCGGCTCATCGCGGCGAGGAAGTTTCAGCGGAGGTTTTAGATGGGCCTCAATCAGTAGTCTGGGATGAAGCTGAGAATCGATTACATGTGCAAAAAGCGCTAATGGAATATCTATTACTCGGCTCTGGTAAATAACGCAACTTACGACAAAAGCTGTGGCTCGACGTGCTCGGCCATTGCAACTGCTAATTTCTTACGGGCACGGTGAATTCGCACCCAGCAATTCGCCTCGGAAATGCTCAGGGCCTCGCACACTTCAGAGGTTGATAGGCCTTCTATTAAATGCATGCGAACCACATCGCGCAAGGTTTCTGGCAAAGCTTCGATCGCTTCAGCCAAACGCGACCCCATACGCTTGCTACCCAAGGCTCGCATTGGATCAAGTCCATGATCGGCGGTACTAATAGCGTCGAAGGTGCTAGCTTCGTCATGGTTGCTGTCTTCATCTTGGCCACCCGCACTTACATCACCAATTCGAATGTAGCGAGTTTCCTTGCGAAAGATATCCTGAATCTTATGATTCAAGATTCCCATAAGCCATGTTCTAGGTGCTGATTGGCCTTGGAAACTCTCTGCACCAGCAACTGCGGCCATTAAGGCATCTTGTACAGCATCTTCGGCTAACATCTCGTCTCGCACTTTTCGTTTGGCAAATCGCAACATGGCAGTTCGGTGGGAGTCGAAATCGATACCAAAAACATCTAAATTAAAGTTCGAAGCGCTAAACGGTTTTGTAATTGACGTGCCGACCGAAGTGTTTAAAGCAAGTTGCATGATGTCTTCCTAATGTGTGAACTGAGTTTGAACGGTTGAAAGTTTGTTCCAGCGTTCACAGTTTGAAGTCACAGTCTGTCAGGGACATCTCAACTAGGTATCGTGTTTATATCGAAATATCTCAATTTGGTAACAACGCATCTGAACTCAAAAATTGCCTTTCAGTGAAGTGCCAGCTTTGCTATCCTTGCCCTATGAAAATACTTGTAATAGAAGACCAGCAAGACATTGCTGATTTAGTTGCCCTACACCTGCGCGACTTAGGTCACGAAGTCAATTGCGTACACGACGGGCAAGATGGCCTAGCGGCGGCGCTCGATGCGAGCCATGATTTAATCGTGCTTGATCTGATGCTGCCTCGCATGAATGGCTTAGACATACTGAAAACCGTACGAAAAGAAAGCATTAACACGCCGATTTTGATGCTTACTGCACGCTCCTCCGAGCTGGATCGAGTACTTGGCTTAGAGCTTGGAGCCGATGATTACCTTACAAAACCCTTTTCAATTGCGGAGTTGCAAGCTAGGGTAAAAGCGATTTTCAGGCGCCAGGAGCTAACGCGTCAAAATGCGGAAAAGAGCGCTTCTGCAAATCCTTTAGCATCGGAAGCACCGATGGTGTTCGAAGAACTCACTATCAACCCGCTGACTCGAGAGGCATTTTTAGCTAGCGTTAATTTGAATCTAACTGCTAAAGAGTTTGAACTATTGCTGCACTTTGCGAAGAACCCAGGTCGAGCCTACACCCGTATGCAACTACTCGATGCCGTGTGGAGTACGACCTTTGAAGGTTACGAGCACAACGTGAATACCCATATTAATCGGTTGCGCAACAAAATTGAAAAAGATCCCGCTAACCCAAAGTTCGTACTAACTGTGCGAGGCGTTGGCTATAGATTTCAATCCGCATGAATTCGCTTAGAACGCGAATTCTTGTCGTTATCGCGAGTTTCGGCCTTCTAACTGCGTTGGCACTTACCGGCATCATGTACGCCTCTGTGCGTAGCTACTACATCAACGTTCAATACGACACTGCAAGAGAGTTCGCGCTGCACCTAGCAGAGCTAAATCCAGATTTGCCCCAGCGCATCCGAAAAGATGCAAGAGCAGTTGGCGATTTGCTCAGCCAATATGTTTTATTATCGCCAAAGACGGGTTTGTACTTGCTTGATGATGAGGGCAGAGTTTTGGCGTCTTCCGGAGAAGGCCGTATTTTTTGGAGCAATTACAAGGTTGATATTGCCAAAGTAAAGCGCTCTCTGGAACTCGATCCTACTGTGCCGATATATAGCGATGACCCTGACGGTCTCAACAAAGGCTGCATTGTGGCAGCATATCCGATGAAGATGGACGGTATGACAACCTGGGTTTATGTTGTTGCACGCTCGGCGGACTTAGCCAGTGCGGCGCCAGAATTGCTAACGAGCTATGCAATTCGAGTCGCCGTCAAAGTAGGTCTAGTGACCTTAGCGTTAGGAATACTACTAACTTTATTAATGATGACAGTATTGACTCGCCCTCTCCTCACGCTTACCCGGGCAGTTGAAAAAGTTCACCACCAAGAAAATGATGCGGCGGCCCTCAATATGCAGCTGCCTTTTGCCGAAAGAAAAGACGAAATTGGTAAATTGAGCAACGCTTTTCAAGCACTCGTATCAAGGCTGAAGCAAGAGGTAACGCGAGTCACACAAGGTGATGCACAGCGCCGAGAAATGATTGCCAGCGTTTCGCATGATGTCCGAACGCCGCTGACCGCACTGATTGCCCAGCTCGAAACAATTCGCCTCAAAAGCGATCAACTTACACCCCAAGAACAAGCAAAACTATTGGACCAAGCCGCAGGCAATACTCAACACCTAAAGCGTCTCACCGATGCGCTCGCCGAACTAGGCTACCTTGATAGCCCAGAAGTCAAGGCAGTATTGGAACCCATGCCTCTTTGCGAGCTAACTGACGATATAGTGCAACGATTCAAGCCTCGCGCCGAAACGAGTGGACTTGAAATCACTATCGACTACGACGAGAAACTACCAAGGGTGCCAATTGACGCAGGTCTTTTCGACAGAGCGCTCTCGAACCTAGTCGATAATGCTTTTAGGTATAGCCCAGCTGGAGGGAAAATCGAAGTC
>JAYWIG010000127.1:0-3708 GCA_043789035.1 Betaproteobacteria bacterium
CCATCACCATCTGGTAAACCTAAATCAAGCAGCAAAAGATCGAACTCATGAAGCTGCAAAGCAGTTTGCGCGTGCGCGATATCAGCCACACTATTAGTGACATAGCCATTGCTTCTAAGCACCGCTTGCAGCGGCTCTCTGAGCATTTCGTCATCTTCAACAATAAGAATACGCATGGGTACTTCGCTAAGTTACAACTCTTGGGCTACTGGGACTAATGATACTTGCGGCTTTATCCAGCGGTTGGCAACCAAAGGCAACAGCAGCAAAGTGGCAATAGTCGCAGAAACAATGCCGCCAACAATGACGACAGCAAATGGGCGCTGTGTTTCAGCACCGATACCGTGCGAAAGTGCTGCGGGTAATAAACCTAAACCCGCCATTAACGCAGTCATTAAAATTGGTCGCAATCGCTCTGAAGCGGCATCGATGGCGGCAGTTAGACTGTTCATTTCAACAATTCTTTCGACCAAAATCAAACCATTTTGTACCGCTATTCCTGCCACCGCAATAAACCCAACCGCAGCAGAAACGGATAAATGTAAGCCAGCCAATGCCAAACCGCCAAAACCACCGATTAATGCAAACGGCAATACCGCAACCACAAGCACTGCTGGGCGAAGCGAGCGCAATGCCAGCACAAGCAAGGTAAGCACGGCTAAGCAAGCCAAGGGCACAATCGACCCCAAGCGTTTCATGGCGCGTTGTTGGTTTTCAAATTGCCCACCCCACTCCAATCGATAGCCCACTGGTAACGCAACGTCTTTAGCCACTTTCTCTCGAGCTTCTGCGACAAAGCTTCCTAAATCACGGCCACTTAAGTTAAGTTTTACCGTCACATTTCGCTCGCCTGCTTCACGGGTGATGCGAGAGGCACCATCGCGAACCTGTACCGTTGCTAAGCTCGCCAATGGAATGGAAGCTACAGTACCAAGCACACTATTTGTCGATGCAGGCAACGGTATGGGCAGTTGAGAAATATCATCAATACTGCTGCGAGAGCTTTGTTGAAGGCGCATCGTAATATCGAAAGATCGTTGACCTTCAAAAAAAGAACCTACCGGTACACCACCAATTGCGCTGCTGACCAAGCGATTTACATCAGCAGCAAGTAAGCCGTATCGCTCAAGTTGGTCGCGGCGCCATTGAATATCGATTTCAGGTTGACCAGCCACTGGTAATGCGGCCACGTCCACCGCACCGCGAATCTTAGCAACGATTTGTGCCACGACGTTTGCTTTAGCTTCAAGGACTGCTAAGTCTGGGCCAAATATTTTGGCAACTACCTCGCCCTTCGCGCCGGAGAGAGCCTCTTCCATATTGTCTTGAATCACTTGCGAGAAATTCGCAGTCACACCGGGAATTGCACCTAGCGCTTTTGCCATATCGGCAACTAAAGCTTCCTTATTTTCAAAACGCCACTTTTCTTTAGGATTTAACTGTGCAAGGATTTCTAAATTATTCGCTCCCTTCGGATCGGTACCATCATCGGGACGGCCTACCTGACCAATCACTCGCGATACTTCAGGGTAATTCGTTAATGCTTTGCGAACATCACGCTCTATGTTTTTAGTGTGCTCGAGCGAAGACGAAGGCGCTAAGCCAACCGTCAGCCATATATTGCCCTCATCAAGCTTAGGTAAAAATTCAGAACCTAGCAGTGGCGATAAAGCCAGAGTGCCCACTAATACTGCAATCGCTGTAGCAACCACAAGCATGGTTTTCGATACCAGCTTTTCAAGCAATGCTTTGTAACGCGTCGAAAGCCAAGTCATCCAACCTAAGTGAGCTTCTTCCAAGGGATGTTTCGCAAGCCATTTTGATAAGAGCGCCGGCACCAACGTCAACGTCAAAACCAAGCCAGCAGCCAAGGCAAGCGAAAGCGTTAAAGCGACTGGTGTAAAGATGCGTCCTTCGACTCGTTGGAAGGAAAAAATCGGTGCGAACGCGGCAATGATAATGACCTTAGAAAATAAAATCGGTTTTGCCATTTGCCCCAAAGTAAGCTCTAGCGCTTTTAACCTTTGTTCTGAGGTTAAAGCCCCAGCACTCAGGCGAACCATCAACGCTTCGATGAGCACAACAGCAGAGTCAATAATGACGCCAAAATCAACGGCACCCAGCGACATTAAGTTCGCTGGCACCTTGGCCAATTGCATACACATAAATGCGAGAAGCAAAGCAACGGGAATCACACAAGCCACGATCAACGCAGCCGACCAACGCCGTAAAAACAAAAATAGTATAGCGAGGACTAAAGCCGCACCAATAACTAAGTTTTCAACAACGGTGGCTACAGTGTGCCCAACCAAATCGGTACGCCGGTAAATTGGCACTAACTTTACGCCGGGCGCTTCTCGCGCCAAGCGCTCATTGATTTGCAATACTTTTTCGTCGACGGCTTTCACAACCACAGCAGCATTACTACCCTTGGTCATTTGTACAATGCCTTCAACTACATCGTCGGCATTACCTTCAGCATCGGCATGCGAAACAATACCAGCTCGTGGCCGCTCGCCATAGCCAACTTCAGCAACGTCTCCCACACGAACGGGCTTGCCATCATCAGCCACCACTACCGCTGCGGCCAGGTCTTTTGCAGAGCGATAAAGCGCTAGACCTCGGACAACAAAGCTTTGGTCACCACGGCGCATCACTCCTCCGCCGGCATTGTCACCACCGGCGGTAATTGCTTTTTGTAAATCGTCCATGCTCAGTCTATATCGAGCCATCTTGGCTGGGTCAACCCGCACTTGCAACTCGCGTACAGCACCGCCGAAACTCACGATATCAGCAACTAATGGCACAACCCGCAGCGCGGGTCGAATTAGCCAATCTTGTAGCACCCTGACCTCGTCTTTGGGCATGGTCGCAGGCGCTTCTACAACATAGCGGAATACCTCTCCTACGGCATTTGATAGAGGCGCTAACTGCGGAGTAACCCCGCTAGGCAAGGTGGCATTTTGAATACGTTCAAGTACTTGAGCGCGGGCAAAGAAATCATTCGTGCCATCTTCGAAAGTGGCTGTGACTACCGATAACCCTGTAATTGAAACCGAACGAATCCTCGTGGCTCTCGGTGTGCCTCCAAGTTCGCGTTCTAACGGTTGCGAAATTGAACGTTCAACTTCTTCAGGTGCCCGCCCCGGTGCTTGAGTGATGACCTGCACTTGCGTGTCTTGCACATCGGGGAACGCTTCGATGGGTAGGTCGACCACAATAATCGCACCGATCACACTTATCACAGCGATAGCGAGCAACACCAAAACGGGCTGTCGAACAATGGCTTTGATCCAAGCAGGACTGCTATGGTTTGTTTCTTTCATCGCGCAGCAATTTCACTATCGAGCAATAACGCACCTTGGGTTACTACGCTGGCGCCAGCGGTCACATTCGCCTGCGATTTTGGTTGCACCCAGGCGCGCTCAGGGTGCTGCGCCAATATATCGACAACGACGCGTTGATACTTTCCTGGTTCTCTTTCTATAAATATCGCCGACTCAGAACCTCGAGCAGCGAGCGACGTCACCGGTAACTCCAATGCTTGACGTTGTCTGGCGTCGGTACTAAAAGCGCGCACGAACATTTCTGGGCGCAAGAGCGCTGAATCATTGCGAATAGTTGCGCGAACTTGCACTCGCCTTGTGATCGGATCGACCGCAGGCCCAATACGAATAATGGTGGCTTCAAATTCAAAGTTTGCCGTGC
>JAYWIG010000128.1:0-3704 GCA_043789035.1 Betaproteobacteria bacterium
ATTGCGAGTCACATCGGCAAGTAAATGCAACGCTAAAGCACCGAGTAGTGGCCCCCAGACCGTGCCTAAGCCACCGACAATTGCTGCGACGAGGGCTTCAACAGAGGTGTGTGAGTCATAGGCAATGCTGGGGTCAATGTATTGAAAAACTTGTACATAAAAAGCACCTGCAGCGGCCATAAATGCTGCCGACAAAGAAATGGCGGTAAGCTTCACTTTAAAAGGGTTCACACCAATGGCGCGGGCTGCGTCTTCGTTATCGCGCACTGCTTGTAAGTAGGCACCAAAGCGTGATTGCTTTAACCATCGAGTGACCGCTAAGGCGAGCACGACCAAGCACAGCACCAAATAGATATAACCGGTGCGGCTGGTAAATTGCATGTTCTCAAAGCTTGGTTTAAGCGGCACCATTAGGCCAACTCCGCCACCTGTAAATTGCACTGATGTAGCCAATATGCGGAATACTTCGGCAAAGGCCAAGGTGACAAGTGCGAAGTAAGAGCCTTTCAAGCCATAGCGGAAACTCAACGCGCCTATGAATAGCGCGACTAGTGCGCCAGCAATGATGGCGAGTGCTAGGGCAAGCCAAGGGCTTAGCCCAAATTGCATTTGGGCAATCGCTTGAAAATAAGCACCGGTGCCAAAAAACAAAGCATGGCCAAAAGAAAACTGCCCGCCAAAACCACCCAGGATATTCCACGCCTGCGCCATCAGCGCCGCGTACAAGGCCATCATCACAAAATTGAGCACAACACCGGATGAAGTGACCTGTGGAATGAGTGCCACTATAAAGGCGAACACAGTGATGTCTAGCCAGCTATTGAGCTTTCTCATGCTTTGGCACCAAACAGGCCCTGAGGCCTAAATAAAAGCACGGCGATAAATATTAAGAAGATCCCGATTTGCCCTAGCGACTCGCCCAGATACAACCCACCGAGTGATTCCACAATGCCGATGAGAAAACCACCTAGGAGCGCACCCGAAAAACTACCCATCCCGCCCAATACGACAATCGTAAAAGCTACCAACACAAAACCGTTGCCTACTTGCGGGTTCACGTAGTAAGCGGGTAGCAGGAAGCAAGCCGCTGCACCTAAACAGGCCATGCCAATACCGAAACTCATGGCATACACATGGTCGACGTCAATACCCATTAATTTAGCGCCCTGTTTTTCTTTAGCCACGGCTCGAATAGCACGACCGAGATCGGTTTTCGATACGATGAACAACATGATTGCCGAACAAACCAACGCGCCAGCGAAAGCGACAAGCTTGGGTAGAGAAATCATGGCCTGCGCAAAACCAATATCAATGGGAATTGTTGTGAGGGTGTAGCTTGTATCAATCGAACGCGTATCGGATTTGAAAAACAGCAATGCCAAGTTTTCCATAATGATGGCAAGCGCCAATGTCACTAGCAGTATGTATTCGTCTTTGCCGTGACTGGCTCGATTAATAATGCCGCGCTGTAAACCATAGCCGAGGCCAAACATCAATGGAATCATGATCGGCAATGCAAGGTAAGGATCTATGCCCCATTGCTTTAAAAAGTACACGCCGTACAGGGCCATCATCAATGCTGCGCCGTGGGCGAAATTAATGATGTGCAGTACACCATAGATCAGCGTTAACCCGAGCGCGATGAGTGCGTATACCGCGCCCGTGGTTAAGCCATTTAATACCGACGGAAAAACAATCGAGAGATCGAACATTGCCGAATTTTGCGCTTAGTAATTCATGCTTAGGCTTTCAGAGGGAATACAGGATCGATTTCACGATAATCACGCGGTACGATGACTTTGATATCACCCTTGCTCACCTGCGTCATTAATGGTTGTGCGCCCATATTTTGACCGTTCACAAATTTCGTTGGGCCGTAAGGCATGATGTGATCGCTAAAGGTGCTGCTCTCCAGCGCTGCAATGATTGCCGCGCGGTCAGCTGACTTTGCGCGCTCAATCGCATCGCCCAACAAACGCATCGCTGTATAGGCCATGAATACCTCATAGCTAAAGAACAAGCCCTTGGCCTCGACTCGCTTGCGCAGTTCAGCCGAGCGCTTATCACGCGGGTTGTACCAGTGGTTGCAATCGATAATGCCGTTGGCTGCTTCTGGAAACTCCTTCACGAACTTGAAACTCGAAGCTGCGCCGCCCAACACGGAGTAGATCGCTTTTGGTGTAACTTTTTGCTGTTGCATCGTGCGAACTAAAAGCGCGTACTCGTTGTAATAGTTGGCGGGAATGACGATGTCTGGGTTGACAGCTTTCATCCGCAACACGATGTTGTTGAAATCGCGCGTAGGATTGGCGTGCTTAATTACTTCCTTCACTTCATAGCCGTAGCCAGGCAACTCGCGAGAAAGCAGGTTTGCTGTGCCGGTACCGAAGAGAGATTCTTCGTGAATGATCATCACGGTTTTGGCTGGCTTACCGGCGGCAGTGTTAAGCACATGTAGATTGGCAACTGCAGTCTCGGCGCATTTACGATAGCCAGGTCCAAAGCGGAAGGTATTCTTTAGGCCGCGCTCAACGATTTGATCCGCCACACCAACGTCAACCACGTGGGGCAAGTTGTACTTCGCTGCCGCTTGAGTAGTCGCTAGACAGATTGCCGAAGCAAATGCGCCTACGACCGCACTCACCCCTGCTTCGTTCATCTTTTCGATCTCAGCAGTGCCAGCCTGCGGCGTCGATTGGGCATCGCCCAACATCGCTTCAATCTTTGCGCCGCCCATAGACTTGATACCGGTTTTGTTAATGTCTTCAATCGCCATCAACACACCTTCACGACACTGAGAGCCTGAATAGGCCAGAGCGCCGGTAACGGGGTGCAGTACACCGATCTTGATAGTTTTAGGTTGCGCGCCGCCCACCAGAGGCATGGCTAATGTTGAGGCTGCCGCAGCGGATTTGGCAATAAATTGCCGACGTTGATTGCTGTTGTTTTTCATAAAGTCTCCAATCTAAAAATTTCGCTTTAAAAGTTTCTATTCACCCATACTTTGGCATCAATATCGCCCATGCGAGAAAGCGCCATGACATATTCATACCGATCTGGCCGATAAAGGCCATGTAACCATTGAATTGGTTCGTCTTTGTTGTTGTAAACCTTGCGCTTCACCGTCAGTAGTGCCGAGCCTACTTCAACATCTAGATATTCGGCAACTTGCGAATCGGCTAAGCAGGCTGATATGTTTTGTTTGGCTCGACCAACCTTCACACCCGCTTCTTCGATGAGAACAAGAATGGGCTTTTTCGCTAATTCTCGTTTACCAAAGCTTTTTGCGATGCTATTGGGTACATAGGTGGTGATAAGGGATATTGGCCCTTCTTTGGTACTTCGTATACGCACAGCTTTTTGCACGTTTAAATTGCTTTCGTCAAGCTGCAAAGCAATAGCTACTTCGTCAGAAGCCTGAATGAAATCGGCAGAGATAACTTGTACAGACGTGTCCAGACCCATCGTTACAAGGTTTTCGAGAAAGCCGTTAAGGGGAGCGCGCACTTGCGCTACCGGCCGCGTGCCTCGGCCCGGTTCGCGTTTAATCAAACCTTCATCGCTTAATCGCTCCAGCGCTTTTCGTATAGTCACCCTAGCGACACCAAACTGTTGCATTAAAGCAGTCTCCGCCGGCAAACCGGAATGGAAGCGGCCATCTCTTAGTTGCTCATGGAGCACCAAATAGATTCGGTGATACTTAG
>JAYWIG010000129.1:0-54708 GCA_043789035.1 Betaproteobacteria bacterium
GGGTTCATGATCTGAATATCTTCAGGTTTATTGTAAAGATCCACATCGCGGATCTCGAAATCCATGCCTTTTTCAAACAGCACAAAACGGCTGCGTTGACTAAATGGGCAGGTAGTACCAGAGTACAACACCATCATCGCGGGCAACTCCTTAGGAGTAAGTTAGAACGAAAAAGCGGCAAAGCTAGTGAGTACAGGTACTCCAGCGCTTTTGCCGCCTGAGGGGGTATTAAGTGCGTTACTTAATGTCTTTCCAGTACAGGCGATTCAAGTACCAGGCAAACAGTGTAAAGAAGCACAGAAATACGATCACCCATGTGCCAATCGTCATGCGCTGTTTAGCGGATGGATCAGCCATGTAAGTTAGGTAAGCAACTAAGTTCGCAATATGCTCGTCATACTGCGCTTTGTCCATTGAACCACCTTCAGCAGTATCCAGCTTCACGGACTTCGATGCGTGATGATTCATGCCTTCGAGCTTGTCAGTTTTTTCAGTTCGCGTGCCTTCTTTATCGAAGGTCACAATAGTTTTAGCCCAACCAGTAACGAGACCCTTCGCGTCTTTAACTGCTTTGATTTCTTCTATGGCTGCACCGCGTTTTTGGCCTTGTGACTCCCACAAGATGTGCGGCATGCCAACGTTCTCATAGACCGCATTGTTCCAACCAGTCGCTCTTGTGCTGTCACGATAGTAAGAACGTAGGTAGGTATAAACCCAGTCCGAACCGCTGCCGTCACCCGATGAACGCGCACGTGTTACAAGCGAGAGATCAGGAGGAACAGCACCGAACCATTCTTTCGCGTCTTTGACAGTCAATGCACTTTTCATGAGTTCGCCGACTTTATCAGTGGTAAACATCAGGTTCGTACGAATTTGCTCTTCCGACAAGCCAATATCACGCAGGCGGTTATAACGCATTGCACCAGCGCTATGACAATTTAGGCAGTTGTTCACGAAGGTGCGAGCACCATCTTGTAGCGCTGGCTGATCCCTGAGCTTGCGCATAGGGAAGGGGTCAAGTGGATAGCCAGCTTCAGAAGCAGACGCGCTAGATGCGCCTAGTGCAAGCACTCCCGTTGTTAGCACTGCCGATAAAAACTTAATAAAACTCATTGCAATCAATATCCGAAATTAATTCTTATTAATGGGCGTGGAATACAACACGATCTGGCACTCTCTTAAACTCACCCATCTCACTCCACCAAGGCATTAACAAGAAAAATGCGAAGTACAAAACGGTCCCAATCATCGCGATAATCGCCCCACCCGCCGACGGTGGTTGCACGCCCAAATACCCCAAAACAATGAACACAACCACGAACACTGCGTACACATACCAGTGCCAATTTGGCCGATAACGGATTGAACGCACCGGGCTATTGTCGATCCATGGCAGCAGGAACAAAATCATGGTCGATGCGCCCATGAAAACCACTCCCCAAAACTTCGGAGACAACATTTCCAACCCAAACACCGGACCGAGGAAACCAATAATCGTCGCACCGATCGCTGCAGTAGCAATCATACGTGTTTGCGCAGAACGCACGGTCATCCAAACAAGAGCCAAGAAAAGCACAAGTAAAGGCACTATCCAAAAGTAAAGGAAATCGGTATTGACTGCACGCAATATGGAATAAAACGGCGTGAAATACCAAACAGGAGCAATGTGCGAAGGCGTTTTCAGAGGATCTGCAGGGATAAAGTTGTTATATTCCAAGAAATAGCCGCCCATCTCCGGCGCGAAGAAAATCACCGCAGAAAAAGCAATCAGGAATACAGCAACACCGAAAATGTCATGCACTGTGTAATAGGGATGAAAGGCAATACCGTCAACTGGTTTACCTGTCGCATCTTTGTTCGCTTTGATATCAATACCGTCTGGGTTGTTCGAGCCCACTTCGTGCAAGGCAACGATGTGCGCAGCAACCAGACCAAGCAGGACCAAAGGAATCGCGATTACGTGAAACGAGAAGAACCGATTCAAGGTGGCGTCGCCCACTACATAGTCACCACGAATCCAAATCGATAATTCTGGGCCGATAAACGGAATCGCAGAAAACAAGTTCACGATCACCTGTGCGCCCCAGTAGGACATTTGGCCCCAAGGTAGCAAATAGCCGAAAAATGCCTCTGCCATTAAGCACAAGAAAATCATGCAGCCAAAAACCCAAACCAACTCACGCGGCTTGCGGTAGGAACCGTAGATCAAACCGCGGAACATGTGCATGTACACAACGATGAAAAATGCCGACGCACCGGTCGAATGCATTGTTCTAATAATGTAGCCACCTGGCACATCGCGCATGATGTGCTCGACAGATGCGAACGCTAAATTAGCATCAGGCTTATAGTGCATCACCAAGAAGATACCTGTCACGATTTGAATCACAAGCACCAATAGCGACAGTGATCCAAAAAAGTACCAGAAATTTAAATTCTTGGATGCATAGTACTCAGAAAGGTGTCCTTTAAAGGTCGACGTCAAAGGAAACCGGTTATCGACCCAATTGAGCGCTTTTTCCCCGGCGCTCGCATTTGCGGGGAGCTGTTTTTCGAATGCCATAAATGCCTCAGTATCACATCACGCCTCGCCACCATAGGTAGGCATGTTTAAATCATCAAAACTCAGTTGTAACGATTAAGCTGAAAGCTTAACTGTTTTTTTCTCAAGCCTTCTTATCTTCCCCGACGATAATGCGGGTATCGCTTACATACATATGCGGTGGTACTTCAAGGTTGTCCGGCGCAGGCTTGTTTTTGTAAACACGCCCCGCTAAGTCAAAAGTTGAGCCGTGGCAAGGACATAAAAATCCTCCAGTCCAATCGTCGGGTAGCGACGGCTGGGCACCAGGTTGAAACTTTTCCGAAGGGGAACAGCCCAAATGCGAACAAATCCCGACGACGACCAAAATTTCCGGCTTAATTGAACGATGACCGTTCTTTGCATATGCCGGTGTTGGATAATCTTTACGATCCGACTTTGGGTCTGCCAGCTGTGGTTCAACTTTGGTCAGCGCGTCTAGCTGCTCTTTCGTGCGCCTGACAACCCAAACTGGCTTACCGCGCCACTCAACGCGCTTGAGCTCGCCGGGGCGAATTTCGCTGATATCTACTTCGACGGGTGCACCGGCGGCTTTGGCACGCTCCGAAGGCTGAAATGTACTAACGAAGGGAATCGCAACACCTGCGCCACCTATTGCGGCAGCGCCGCAGGTTATCGCAATTGCGTTACGGCGCGCTGGATCGTCTGGAAAAAATGGGCTACTCATATCTTCTGGGAGGATGAAACTTTTAAGCTAACTTCTTAGAAACTGCCATGAGCATAAACTCGAGGCAGACCTTTAGGAACAGCTTTGAATTTTAGCCTATTCCAAAAATTCCGCACTGCAGCACCTCAATTGTGCTCAACCATTCAAACCACAAAAAACCGTTCCAAATGACAAAGCAGGATTTACCATGCTACCGTTCGGGACAGGCGATGGCCTCTAGTTGGCCGTCGCTCGAGTTCACATACATTATTTTAATTCTATTTGATAAGTTTTAAGGAGTTTGCTATGGGCATGATGCAAGAATTTAGAGATTTCGCCGCAAAAGGTAACGTGATTGATTTAGCGGTGGGTGTCATTATTGGTGCCGCATTCGGCAAGATCGTCGACTCAGTCGTTAAAGACCTAATCATGCCAATCGTTGCAAGCATTTTTGGCGGCTTAGACTTCTCAAATATGTTCATTCAGCTAGGCAAAGTGCCTGCAAACTACGCGGGTGCAATGACTTATGCCGATTTAACGAAGGCTGGTGTGCCACTTTTTGCTTACGGTAATTTCATTACGATTTTGCTTAACTTCCTGATCTTGGCCTTCGTCATTTTCCAAATGGTGAAAATGTTTAACCGTATGAAAGGCGGAGTTGATGTAGACCCAGCAGCAGCAGCACCTGCGCCGCCAGCGCCGAGCGAGCTATATTTAAAAGAAATCCGCGATGCATTGACGAAGAAGTAATCTTCTCGATTGAGTCAAAACCCCGCTTGAACAACATTTTTAAACGGGGTTATTATCATCGATAAAGCGGTGGGAGATGCCCAGCTCTTGAGCAACTTTATCGCCCAAAGCTTGAACACCATACCTTTCAGTTGCATGGTGGCCTGCTGCCAAATAAACAATACCCATCTCTCTGGCTAAGTGCGTAGTTCGCTCAGAAATTTCACCACTAATAAATGCGTCCGCCCCTGCATCAATAGCCTCTTGCAACATATCTTGAGCTCCGCCAGTACACCATGCAATACGCTTTATATCTTTTTGTGCTGGGCCAACCATCAGCGGTGTGCGACCTAACTTGTCAGCCACTAAGGCCACTATCGATTGCATCGACTGCATCACCGATAGGTCTGAGTAAACGCCTAAAGCAGCCCCTCGACTCAGGTCACCAAAGCTTCCGTTGATAGGCAATCCTAAAACCTTGCCAAGCTGCACGTTATTACCGAGTGTTTGATGGGCGTCTAGCGGCAAATGGAAGGCAAACAAGCTTACATTGGCTTTCATTAAAGCCGCAATTCTTTTATGCTTTTGCCCGACGATTCGCTCATCTTCGCCCCGGAAAAAGTATCCATGATGGACCACAAGTGCATCGGCTTGGGCCTCTATTGCAGCCTCTAAGAAGGCAAGCGATGCAGTAACTCCGCTAATGAGCTTACGAACTTCGGCCTTACCTTCCACCTGCAGCCCATTTGGGCAATAATCTTTAAAGCGCTGGGGCTGCAGGATTACTTCAAATGTGGAAGTTAGCTGTCGCAAACTGCAGTGCGCTTGAATCTTTGTCATCTCGGCTCCATCTAAGAATTGTTTTTCATTCATTTTTCGACATTCGGATTTTTTTATGCATCGCCTATGGTTGATTTTCGCTCAAGCAGTGACAGTGTTGCTCGCCTTTATGTTTATAACCGCAACTTTGCGACCTGAGTGGTTGCCTGCCAAGCTTTCAACCAGCACTCAAAATGCTGCGTCGGCTATTAAAGAACCCGAAACTAGCAGGTCTGCGACTGAAAGCTCTAGAGTTAGCAGCGCGGGAGTGACCTCATACAGCGATGCGGCTAGAAAAGCTGTACCAAGTGTAGTCAACATTTTTACTAGCAAAACTACTTCAAAGGTTCCGCAAAATCATCCATTTATGAACGATCCAATGTTCAAAAAGTTCTTCGGGGATCAATTCAATGGCGGAAAGCAACAAACTCCCAGCCTTGGCTCTGGAGTGATTATTGGATCGGCAGGCTTGGTACTTACCAACCATCACGTGGTCGAGGCAGCCGAAAACATCGAAGTGCTTTTGTCTGACGGCAGGCGCACAAAGGCCAAATTGGTAGGCAGCGACCCTGAATCTGACTTAGCAGTGCTTCAAACCGAACTAACCAGCTTGCCAGCAATGCCCTTCGCAAACGCTGACTCTGCCAAGGTGGGCGATGTGGTACTTGCCATCGGCAACCCCTTTGGCGTTGGCCAAACCGTCACTATGGGCATCGTAAGTGCGCTTGGTCGCAATCAGCTTGGCATCAACACTTTCGAGAATTTCATTCAAACTGATGCTGCGATTAACCCAGGCAACTCGGGTGGTGCGCTGGTAGATACCGAGGGTCGGCTCTTAGGCATCAACACCGCCATTTATTCACGCAGTGGCGGCTCACTCGGTATCGGGTTTGCGATACCGGTGTCGACTGTTCGCAATGTGGTCGATCAAATTACAAAAGGTGGTTCAGTAGTGCGTGGCTACATCGGCGTAGAGCCTCAAGATGTGACTGCAGAACTAGCAGAGGCATTCAAACTTTCACGCAAAGACGGCGCGATTATTGCGGGCATTATGCCCAATGGCCCGGCCGCAAAAGCAGGCGTGAAAACAGGCGATATTTTGATTTCAGTCGAGGGTAAAAGCGTCACAAACACGGCTAGCATGCTCAATATCGTTTCACAACTCAAACCTGAAGCTTCCGTACCTTTTAAGTTCGTGAGAGATGGAAAAGATGTGGATATCATCATCACTGTGGGCACTCGACCAAAGCCGCAAGCTCAACCTACCCAGCGTCAAGAATAAATAATCTTTGCGTTATGCCGGCGGTGGTGCGGCTGCCGTTGTCTCTTCTGGGGCTTTGCTGCGTTCTTTGATGAACCCAGCGAGGAAAATGCCTAGTTCGTACAGGATACATAGTGGAATTGCTAACATCAACTGGCTAAGCACGTCCGGAGGGGTTAACACCGCAGCAACTACAAACGCACCAACGATCACAAAACGACGCGCTTCTCGCAGTTGCTGAGTTGTTACCATGCCAAGCTTAACCAACAGCATTTCGACCACCGGCACTTCGAAAGTTATACCGAACCCGAAGAAGATCGAAAGCGTAAAGTCCCAATACTTTTGCAGGTCCTGCATGACATCGGCACCTGTGTCCTTCGCGAATGAAAAGAAGAACTTATACGCAGCTGGCAGCACGAAATAATAGGCAAAAGAAATGCCAAGACACAAAAAGAAAACGCTAGAGGCAATCAGAGGTAGGGCAAATTTCTTTTCATGCTCGTATAACCCGGGGGCGACGAAGGCCCAAGCCTGGTACAGCACCCACGGCATCGAAGCTAGTAATGCCGTAAGAAAAGCAATTTTCGTAAGCGTGAAAAACGCACCCGCTTGATCGGTGAAAATTGGTTTCGTACCTTTAGGCAGCGATTCGTAGAGTGGTAAAGACAAAAACTTCAAAATCAACGGTGCGAAATAAAAGCAAACGCCAAACAATATCGCCACCACAATAAGTGACTTGATCAGCCGGTCTCGCAGCTCTACTAAGTGCGAAACAAAACTCTCTTCTTTTTGCTCTTCAGCCATGTTGCCTAGGGTTCTCAGGTTCTTTTAATTATGGCCGGTGAAAGCTGCGCTTCGGTCGCTTGATGCCGAGCTCTTTTTCACGTTCACGGCGGCGATCTTTAACCCGCTCGCGCTGCCTACGTACTGCGTAAATTTTGTCCCAATCAGTTACGGCAGGGTCGGGTGTACCGGGCGGAGTTTCAAGCGTCGACTGAATCGAATTAAACTCGGTTTGAGCGCCGCTCACCGCTGAATTGACAGAAGATTCGAAGCTAGAGGCTGCATCTTTCACTTCAGATTGCAGCTTGCGCAGGTCGTCCATATCCATCTGACGATTGATATCAGACTTTACATCGGCGACATAGCGCTGCAGTTTGCCCATCCATGCGCCGACCTGCCTTGCCACTCTGGGAAGACGCTCGGGGCCGAGCACTAGCAACGCCACTACGGCGATGAGGCCCATTTCAGAAAAGCCAATGTCAAACATGTGATCTAAAAAATATCAAAAAAAAGGCAGCATAACCCACCCAATGAGCGCTGCCTGTGCGAGAAGCTCAAGGCTCCTTCGAACTGTCGCTTCTTAGCTCTTTTGTTTCACTTCGACGTCGATTGTCTTTGCGGCTTGGTCGGCGACTTTACTCGCAGCGCCATTAGCGTCAGAAGCGGCCTTTTCAGAGCCTTCTTTGATGCCGTCTTTAAAACCTTTTACTGCACCACCGAGGTCTGACCCCATGTTGCGTAGCTTCTTCGTACCGAACACCATCATTACAATGACAAGTACGATTAGCCAGTGCCATATGCTGAATGAACCCATTTTCGTTCTCCTAAACTTAAGTAAATCTCGGTCGCTGCAGAGCTGCTCTTTGTTTACACGGTAGGTTTTACCGATGACCGCAAAGGCTCTGGACCGGCCAAAACGTGCATATGGAGATGATACACCTCCTGTTTACCCACTCGACCATTATTAATAATGACCCTAAAGCCGTCATCGGCTCCTTGCTCCTTTGCTAGCTGCCCTGCCATGCCCAGTATTTTTCCTAGAATTTGGCTATAGCGAAGGTCGCCATCATACAAATTATCTATGTGCACCTTCGGAATTATTAAGAAATGTACCTGCGCTGCCGGGTTGATATCGTGAAATGCCAGCATGTCCTCGTCTTCAAAGACTTTTTTGCTAGGGATTTTGCCTTCAATGATTTTGCAAAAAAGGCAGTCTGATTTTAAGGTCACTTAGTTTCTCCTTCTCTTGCGATTGCCTTTCGAGCGGCTTTTTCTTCCAGCCCAGACAAGCCCTCGCGCCTAGTTAACTCCGCCAATACATCGGCTGGGCTTAATTCATAACGCGCCAACATCACCATGCAGTGAAACCAAAGATCTGCGGTTTCGGCAATAATTTTCACCTTGTCAGCATCTTTAGCAGCCATGACAGTTTCAGTGGCTTCTTCACCAATTTTCTTTAATGTCGCGTCTTCATGTTTGGAAAACAAGCGCGCCACATACGACTTTTCAGGGTCGCCTTTGCTGCGTTCAAGAATAACCTCATGCAGGCGGGCCAGCACATCATTAGTGTTGTTTGTAGCGTCCGAACTCATTTATAGATTTTCTCTGGGTCAATCAGGGCGGCGTCAACCACTTGCCATTGTCCATCTGCGAAACGGCTGAAGAAGCATGATCGCCGCCCGGTGTGGCAAGCAACCCCTGTTTGATCGATCATCAACAAAATCACATCATTATCGCAATCGATACGAATTTCTTTCACATGCTGTACGTGGCCAGACTCTTCGCCTTTGTGCCACAATTTTGAGCGCGAACGGGAAAAGTAAACACCGCGATTTGTAGCAACAGTTTCAGTAAGTGCTTCGCGATTCATCCAAGCCACCATGAGGATGTCTTTGGTTATCGAGTCTTGCGCAATAGCAGGAACCAGACCCTGCTCATTCCAAGCAACATCGTCTAACCATTTGGCATTCGACGCGATCGTCATGCTAAAACCTCATCGGGATGCCTTGGCCCGCCATAAACTGCTTTGCCTCAACAACCGTGTGTTGTCCAAAGTGGAAAATACTCGCCGCCAACACCGCACTTGCCCCACCTAAGGTTACGCCGTCAGCCAAATGCTGCAAGGAACCTACGCCGCCTGAAGCAATGACCGGAATAGTGACAGCATCACTCACTTTGCGTGTCAACTCGAGATCAAAGCCGATTTTAGTACCATCTCTGTCCATACTTGTAAGAAGAATTTCACCGGCGCCTAAGGCTTGCACTTGCTTAGCCCATGCGACGGCATCTTTGCCGGTATTGTTGCGTCCGCCATGGGTGAATACCTGCCAAACACCCGCAGATGTTTGTTTGGCATCAATCGCAACCACAATGGCTTGTGAACCGAAGAATTGGCTGGCCTCTTGAACTAACTCAGGGTTAGTCACAGCAGTTGTATTGATTGAAACCTTGTCAGCTCCGGCGTTGAGTAAACGTCGCACATCGGCGACCTGCCGCACACCGCCACCGACGGTAAGCGGAATAAATACTTGCGAGGCAACGGCTTCTATAACATCTAAAATGATGTCGCGCTGGTCGCTAGAGGCGGTAATGTCAAGAAAGGTGATCTCATCGGCGCCTTGATCGTCGTAACGCTTGGCAATTTCGATTGGGTCACCGGCATCACGTAACGCTACGAAGTTGGTGCCCTTGACTACCCGCCCAGCAGTAACATCCAGACACGGAATAATGCGCCGAGTTAAAAAATTAGCCATTCAGCTCGTCAGCGAGATCTTGCGCCTTGGCGAAATCAATCGAGCCTTCATAGATAGAGCGGCCAAGAATAGCGCCTTCAATGCCTTCATCTTCAACAGCACAAAGCTTCTCAATATCGCCGATACCACCGATACCACCTGAGGCAAAAATCGGCACGCCAACCGCTTGCGCTAAGCGCACAGTGGCTTCAATATTCACGCCGCTCAACATGCCATCTCGCCCAATATCGGTATAAATAATTCCATCGATACCGTAATCTTCGAACTTCTTGGCTAAATCGATCACGTCATGGCCTGTGAGTTTGCTCCAACCATCGGTCGCCACTTTGCCGTCTCTCGCGTCAAGCCCCACGATGATGCTGCCACCAAATGCACCACAGGCATCTCGCAAAAAACCAGGGTTTTTCACTGCCGCTGTGCCAATGATGACGTACGACACCCCGCCATCAAGTACTTTTTCAATCGTGTCGAGATCTCGAATTCCTCCACCCAACTGCACCGGGATGTCATCGCCAACGGCTTTGACAATTGCTTTGATCGCCGCTTGGTTCTTCGGTTTACCAGCGAAAGCGCCGTCGAGATCGACCACATGCAAACGCCGCGCGCCTTGCGCAACCCAATGCAAGGCCATCGCGGCAGGGTCCTCAGAAAAGACCGTAGCGTCGTTCATATCACCTTGTTTAAGGCGAACACAGTGGCCGTCTTTTAAGTCAATGGCAGGGATCAATAACATGATGCAAAAGTAGGTGAATTAATAAAGATGAGCCCGAAAGTTAACTTAAGGGTTCCAGTGGATAAAGTTTTTGTACAGCTGCAAACCAATTGCAGCACTTTTTTCAGGATGGAATTGCGTAGCGAAAATGTTATCCCTCGCGACCGCAGACGTAAAGCGTATTCCGTAATCAGTTTCACCAGCCCATAGGTTTGTGGCCACTTCAGCAGCATAAAAACTGTGCACGAAGTAAAAATAACTACCTGTCGGTACACCAGCCCAAATGGGATGACTAGCGCAAGGTTCTGAAATAAACACTTTGTTCCAGCCCATATGCGGTACTTTTAAGCCTTGCATGGCAGCATTAGCCTGAGGGAACCTCTTAACCTTACCGGCCAGTACTCCCAAGCCTTTAGTACCCTCGGTATCTACTGTACTGCAGCCTTCTTGGCTCCAATCAAAGAGCATTTGCTCACCAACGCATACGCCAAACAATGGTTTTGTTCTGGTAGCCCGCATAATCGAATCGCGAAGGCCTGAACTATCGAGATAAGCCATGCAATCACGCATCGCACCTTGGCCTGGGAAAACCACCTTATCGGCACTATCGACCTGTGCAGGCGTACTCGCCACAATCACAGTATGCTCAGGCGCCACCTTTTCAAGAGCCTTCGCCACAGAGCGAAGGTTACCCATTCCATAGTCAACAACGGCAATGGTCGCCATGGTGTTGCTACAAAGAGCCCTTTGTCGAAGGAATTTGGCCAACAGCACGAGCGTCAAATTCAATGGCCATTCGCAAGGCTCTAGCGAAGGCTTTGAACACCGTTTCGCATTGGTGATGCGCGTTATTGCCACGCAAATTATCAATGTGCAAGGTAACCAACGCGTGATTCACAAAACCTTGGAAGAATTCGTGAACCAGATCGATATCGAACGAACCAACCATGGCGCGGGTGAATGGCACATGAAACTCCAAGCCAGGGCGGCCAGACAAATCGAGCACTACTCTGGACAGGGCTTCATCAAGCGGCACATATGCATGGCCATAACGACGAATGCCCTTTTTGTCACCCATGGCTTTGGCAAATGCCTGGCCTAATGTAATTCCAATATCTTCAACCGTGTGGTGTCCGTCAATATGCAAATCGCCTTTGGCTTGAACTTCCAAATCGATTAAACCGTGACGGGCGATTTGATCAAGCATGTGATCAAGAAATGGCACTCCACTGTTGAGCAACTGTTTGCCAGTACCATCTAAATTCACTTTCACCGAAATTTGGGTTTCCGCAGTGTTGCGAGAAACTTCTGCGGTGCGCTGAGCATTGTTCATAACTTCGATTTTACTTTTACTTAAAGCTTTGGTGATTAATATTGTTATTTAACCGCGTATTTACGAAGCGCGGCCAGCATCAAACCATTTTGCTCGGGCGTGCCAACTGACAAACGGAGGCAGTTCGCCAGCGATGGATGCATCTTGTGGCAATCACGCACCAGTATTTTTTCGCCCTTCAGCGCCCCCGATAATGCGGGCCCATCTTTTGCTCTGACCAAAATAAAGTTTGCCATTGACGGAAACACTTCTAAAGCCGATATTTTTTTTAACTCCGTGCTCAGTACATCTCGCTGCGTGCGCATGATGGCGGTTTGTTCATTGAGCACATTTAAATGATCAAGCGCAAACTTGGCAGCTTCTTCAGTCAATACATTCAGATTGTAGGGCGGCCGAACTTTTTCAAACTCATTGAGCCAATGTTCACCTGCGGCAACATAACCCAGTCGAATACCAGCAAGGCCAATTTTGCTGACCGTCCGCATGACGGCTAGTTGAGGATATTCGGCCAACCTAGGCATCCAAGTGTGTTGAGCGAATGGCACGTAGGCTTCATCAACCACCACTAAGCCCGGTGCTAGCTGAACAATTTCTTCAATCTCGGCATCCGCAAATAAATTGCCCGTCGGGTTATTCGGGTTTACCAAAAAAATCAACTTCGGCTGATGCTCGGCAATCGCCTTGCGCATCGCTGGCATGTCGAGTGAAAAGTCTGCCTGCAACGGTACGCCTACAAATGGAGAACGATTGAGCTTGGCATTTATCTCAAACATTACAAACGATGGTGAAGGGCAAAGCACCGTGCCACCCGCAATCGATTGGATCATAATGGCAATGACTTCGTCTGAACCATTGCCCAGCATGACATCAAAGCCGACAGGCACTCCAAGCTTGGCACAGACACTCGCTTTAAGCGCCTTGTAATCAGGCACTGGATAACGATTGATTAACACCTCAGCTAGGCGTCTTCCCAGTTCAGCCTGCAGTTCAGGCGGTAATGTATAGGGATTTTCCATGGCGTCGAGTTTGATGTAGCCAGATGCGTCGGCCACTGGATATCTCGTCATCGCAAGCACTTCGGCTCGAACGGTATTGGAAACTCTTGATTGTGTGCTCATCGTGCTTTTAGTTTCTTAAGCGCAATTCGGCGCTCCGTGCGTGTGCTTGAAGACCTTCGCTGTAAGCTAACGTTGCCGCGATTTTTCCAAGCGATTGCGCACCGACTTCCGACACTTCGATAATGCTGGTGCGCTTTTGAAAATCATATACCCCAAGCGGCGACGAAAACCGTGACGTACGCATAGTTGGCAATACGTGGTTTGGGCCAGCGCAATAGTCCCCAAGAGATTCGGAAGCGTACGCACCTAAAAACATTGCGCCCGCATGGCGAATTTTGTCGGCCCAAATTCTTGGATTGGCAGCCGCAATTTCTAAATGTTCGGCGGCAATGTGATTCGCTATTTCGCAAGCTTCGTCCATGTCGCGCACCTGAATTAAAGCGCCTCTATTCTTCATAGAGGTGCCTGCAATTTCTTGGCGCGGCAATGTTGGCAACAGTCGCTTGAGACACTGATGCACCTCATCTAGATAGCCCGCATCGGGGCAAACCAAAATGGACTGGGCAATTTCGTCATGCTCGGCTTGCGAAAACAAATCCATCGCCACCCACTCGGCAGGGGTTGAGCCATCAGCCACGATCAGAATTTCACTCGGACCTGCAATCATGTCAATACCAACCACGCCGAACACGCGGCGCTTGGCTTCGGCAACATAGGCATTACCAGGGCCGGTAATCTTGTCGACTTTCGGAATGGTCGCCGTGCCATACGCTAGGGCGGCAACAGCCTGCGCACCACCAATCGTAAACACTCTATCAGCACCGGCAATTTTTGCAGCCGCCAACACCATGTTGTTTCTAACTCCGTGAGGAGTGGGCACCATCATGATGAGTTCTTGCACTCCCGCCACTTTTGCGGGTATCGCATTCATTAATACCGACGATGGATATGAGGCCTTGCCACCAGGCACATACAGACCGGCTCGATCTAGAGGCGTAATTTTTTGCCCTAAGCGAGTCCCGTCTTTTTCTTCGAAATACCAAGACTGCGCTTTTTGCTTCTCATGGTAATAACGCACTCGCTCTGCTGCGGCATGCAATGCATCACGTTGATCCGTGGGCAAACTATCGAGTGCCTTTTGAAGCTCTTGGGGGCTAATTTCTAATTCAGCAACCGTAGTCGCGTTGAGGTGATCGAACTTGTGGGTGTACTCAAGCACAGCCGCGTCGCCACGCACTCGAACATCTCTCACGATATCGGCAACTACCTGTTCTACCGCGGCATCTTGCGTTTCTTCGTAAGCTAGCAGCTTGTCGAGCGCGGCTTGAAAACCGGCATCGGAAGAATTCATCTGAGCAATCATTTTCGAGTCGCCCCCGAGAATGCCTCGATCAACGGTGCAAGGGAGCCCGCCTTGGTTTTCAAAGCAGCTTGGTTCACTACAAGCCGAGAAGATATCTGCATAATCTCTTCCACCTCAACAAGATTGTTGGCTTTCAACGTGCTGCCGGTTGATACTAAATCGACAATCGCATCGGCCATCGCAACCAGTGGTGCAAGCTCCATCGAACCATACAGCTTAATCAAGTCGACATGAACTCCCTTGGCCGAAAAGTGCTCTCTGGCGCAGCGCGTGTATTTGGTCGCGACGCGCAATCGAGCACCACGTTTAACGGCACTCTCGTAATCGAAGCCAGCGCGGGTGGCAACTGACAGTCGGCACTTTGCAATGCCTAAATCAACAGGTTGATACAAGCCCTGCCCGCCATGTTCAAGCAACATATCTTTTCCAGCAACGCCAAGATCAGCGCCACCGTATTCAACATAGGTTGGCACGTCTGTCGCTCGAACAATGATGATTCGTAAGTTTGGTTGATTCGTTGGCAGTATCAAAGCTCGAGAATCAGCTTGGTCGGCCAAAACTTTAACTCCTGCGCGAGCTAAGAGCGGCAAGGTTTCATCAAAGATGCGGCCTTTAGATAACGCAAGAGTAATCATTTATTCGCCCCCATTACTTGTACTAGGCACGCGAGTTATAACCGCACCCAGCTGGCGTAGCTTTTCTTCCATCCGGTCATAACCACGATCAAGGTGGTAAATGCGATCGATCATAGTTTCGCCATCAGCCACAAGGGCGGCAATCACTAAACTCGCTGACGCGCGTAAATCCGTTGCCATGACATTCGCACCAGACAGGCGTGCTACGCCTTGAACAACGGCGGTATTGCCTTCAATCAAGATATTGGCACCCAAGCGCTGCATTTCTTGCACGTGCATGAAACGATTCTCAAAAATGGTCTCGGTTACCATGGCAGTACCTTCAGCAACGGCATTGACTGCCATAAACTGCGCCTGCATATCGGTCGCAAAACCGGGGTACGGCGCAGTGCGAATGTTTACGGCTTTGGGGCGACGATACATGCTGATGTGAATCGATCCATCGTTGCCGTGAAAACCTGTTCCATCATTAGTCTCAATGACGCAACCCGCTTCACGAAGCTTATCAAGCGTTGCATCCATAGACCATGGCGCAACACCATTTAATCGTAAATCACCACCGGCAGCAGCAACTGCGCACAAAAACGTACCTGCTTCAATCCGATCAGCCATTACTCGATGCTCAGCGCCATGCAAACGTTCAACGCCTTGCACGACTAAACGGTCGGTACCGATACCTTGGATTTTTGCACCCATGGCAATGAGCGCATTGGACAAATCAATCACCTCAGGTTCGCGGGCAGCATTCTCTATGACAGTTTCGCCATCCGCTAACGTGGCCGCCATCAGCAAGTTTTCGGTACCCGTCACAGTCACCATATCTGTGACGATTCGGGCGCCTCGCAAACGCTTGGTTGCAGTCGGCACTTTAGCCACTACATAACCATGTTCAATTTCAATATGTGCACCCATGGCTTGCAAGCCTTTGATATGCTGATCGACAGGCCTTTGCCCAATTGCGCAGCCTCCAGGTAATGACACTTTTGCTTCGCCAAAACGCGCAAGCAACGGACCCAACACTAAGATGGAGGCCCTCATGGTTTTTACCAAGTCATAAGCAGCCTCGGTAGAAGTGATATTACGAGCGTTCAGCGAGACATTACTATGGGTAGATATTTGGTTGTCGATCGCCACACCCATGCGGGTAAGAAGCTTTAACACCGTCGAAACGTCCTGCAAAGCGGGAACGTTACCAACCGAAAATTCGCCATCACACAGCAGGGCAGCACACAAAATAGGTAGCGCTGCGTTTTTAGCACCCGCAATTTTTACCTCACCTTTAAGCGCCCCGCCGCCATTTATTAACAACTTATCCATAACAGCTCGAATCTAACACTGATTTAATGATGTGCGGCAATCCAAAACAGATCGCCATTAAAGAGCACGTTTTATTGAGTGTGCTCGGACGGGGTCAAGGTTTTCATCGAAAGCGCATGAATTTCCGCTTTCATTTTGTCACCCAAGGCCGCGTACACCATTTGATGTCGTTGAATCAAACGCTTGCCTTCGAAACCCGCGCATACAATCAGCGCTTCGAAATGCTGACCGTCGCCACTGACTTCGAGCTGAACGCAATCAAGCCCAGCGGCAATAGATTCTTTTACGTATTCGGGGGTAACCATTGTGATAACGATCTGAGTTAAAGGTGACGTTTGAAAGATGGCTTCGGAAAGCCGATGGCACTTATTTTAATGGCGAAGCTTATAACCCGACTTTAAAAGCCTAATTGCAATCGCCGATGTCACTACTAGACAAGCGACAACGATCATCAAACTCGTAATCGGTGCAACGTCGGAAACACCGAAAAAGCCGTAGCGAAAACCGTCAACCATAAAGAAAAACGGGTTCAAATGCGAAACTTCGTACCAAAAAGGTGGCAATGAATGCACCGAATAGAACACACCGGCCAAAAACGTTAGCGGCATGATGACGAAATTTTGAAAAGCGGCTATTTGATCAAACTTGTCGGCCCATATACCTGCGATGAGGCCCATAGTTCCTAAAATTGCGCTGCCAAAAAGCGCGAAGGTGAATATCCACCATGGCGCGACAAATTGCACGTTTGTAAACCAAACAGTTGCCAAAAACACGCCAGAACCAACCGTCATACCGCGGACCATAGACCCGATAACATAAGCCCCAAACAGCTCCCAGTGCGATAGCGGCGGCAGCAACACAAAAACAATGTTGCCGGTAATTTTGCTCTGAATCAAAGACGATGAACTATTGGCAAATGAGTTTTGCAGCACCGACATCATGACCAAACCAGGCACCAGAAAAGTCGCATAGTTCAAGTTGCCTGGTAAGCGAACGTTATCGTTCAGCGCTTGGGCAAATATCATGAGATAGAGAATTGCCGTTAATACCGGAGCAGCAATCGTTTGGAAACTCACCTTAAAAAACCGCAACAACTCTTTGCGCAGCAAGGTAGAAAACCCGCTAGAGAGCACTGGTTGTAATGGTGTTAAGTTGTTATCCACTCGAATGCCTTAGGCGTTATTGCTGTTCATGATTTTTACGAAAACATCTTCTAAATCGGTATGCATCAACTCCAGCTCGTCGACCTCGCCTTGGGCCGCTCTCACTGTGGCCAATACGGATTCAACCTGCTGAAAGTTATCCAAGCCAATTTCAAGAAATTTCTGACCTTCAGTAACGACTAACCCTTTTTCAGAAAGCGCCAACAACACAGACGCCTTTTGGCCATTCGCCTTTAATGTGAACCTTAACTTGGCGCCCGCAAATTGATGGATCATTTTCGAGGTTTGATCTAAAGCCACTACCTGCCCAGCCTTAAGCATGGCAATTCTCGTACAAAGCTCTTGTGCCTCTTCTAGATAATGCGTTGTCAAAACGATAGTGTGGCCTTGGGTATTCAAGCGTCGAATAAATGCCCACAGGGTTTGGCGTAGCTCCACATCAACGCCTGCGGTGGGTTCATCCAAAATAATGACAGGGGGTTTATGTACGAGCGCTTGAGCAACAAGTACACGGCGCTTCATGCCCCCCGAAAGCGCACGCATATTGCTATCGGCTTTGTTGGTCAAATCCAAATTCGCAAGAATCTCATCGATCCAAGTGTCATTATTCTTAATACCGTAATAGCCGGAGGTAAAGCGCAAAGTTTCGCGAACCGAGAAAAACGGATCGAAGACAAGTTCTTGGGGTACAACGCCTAACGAACGCCGCGCTTGACGGTAGTCGTTAATGACGTCAAACCCATTCACCCTCACCGAGCCCTCAGAGGGACGGGACAACCCTGACATGATAGAAATAAGCGTGGTTTTTCCGGCTCCGTTTGGCCCAAGAAGGCCAAAGAACTCGCCCGCTTCTACAGTAAAGCTTACACCTTTCAGCGCTTCAAACTCTTTATAACGCTTCTTAACCTGCCTAACTTCTATCGCGAGTTTTTTGCTACTTTGCCCTAGAGAAGTCAAGAATTACCCCAAATACCGTACACCAAACCTAACGATTGCAGCTTAGAAGGCAAGTTGTTGAGTAGAACTAATCTCCCAGTATCTCTACGTAAGGAAGCGTATACGGACCAAAAAGACGAATCGAAATGAATCAAAGCTGATGCATCGAGAGCCACTGGATCGGTGCCCGGCATATCTTTGATTTTTGCGCACAAAGAAATGGCCACCTCGGAACAGGTGGCCATCGTAATCGTCTCTGGTAACGCGATACTTGGGCTCATGAAGCCCTTATTTTGCCTGATCTAGCTTTTTGTTCTTTTCCGTCAAAGTAGTGATCAAAGATTCCAACCCCTTGGCGTTAATTTCTTGAGCGAACTGATTGCGGTACGACTCGATTAACCAAACCCCAATCACGTTTACATCATAGATCTTCCAGCCAGTTGCCGTTTTTTCCATGCGGTAATCTAGTTGGATTGGCTCTCCACGCTTACGCACAATTTCACTGCGAACGATCACCTCTGAATCGGCAGGGTCAGCGCGCAAAGGCTTCATGCGAATGGTTTCGTCCCTCACCTCGCCCAATGCACTGGAGTAGGTACGCAAAAGCAATGCCCGAAACTCAACCATGAGCTTCTTTTGCTGCTCAGGCGTCGCTTGACGCCAAGTACGACCCACTGAAAGTGCAGTCATCCGTTCGAAATTCACGCTAGGCATTACAGTCGTGTCAACAAAATCGGAGAGCTTCTTAAAGTTACCGCCTTGGATATCTTTATCTGCTCGAATTTTATCGAGAACGTCCGTACTCAATTTTTTGACTAATTCATCTGGCGCTAGTACCGTTTGAGCCGAAACTGCGGAGACAAAAAGCGCCACACTTGACGAAAACACCGTAACGCAAACCAATTTCAAAAATTGCGAACGATTTAAAAACATATTCATAAATACTTTCGAAGTTCAAGGAGCAAGCGCTTTATGCGCTGCAGCTCTCATTAACGAGCCCTAGTGGATAAGGATGACACCTATGTAACACGGTGTTACACAAAACTACTCGCTCAAATGCTTTTCAGCGCTAGTTTCACCTAAAAGAGACGCTGCACGCTCGATCTCATCACTCAGCAACTTATCAACCAACTTTTCGGTTGCTTTGGCATTAGGCTTCTTATCATCCTTTTCATCATCCTCATATTTCGGAACAGCCTGCTCTGGCGGGTTTCCGTCATAAACCTGACTAAAGCGCCGCTGAAAAAACCCATTTCGAAAAAAGGCGTAATCATCAAGAGAAGCGCTATCCATAATCCGCTCAGCACTTAAAAACCCTGCCCTAGTGTCTACAACTCGGACTCCCAAGAAACTGTAGTAAGTATTCTGATGTTTGATTGAACGCAACGGAGACGCTAGGGAATCGGGAATCAAACCGACCGTATCCCTAACCGATGAGGGGCCTAACACGGGCAATACTAAATAAGGGCCAGGTGATACGCCCCAGACCCCTAAGGTCTGCCCAAAATCTTCATTGTGCTTCTGCAAACCAAGATCAGTTGCAATATCAACCAAGCCTAAAAGTCCCCACACAGTATTCAATGTAAATCGGGTGAAGTCCGAAGCCGCGTTCTTCGGCTTGCCTTGCAATAAATTATTAGTGCCCGTCCATAAATCACTAAGATTGCCGAAAAAATTGCCCACCATCATCCGAAGCGGTGGTGGCGTCACGTACTTATAGGCCTGCGCCACAGGCTTCACCAATGCCGAATCAAGCCTAGCATTAAATCTAGCAGTTACTCGGTTCATTGACTCAAAAGGGTCTGATCCGCCTCTGTCTGAAGCCATATTCGACGCGTTGGGTGACCCGGTTGAGGCGCATCCTTGGAGAAACACTCCAACGACAAAAGCAGTGCTAATTAGTAGTTTGTTCAAAATCATTTCTTTTCTCCGCCGCCTTCGCCGGCTTTGCCATACAAAAACTGGCTAATTAGGTTTTCAAGAACAACGGCAGATTGCGTCATTTTGATCGGCGTTCCATCGGTAAGATTTGCTGCGTCAGCGCCAGCCTCTAATCCTATGTATTGTTCACCTAGCAAACCTGACGTTAGTATCTTTGCTGAAGAATCCTTCGGAAACTGATATTTTTTCTCCAAGGCGATAGTTACGACGGCTTGGTAGGTTTTATCGTCAAAACCAATTTCCGTCACTCGCCCCACCGTTACTCCAGCGCTTTTCACAGGAGCTCTTGGCTTTAGGCCACCTATGTTGTCGAACTTTGCCTTCACAGTGTAAGTTTCCGTCGTACTAAAACTCGCTAAATTGCCCGCTTTCAATGCCAAGAAAGCCGCTGCGGCAAAACCGAGAAGCACGAACAACCCCACCCAAAAATCTGTTGCTCTTTTATTCATCTCTCACCTATCAATTCAATCTTTTCATAAAGGCTACGCTGGAACCTTAAACTTAACTAAACATCAGTGCAGTTAACAAGAAGTCAAAACCCAACACCGCCAACGAAGAAGCAACAACCGTTGTTGTCGTAGCACGCGCTACACCTTCAGGCGTTGGCTGAGCCTCGTAGCCCACAAAAAGCGCTACGTGTGCACATACAAAGCCAAAAACAATACTCTTAATCATCCCGTTGCCAACATCGTTAAAGACATCAACACCACTTTGCATTTGCGACCAAAAAGCACCTGAATCAACGCCGATCAGGGGTACACCAACAAGATACCCGCCAATAATGCCAACGGCAGAAAACAGTGTCGCCAAAATCGGTAAGCTAATCACAGCCGCGACAAACCTCGGCGCAAGAACTCTAGCCATCGGGTTCACCGCCATCATTTCCATGGCGCTTAGCTGCTCACCGGCTTTCATCAAACCAATCTCTGCAGTGAGCGAAGTTCCAGCCCGACCAGCAAACAACAGGGCAGCAACGACTGGCCCCAATTCTCTTACCAAAGATAACGCAACCAATAGGCCGAGCGCCTGCTCAGAACCATACCTCTGCAAAGTGTAATACCCTTGCAAACCAAGCACCGAACCAACAAATAGTCCCGAAACTAAAATAATGAGCAATGAATAATTGCCAATAAAATGAATTTGATCGATGATCAAACGAGGACGTTTTAAGGCGGCAACACTTAATAGCAACAGCTGCGCAAAAAACCGAAAACCATAGCCGACTCCATACATCATGCCGCGAACACTGGCACCCACTGCGCTGACTTTCTCGACTAAAAACATGCAATTCCGATTATCTTCATCAGTTATTTTTTAATTCTCTTCAAAACCCAAGATCGGCGGACATCGCTTTAGCAGGATAGTGAAACGCTACAGGGCCGTCTCGTTCTCCCCGTAAAAACTGCCTTACCTCTGGCACATCGCTATCGTTGAGTGAGTCTGGGCTACCCTCGGCTAAGATTTTTCCTGAGCCCATGACGTAAATATAATCGGCTATCTGAAAAGTTTCTTTAACGTCGTGAGAAACAACAATGGAGGTTGAACCTAGTGCGTCATTCAAGGTTCGAATCAAGTTAGCGATCGTGCCCAACGAAATTGGATCAAGGCCCGCGAACGGTTCATCGTAAAGCAGAAGTTGAGGGTCAAGCGCAATTGATCGCGCTAAGGCCACTCGCCTAGCCATACCACCTGAAATTTGCGAAGGCATTAGCTGCGCAGCACCACGCAGCCCAACCGCGTGTAGTTTCATTAAAACCAAATCGCGAATCATTAGCTCACTTAGCTTGGTGTGCTCTCGAAGCGGGAAAGCGACATTCTCAAAAACACTCAAATCAGTAAACAATGCACCGAACTGAAAAAGCATTCCCATCTTGCGCCGAGCTGCGTAAAGAGCATCACCTTGGAGCTTACCCATGTCGTCGCTGTCAAAAACCACCGTTCCTTGTTGGGCTTTAGCTTGAGCACCGATTAATCGAAGCAGGGTTGTTTTGCCACATCCCGACCCCCCCATTAAAGCCACCACAGAACCCTTTTTCACCGATAGATTCAAGCCATTGATGATTTTTCGCTCCTGATAACCGAAATGTACGTCAGTTAGCTCGACAAAACCGAGCTTGTTGCTAGTGATATGGGACGAGTCCAGCGGTGTTGCTGCCGTTGTCACTCCGTTGTGCGAATTCGTCATTTATAAAATTTTAATCTAACAGACTCGATGGTAACTGGCTTTTTCTGACGGATTGTCACCATCCGGGTACATTTCGTAACCCTTGGCGTGAATTAGCCAGCTAATTTCAGTTCAGCAGCTTGTACTTGCTCATGACTGCCTTCAAGAACAATAGCGTCACCGATCTGTAAAACTTCCGTAGACGCAGGCCAAACAATTCGATTTCTGTTACGCACAAGTACTGCAACTGTCGCGCCGGCCAAATCTAGCGCACCGATTGCCTGACCTTTTGCAAAACAATTCCCCCCGATCAATACAGTGTGAAGCTGCGATCGTGAAGTCTCAATTGTTTCATGCTCTTTATCGTCCGAACCTAAATAAACACCCCGAAGCGAGGCATATCGCGAGTCGCGCACTTGCTGAACTCGCTCTTGCACCCTTTGCGCGCTAATACCAGCCACACCTAACAAGTTCGCAGCCAACATCAAGCTACCTTCAGCGATTTCTGGCACTACCTCAGTGGCGCCAGCAGCCTTAAGAGATTCAATATCCGCTTCAGCGCCTCCTCTGACCAAAATATGCACTTTAGGTGCCAATTCTCGAATCACGCGAATAAGTTTTACTGCTTCCTTATCGGCCGCAAAAGTAATCGCCACTGCACGGGCTCTATGCAAACCTGCAGCCAATAATGTTTCCCTGCGAGATGCGTCACCATACATTACGGGTTCGCCAGCTCGCGCAGCGTCATCTACCCGATCAGGATCGAGGTCAAGAGCTACATAAGACACTTTTTCGGCCTCAAGTAAATGCCCTAATCCTTGCCCAGATCGACCATACCCACAAACAATAATATGGTTTTGACGTTTCAAACTTTGACTAGCAATTTGCTGCAACTGCAGCGAGCGCAGCATCCACTCTTGGCCTGAGACTCTCAATGCCAACCAGTTCGCTTTCATAATCAATAAAGGACTAACCAGAAGCGAGATCAACATCGCTGCGATCATCGGTTGGGCAAGCGATTCAGGCATTAGCTTCACGAGAACCGCTTGGGACAAGATGACAAACCCGAACTCACCGGCCTGAGCCAGCCAAATTCCGGTACGAATAGCCGTCCCGGAAGTTGCGCCCATCATCTTGGAAAGCCCGGCAACTAGCGCAAATTTCACTAGTAACGGTCCGCAAGCGAGTACCAGTACCAGCACCCAATTTTTTATGACTACTTCAAAATTAAGCTGCATTCCGATAGTGACAAAAAACAAGCCCAAAAGTAGATCTCGAAAAGGCTTGATATCTTCTTCAACCTGGTCTCTAAAGTCGGTTTCAGCAATCAGCATGCCAGCAACAAAAGCGCCTAGCTCCATCGATAGCCCAAACTTCTTCGTTAACCATGCAAAAAAAAGCGATGCAAGAAGAACGTTGAGCGTAAACAACTCATGCGACTTCATCTTTACAACGGTTCGAAACCAATAACCCATTACCCAAGGGCCAAAACGCAACAATATCAACAGTAAGATAGTTGCCTTTAAAACGGCCCAACTCAAATCACTAATTAACTGTGTACCGCTCTCGCCAGTGGCCATTGCAGGCACCAAAATTAGTAGGGGAATTACAGCTAAGTCTTGCATTAAAAGCACGCTGAATACACGTTTGCCGTGCTCTGTTTCGAGCTCATGCTTTTCTGACAACATCTTCATCACCAAGGCAGTCGAAGACATCGCAAATGCCCCTCCCACCACCAAACCAATTCGCCAATCGATTTGCGCTAACTGGGCAGACAACGATGCCGGAAAACCCCAGCTGCTTAAGTTAGCTCCTGCAAGATAAGAACATACCAAGGCCACGACCAGCGCTGCGCCAATTGTTGCAGCGACTTGGGCCAAACCTAGGCCAAAAACAAACTTTGATAATGTTTTTAGCTTAGCGAGGTTAAACTCTAAGCCAAGCGTAAACATCAAAAATACCACTCCCAACTCACCCAAAATAGTGGTGGCGGCCGACTGACCTGCGATATTAATAGCGTGTGGCCCAACCAACACCCCAACACCTAAATAGGCAACTAAGGGTGGCATTTTGAACGTGCCTAAAACTATCACTGCGAACACAGAGATGGCTAAAAGCAACAGGACCAGTTCTAAAGCAGACAGCATAAAAACGAAATTAAAGCCAAGTAGTTATACTTCGCGACTATGCCAGATGTCAGCCCACTTCAAAAATCTATGCAAGAAATAGCCCCACTTACCACAGACGGTCAGCAGGATTGGCTTCAAAGCGCAAGGCGCGTTTTAGCAATTGAAATCGAAGGAATACAGCAAGTCTCTGCCGGTTTAGACCCATCGTTCAACCAAGCCGTTCAGTTAATCTTAGGCTGCAAAGGGCGTGTCGTTGTCAGTGGAATGGGGAAAAGCGGGCATATCGCTAGAAAAACTGCCGCCACCTTAGCCTCAACCGGCACGCCTGCGTTTTTTGTTCATCCGGGTGAGGCCAGCCACGGCGATCTTGGTATGGTCATGAGTAACGATGTGTTTTTGGCGTTTACGAATTCGGGCGCGACTGAAGAGATTATGGCCATAGCGCCTCAGGTGAAAAGGGTTGGAGCCAAGCTAATTGCAGTAACAGGTAACGAACAATCCCCATTGGCGGGGCTTGCCGATGTCCATTTAAATTCGGGCGTGGCGCGCGAAGCATGCTCTTTAAATTTGGCCCCTACTGCAAGCACAACGGCCGCTTTGGCTTTGGGCGATGCATTAGCAGTTGTACTGCTAGAGGCAAGAGGATTTAGTGAACAAGATTTTGCACGCTCTCACCCAGGTGGTGCTTTGGGAAGGCGGTTACTCACCAGAGTTAGTGACATCATGCGGAAAAGTAATGACGTTCCAAGAGTTGGTATTAACGCGAAGTTAAGCGAAGCGCTGTTAGAAATTTCGAAAAAACGCATGGGCATGACAGCAGTTGTTAACGACAACGGCGGCCTTGCTGGTATTTTCACCGACGGCGACTTACGTCGGCTGTTTGAGTCAGGTGTGGATATTCGCTCGCTCGGTGTCGCTCAAGTGATGACGAAGACCCCGGACGTTATTGAACAAAGCGCATTAGCGGTCGAAGCTGTAAAACTCATGGAAGATAAGCGTCGCAGCCAACTCTTAGTTGTGGCATCTTTAGATAAGCAAATGCAATTAGTCGGTGCTTTACACCTGCATGACTTACTCATTGCAAAAGTTGTTTAAGAGACGAATAAATTTAGACAATGACACAACCCAATATTCTTACAGCACGCGCACTAGGCATTAAGTTAGTTGCCTGCGATATTGACGGCACACTCACAGACGGCACCTTGTACTTCGCCGGTTCCGGTGAGCTGTGTAAAGGTTTTTCGGTGCGTGATGGCTTGGGCTTAGTGCTCCTACGTGAGGCCGGCATAAAATTAGTGGTCATTACCGGTCGCAGCTCCGACATTGTGCAAACTCGTGCTAATGATTTAAGGTTTGATGCCTGCCTGCAAGGAGTGAAGAATAAAAGAATTGCGTTAGAAGAAATTTGCTCGCAATTCGGACTATCAGTTTCGCAAGCAGCCATGATCGGTGACGATTGGCCAGATTTGCCCGCAATGGCGGTATGTGGCCTAGCGGTTGCCGTTGCTAACGCCTCGCCGCCAGTGCTTGCTGCATCGCACTGGCGCAGCACCGCACAACCTGGCAATGGCGCAGTAAGAGAGTTCGCGGAATGGTTGTTAAAAGAGCAAGGGCTTTTTGATGCGGCTCTGGCCCGCCACACTAATCCCGGAACTTTACAGTGAAGGCCCGAACCTACGATAGGCTTGCGGGACTACTAGCTATTTGCCTATTATCAGTTTTAGCGGCCTTCACTTTTTATTTGGCAGAGTTTGCCAACCTCGGTGACAAACCTGTTGAAAGCAAAACTATTCGCCACGAACAAGACTATTTCGTTGAGCGATTTACGCTAATAAAACTCAATGCCCAAGGCCAACCGTCATTTCGCCTAGCAGCTGATTTGATGAAACATTTTCCAGACGACGACACATCGGAGTTTGTCAACCCAAGACTTATCAGCTTGGATAAAAAGAAGCCCATCATTACCGTGGTGAGCGATTCTGGCAAGGCGGGCCCCCAAGGGGATATCTTGGAACTATTTGGCAGCGTTGTGCTGACTCGAGCTCCAAGCGAAGCAAGCAAGCAGTTACAGCTAAACACAGAGTATCTGTTAATTGATACCAATCTAGAAACCGGCACAACCGATAAACCGACGAAAATCACCCAGGGAGCTTCGACCGTGACAGGAACGGGGATGAATTTCGACAACTTAAATCGGTTGTTCGCCTTGCATTCCAATGTTAAAAGCACGTGGGTACCAGAAAAAACTGAAAAAAACTGAAATAATCAGTCAATGTTAATTCACTTCAAGTTCTTATTAGTTATAGCTCTAGGTTCGCTCAGCGCCGGAGTTGGCACGTCGGCATTCGCAGAGAAAGCCGATAAAAATAAGCCAATGGATATTCTGGCCGACAAGCTAACCCACGACGATATTCAGCAGCTAAGCACCTATACGGGCAATGTTATCTTGACCAAAGGCACCATTACGCTAAAAGGCGACAAAATGGTGATTCGACAAGATCCAGAAGGTTATCAATATGGTGTAGTGACCGGAAAGCTGGCAAGTTTCCGTCAAAAACGAGAGGGACTAGACCAGTATATTGAAGGCTATGGCTTAGAAATTAACTACAACGGTAAAACTGAAGTGGTTCGCTTTGTCGAGAAAGCCAACGTCCGTCGCCTTGAAAAAGAAAAAATCATGGACGAAATTCAAGGCAAAATCGTCATTTATGACTCCCGCAATGAAAACTATACGGTAGAGGGTGGCTCAGCCGATAGCGCCACTGGCACGAATCCGAGTGGTCGTGTAAAAGTTACCATCCAACCGAAAAATACCGATGACACCCCTCCTGCCTCGGGCTCGACAGTTAGGCCAACTACACCCGCTAAGCCAACATCTGGTACAACCACACTGCGCCCAGAGCGAAGCCTGAACTCGCCCAAATAAGATAGCAAAACTTTTGACCAATTCAGTTTCAGCGCCTTCGGAGCTCGCCGCCAATCATTTAATGAAGGCCTACCACGGAAGGCAAGTCGTTAAAGACGTTTCGCTCAAAGTGCAAAGCGGCGAAGTCGTAGGCTTGCTTGGTCCAAACGGAGCGGGCAAAACCACGACGTTTTACATGATCGTGGGATTGGTGCCGTCGGACGACGGCACTATTTTTCTAGACGGCAAAGAAGTGAATCGTTTACCGATTCATAAGCGCGCCCGAATGGGCCTGTCTTACTTGCCACAAGAAGCATCCGTGTTTCGTAAGCTGACCGTGGAAGAAAATATTCAAGCAGTGCTCGAATTGCAGCTAAATGCAAACGGCAACAGAATTGGTCCGAAAGAAATTACTGATCGGCTCGAAAACCTGCTCTTCGAACTTCAAATACAACATATTCGCTCCAACACAGCACTTTCATTATCCGGCGGCGAACGCCGACGAGTAGAGATTGCTAGAGCCCTTGCAACTTCACCTAGATTTATCTTGTTGGACGAACCATTCGCCGGTGTCGACCCAATTGCGGTGATCGAAATCCAACGAATCGTGAACTTTCTCAAAGATCGCGGAATTGGAGTGCTGATTACTGACCATAACGTGCGCGAAACACTTGGAATCTGCGACCGAGCCTATATCATTAACGCTGGTACTGTTCTTGCTTATGGTCGTCCAAACGAAATTATTGATAATGAAAACGTACGCCGCGTCTATCTCGGCGAACATTTCCGAATGTAGCATTCTCGGATGTAGCAGCGGAATGTTTCCGCCCGCCCTAAAAATTGGGCATTTGTGAAACTTAGCTTACAAGCCAAACTTAGCCAGTCGCTAGCGCTTACTCCGCAGCTTCAGCAGTCAATTCGACTTTTGCAACTCTCTACACTTGAGTTAAATCAAGAACTTGAGCAAGTATTGCTTGACAACCCCTTACTCGAGCGCCTAGACGACCCTCTAGACAATTGTGTTCGCCTTGACGCTTCTGGCGGCCTAGATAGCCAGACGACATCAGCCCCATCGGTAGACGGTGGAATGGACTCAAACCAGCAAAGCGATGAGCCACGCAGCGAGTCAAGTAGTGCAGATGGAGAAATTGAGTTTAGCCGTGACGCCGACCAAGAAGCCTATGAAGGTGACAATTTCGAGGCTGATTTCGGCAGTGACGTAAAAAGCAACACCAGCAAGTCGGACGAAGACGAGCGTGAATTTCAGCAATTGGATGCTGCTGAATCAACCTTACGTGAGCACTTGCTCGAACAGCTCAGCGGTTCTCGCCTTTCGCAACGTGATAGAGCGCTCATCACGATTTTGATCGAAGAGTTAACCGAAGCAGGGTATTTAGAGACTTCACTAGAAGAAGTTCTGTCGATTCTTCCAGACGAGCTAGAAATCGAAATCGAAGAGCTTGCTACGGCACTAAAGCTGCTACAAAACTTCGATCCTTGTGGCGTTGCAGCAAGAAATATTCAGGAATGCTTACTCTTGCAATGGGCGCAACTTCCCGTTGATGTTCAACAGCGTAGTTCGGGACGCCTAGCTCGCCTGCTTATCAATCAATACCTCGATTTATTAGCAGCTCGCGATTTCACGAAAATTAAGCGCAACACACGCTGCTCAGAAGACGAATTGCGCGACGCTCAAGAGCTTATTCGAACTTTCAATCCTAAGCCAGGCGCAAGCTTTGGCATCTCTGAAGCGACCTATGTCGTACCGGACGTGATCGTAAAAAAAGGCCGTGGCGGTTGGAAGGTGCAACTCAACCAAGACGTCATGCCCAAGTTACGAGTGAATGACTTATACGCCAATATATTGCGCAGCAACAAAGGCGGAAACCTGAGTAATCAGCTTCAAGAAGCCCGCTGGTTGATCAAAAATGTTCAACAACGTTTCGAAACAATCATGCGAGTGAGCCAAGAGATAGTCGACAGGCAAAGAGGGTTTTTGGCCAATGGTGCCGTATCAATGCGACCACTCGTACTGCGAGAAGTGGCCGATAGTCTGGGACTTCATGAATCGACCATTTCGAGAGTAACGACACAAAAATTTATGTTGACTCCACATGGCACATTTGAGTTAAAGTATTTCTTCGGAAGCCATGTTGCAACCGACACAGGAGGCGCGGCATCAAGCACAGCCATCCGGGCCTTGATTAAACAACTTGTACAAGCGGAGGACTCTAAGCACCCACTATCAGACAGTCAAATTGTTGAATTGCTAGGCGGTCAAGGCATCGTGGTAGCGCGTCGAACGATTGCGAAGTATAGGGAGGCACTCAACATTGCTCCCGTCTCACAAAGGCGCGTCCTGTAAAGCCAGATTCCAGCGGTTACCAGTTTAGTAGTAGACCCATCGGGCAACTTGCGTATGTAAATACAAAAGGTTGCGAGTAATTTTTGTATCAGGCTCATTAGGAGGCTTCATGAATTTATCGATTAGCGGACACCACCTGGAAGTAACCCAAGCATTGCGTGACTACGTTACGCACAAATTGCAGCGAACGCGAAGGCATTTTGAACAAGTGATTGATGTGGCCGTCGTGCTTTCAGTCGATAAACTAAGGCAAAAGGCAGAGATTAATTTGCATGTTCGCGGTAAAGACATGCATGCCGAAGCTATTGATCACGATTTGTATACCGCCATTGACATACTTTTTGCCAAGCTTGATCGCCAAGTCGATAAGTACAAGGCAAAAGTTCAGCACCACCACCACCTCTCGGGTAAGTATGGCTTGCACATTCAAGCCGCAAGCGCATCGGCATAAATAGTTGATCTAACCAGTCAAATGGAGCAATGCTTCTATTGCAGTGCAACAATTGACTGGTCTTTACCCGCCTTCGCTCCTATAATCGCGTTTTTATGACTTTCGGGAAGCGCTGAGTTTCCTCGTGTCCATGAACCGAATATCGAATCTGCTTTTGCCGTCTTGCATCCTGTTGAACTTTTCAGCTACCAGTAAAAAAAGACTGTTTGAGCATGTAGGACTGTTGTTTGAAAATAACCATAACGTCGAACGAGGCAAAGTCTTTGATTCGTTGTTCGCGAGAGAGCGCCTTGGTTCAACCGGGCTAGGCTCTGGAGTGGCAGTACCTCATGGTCGAATCAAAGGTTTAAAGAGCGCGATTGCAGCGGTCGTACAATTAGAGACGCCCATTGCCTTCGACGCGGCTGACGGACAACCGGTGTCTTTATTGATATTTCTACTGGTACCAGAAAACGCCACGGAAGAACATCTAGAAATTCTCTCCGAAGTCGCAGAGTTATTGTCAGACGATGGCATACGCCAAACTCTAATGACCAGCGATGACGCACAGCGACTCCATAAGGTGCTCGCAACTTGGGCACCCTATCGGCCCGCCGCCTAAACCCTAGAATGAACCCATGAGCTTAAGCATTCAAGCGTTAGTTGATTACACCCGCTTGACGCTCAACCTAAAAGTCATCGGCGGCGAGGTGGGTTTAAGTCGGCAGATAGTTCCCGATGAAAACAAAGGTGTCGACGCCGCGGATTTAGTTGGGTATTTGAACCTTATTCATCCTGGCCGCGTCAATATCATTGGCCCTGCTGAAATCAATTATTTCGAGACCCTGTACCCAACCCGTAGACCAACGGTACTGCAAGAGATGGTTCAAGGCTTGCCACCAGCCATGATCGCCTGCAACGGCCTGACCCTTCCCGACGATGTACAAAAAGCACTTAACGACGCCAACATCACGACCTTAGCAACGACTTCGAGTGCGGCACGAGTGATCGAGACCGTGCGCTCAGCAGTTGCAAAAACAGTAGCTGACAAATGCGAGCGCCACGGTGTTTTCATGGACGTGCTCGGCATGGGCGTTTTGATCTCTGGCGAAAGCGGTTTAGGAAAAAGTGAGTTAGCCCTTGAGCTGATTAGCCGAGGCCACGGCTTGGTTGCTGACGACGTAGTCGAGTTTACGCGTCTAGCCCCCACCGCCATCGAAGGCAGATGCCCTGCCTTGCTTCAAAATATGCTTGAAGTTCGAGGGCTAGGTTTGCTCGATATCAAAGCGATTTTTGGCGAAACATCAGTACGCAGAAAAATGCGTCTTCGGCTCATCGTTCAGCTTATTCGAAGAAGCACAATGGAAAACGAATACGAACGATTACCACTCGAAGCGCTGAAAGAAAACATTTTGGGTGTGGATGTGAGAAAAGTCGTTATTCCAGTCGCGGCAGGCAGAAATATTGCAGTGCTTACAGAAGCCGCCGTGCGCAGTACGGTGTTACAGTTACGAGGTATCGACGCGATGGGGGAGTTCATCGCAAGGCAAAGAACGGCCATCGATGCGCAAACGCCTATTGATTCAACCCCATCCTGACTTCTCCCTACAGGTTCAACGACATCACTGAGCCATGCGCCTCGCTTTAATCACCGGTATTTCGGGCTCCGGCAAATCAATTGCCTTGAACGAATTAGAAGATGCAAATTATTTTTGCATCGACAACCTTCCTATGCGATTTTTGCAAGAAGTCATCTCCTCACTTTCAGAGGCAGGACACGAAAGAGTGGCTGTATCAATTGATGTCAGAGGAAGGGAAGCGCTCAACGACTTGCGAGACATGGTGGCAGGCTTAGGTCGATTTGGGCACGACGTCAAATTACTCTTTTTAAACGCTCGAAACGACACACTCATTCAGCGCTACTCGGAGTCACGTCGGAGGCATCCACTTGCACTTGTAAAAAACAGCGATGGCGAAGTCCCCACTCTGATTGAGGCGATTGACCAAGAGCGCGAATTGCTTAGCGTTTTAGAACACCTTGGGGTTGCTATCGACACTAGCGATTTAAAACCTGCAGCGTTTCGCCAATGGATTCGGGATGTGATTGGTGCCGAACGAAGCCCAATCACGTTGTTGTTTGAATCATTTGCCTTCAAAACAGGTGTTCCGTTAGATGCAGACTTAGTGTTTGATGTGCGCTGCCTTCCTAACCCATATTACGATCCACTTTTACGCCCACTTAACGGAACTGATGCGCCAGTGCAAGAATATCTTGGCTCCATTCCTTCTGTTGGTCGGATGGTTGATCATGTAGCAAACTTTTTAAACACTTGGCTGCCACACTATATTCTGGACAATCGAAGCTATTTGACGGTTGCCATCGGCTGTACAGGCGGACAACATCGCTCGGTATTTTGTGTTGAAAAACTAGCCGCCCGATTCAAAAGAACCGAAACCGTATTAGTTCGCCATCGATCGCTTGCCAATAAGCAAGCCGGCGGTTAGGTACCGTGACAATTTTTCCGCTAGGCACCGTTTTATTTCCCGGCGGAGTATTGCCGTTACGTATCTTTGAGGCCCGCTATGTCGACATGGTTAGGCAATGTCTGCGTAATGACGAACCCTTTGGCATTTGTCGAATTACCGAAGGTAACGAAGTTGGAAAACCTGCCGAGCACGAGCAAATTGGTTGTGCAGCCCGTATTGTTAACTTCGATAAAGAACCGAGCGGCATTCTAAACCTTAGAACCATTGGTGAGCAGCGATTCAAAATCAACTCTAGCCACGTAAACGAACAGGGCTTAGTCATCGCGGATATTGATTACTTACCGAGCGAAGACGACGCGGTTATTCCTTTAGATATGGCACGATGCATCAAAGTTGTAGAGCGGGTTATCTCTGAGTTGGTAGACACCGAACCCGATGCCATGAAACGGATTTTAGAGCCGCCATTTCTTTTGCAATCCGCAAGTTGGGTATCGCATCGCTTATGCGAAATTTTGCCATTCGGGCCAAGCTCAAAGCAACTCATGCTCGAACTAAATGACCCTATTCAACGCCTATCGATAGTGAACCAAGTACTGCAAAAACATACTGAACCGCTTGACGAGCGGTAAGAAACTAAAAAAACTTAGCCAAGTAGACTTTTATCGGTGCTGGCAGCCCATATTCAGCTAAATCACCAAATCTTACCCAACGCAGAGTTGCATCGCCCAGCAAATTCTCTAAGGTTTTACCATTAGAAGTACACTCAAAAACTTGGGCTCTCATTTTGAAATGCGTAAAGCTGTGCTCGAAGCCTTCCTTTTCGAAAGTTGAGCTTTGGTCTTCGGAATCATCTTGTTGCGAATTTCGAATCTTTCCTTGTTGTGGCAGGCACCATAAACCACCCCAAATTCCAACCGAAGGCCTACGCTCCAACAAAACTGCATTATCGTTAACTGCGAAATAAAAGCTTGCAAATTTGGTCGGCGTAACTTTCTTGGGCTTTCGCGTTGGCAGCTCTACTTGCAAGTTTTTAGAGAATGCAACGCAACTTACTTTCAAAGGGCAGTCGTTACATCGGGGTTTGCTACGCTGGCAGAGTGTGGCACCTAAATCCATCAAACCCTGGGTATAAGCTTCGACACCGCCCGCTGGCTTTTCACGTTCAGAAATTGCCCATAATTGCTTATCAATATCGCTTCGACCCGGATAGCCTTCGACGCCAAACACCCTACAAAAAACACGCTTGACATTGCCATCAAGAATCGCGGCACTTTGCCCGAAGGCAAAAGCCGAAATTGCCGCCGCTGTTGAACGACCGATACCGGGCAATGTCATTAAGTCGCTTTGCGCCTTAGGAAACGAACCTCCAAATCTAGCAACAACTTCTTGAGCGCAGCGATGCAAATTGCGTGCACGGCTGTAATAACCAAGGCCACTCCAAAGAGCTAAAACTTCATCAGTAGGAGCCGACGCAAGAGCGCCGACATTAGGGAATTTATTGAGAAAGCGCTGATAATAATCAATGACGGTGGCTACTTGAGTTTGTTGCAACATCACTTCAGACAACCATACGCGATAGGCGTCGGTAGTGTTTTGCCAAGGCAGGTCATGCCGACCGTGTTGCTTTTGCCAAGCAACAACGGCGTCGGATAATGAGGGTTTAAGCGGGCTCGCCAACAGCTAGTGATTGAGCGCTGCTGACAAGATTTTTGCTAGAGCTAGGCATCGGCATACTCAGCACTCTACGCACTTGCTGGCTCAACTCTGCACATAAAGCAATCTGTTGCTCGACCGCAGCTCGGTTTTCTTCAAGCTCAAAAATCTTTACTTCTAAAGTATCTTCTGCTTCACGTATTCGCTTCAAGGATTCAACGCGGCGCTTCAACTGTGCTTGATGCTCTCGCACTTGTCCTTCGATAGGTGCCAATATCGCACGCAACCAAACCTCAACATCTTTACGCGCTCTGTCATACAACTCTTTCAAGCGAGATGCCACTGTTTCAAAAAATTTTCGCATCAAGGCCCAACGTTCCGTTGTCGCTAGGGCCATAGCGCCGAACTGCTGCTTTTGCATCGTATCAATGCGCTCCAATTCTTGACTGAAACGCAACATAGAAAACGACATAGGCGCACCCAAACTCAAACCATGTTGCGAATTAAAGGTTTTATACATCGCCGTCATCAAGTTAGTCACTTCTTCAACGGCCTTGCCAACCAACTCGAAATCTTTACGGGAATCGGATAAAAGTACCGTCATACCTTCTTTGATACCGGTGGACAAGCGGCTTGCCCTCATATGCTCACGAGCATCGCGCACGTGCCGCTTTAAAGACTCTAATGCAAGTGAGTTGTATACAAGTTCGCTTTGCCTATTAAAAACAGCCCTCAAGGCATGTAAATGTTTTACGCTACTTTCGAAATCATCTCTTTCCTGTGCCACTCGCGAAGCCATATGGTCAATGACTGTTGAGTTTTTCCCGCGTAGGCTAGAAAGCTCAAAAAGCTGTTCAACCAACTGCCTGCGGCGTGAACTTAAGTCACCATCAACGGTGGCGTGAATACCGTCAAACTCATGTTGCACGGCTTCTCGTACAAGAGAATGCTTTTGAGGGACTAGTTCATCGGCCAGCGCTGCTTCTAAATCGAGCAATCGACTTTTACGCAATAGGGGTAAGTCCCCATTGAGCTTGGCGGCGAGCGCTTTTTGTGCCGACACTGGATAAACTTTGCCAGCAGGCAAATCTAAAGTTTGCGAAACTGACGATATTTGTTGAGCTAGCTCTAACTCGATTTGAACATCGTCACGAATGTTGTCCCAAAGGCCATCGATTTTGTTCAACACAACCATTCGACCAGAACGGTGGTTTGAAGAAATACAATCGCGCCAGACGTCAATGTCGGTTTTTGTTACCCCTGTGTCTGCGGCCAATACAAACAACACTGCATCTGCATTGGGAATCATGCTTAAGGTGAGCTCTGGCTCTAAACCAATCGCATTCAACCCTGGTGTATCAATAATCACCAAGCCTTTTTCGAGTAAAGGATGCTGCACATTGACTAAAACATGGCGCCATCTAGGCACCTCCAGGTTGCCATTCTTATCAGGCCGCAAACCCGCGCTATCGTCAGAAGGATCAAAACCCAAAAGTATCGCTTCGTCGACTGAAATCGACTTGGTCTCTTTCACCATCTGAAACGCATTGGCCAGCTCATCACCATTATTTGATGAGATCGAAACCTGTCGCCACTCTAAAGTCTCGTTTCGTAAATCTGACATAGAAACATCACGCAGGCGAGTTTCAATTGGCAAAAGGCGTAACCCTAAAGGCTCATCTGCGTTGTAGTAAAGCTCGGTTGGGCACATGGTTGTACGGCCAGCCGACGAAGGCAATACACGCCGACCATGATCACCAAAAAAGATCGCGTTGATAAGCTCACTTTTACCGCGAGAAAATTCCGCCACAAATGCAATGGTAAGCTTTTCACGCTTCAAGCGCTCATGCACTTTAGCCAAACGCTCGATCAACGATGAATGCTCTACATCAAGCCCCTCTAGCCAATGCCCATAACGGCCTACCGCTGCATTTAGTTCGCCACGCCACCCTTGAAGGGCTGAATAAGAATCGCCAAGTTGTCCCATATCCAAAATCTATCATAAGGGCGCTCAAACTAGCGTACCGAAAAACAAACGCGCGCTGCTTGCCTACATGCTTGCCGCCCAACGGTCGATTAAGCGCCATTAACGCAACAGGCCCAGGCATCTCGCTATAGAAACCTACTTTTGACAGCTCGCACAAAAGTAACTTGCTCGTTGCTGCTGACGGATCAAGCGGATTGGGTTGTTACACACTCGACATGGCTTGCCCTGCCTATTGTAGGCAAAGTAAGTCAGCTGAAAATAACCACTTTCACCCGAAGAGTTTTTGAAGTCCCGCAGGGTCGACCCGCCCTGCTCAATGGCGCTAGCGAGGATTTCCTTTATCGCAAGCGCCAGCTTGAGATACTCTGCCTTGGTCACTCGCCCAGCCGCTCGACCAGGCCTTACGCCGGCACGAAATAAAGTCTCTGAGCAGTAAATGTTGCCAACGCCGACAACTGCATGGCCTGCCAGTAAAAATTGCTTTACAGAAACCTTGCGCCCTCGACTCAAACGAAACAACAACTCGCCATTGAATGCGTCATCGAAGGGCTCTATACCAAGCGTTTCTAAAAGTGCGTGGCCTGGCAGCCCAGCATCAGGAGAGGGATTAATCCAAAGCACGGCACCAAATCGACGAGGGTCGTTATAGCGCAACACGCCCTGCTCGAAAACAATGTCCAAGTGGTCATGGGCGGAGTGCTTTGGCGCTGAGTCATACCAAACAAAACTACCGGTCATCCCTAAATGAACAAGTAGATGCCCGGTATTTCCACTAGCTATCAGCAAATACTTGCCTCTACGTTGTATGTCACCGACCCGTTGATGTAACAATTTCTCTCTTAGGTCGGAAGGAAAGGGCCAACGCAGGCCTTCTCGTCGCAGAATAACATCTATGACCTTCCGATTTGTTATTTTGGCAACGAGTCCACGACGGACAACTTCGACTTCAGGTAATTCAGGCATTGCTGTGGAGTTTAAATCAACCTAAGATGGCTTTATGAGTAAAACACTTCAAAAATTTAAACAAGGCGCTCAATTTAGGTATTCCAACGCCATCGCATTGACGTTTGCTTTGGCAATCGGTATGGCTCAACCGGCCTTAGCAAACACGGAACCTGCAGTTGAGCCACTAAATGACTTAACCCCTTCAATTCTCTTTCAACTGCTTGCAGCTGAGATTGCCCAACAAAGAGGACAGCTTTCAACGGCTGGTGCCACCTATTTATCGTTAGCGAAATCAACACGCGATTCTCGCTTAGCAAAGAGGGCTGCCGAAATTTTCCTAGGTGAACGTTCTTTCGACGGCGCGCTGCAAGCCAGTCAACTCTGGGTTGAGCTTGCACCCAATAGCGATGCGGCCTCCAGCACCTTAGAAGCACTTTACATGTCCAGCGGTCGCCTAGCGCCAGCCGAACCCCTGCTTTTAAAGCGCCTGAATAAGGCTAGGCAAGACAAAACCCTTGCAGAGGTATACGGCGGGTTTGAGCGATTATTGGCCCGTGCACCCGACCGGCGAGCAAGCTTTGAGCTACTTGAGCGGATTAGTAAGCCCGATTTAGAGGTTCCAGCGGCGCGATCTGCTTTAGGCGCACTTGCAGCCAATAGCGGGAACTTTGACAGAGCCGCGCTGGAAGCCCAAGCTGCTTTAAAACTACAACCTAATTTTGAGCCCAATGCTGTCAATGCTGCGGCCTATTTACAGCAAACAAAAGCCGGCGCTAAAGCAGCGATTACCGTCATCAAGGCTTTTGTGGATGCAAACCCGAAAGCAACGGAGGCCCGAGTTACCTACGCTAGATTACTTTCAATTGATGGGCAAAATGAAGCATCGAAAGCTGAGTTGGCGCGACTTCTAAAGGACGATTCCAACAATCCGACGGTTCTTTACTCGTTGGCACAAGTAAGTGTTCAGCTCAAACAAAATGCTGATGCAAAAAAGTATCTCAATCAATTCATTGAACTTCCGCGTAGCGTACCCAGAGACAATAACAGCGCCTACTACTTCCAGGCTCAAATTTCTGAAGATGAAAACGATTTGGTGCAAGCCATTGAGTGGTATTCCAAAGTACAGCGTGGCGAAAGATTCATGCCCGCAATCATGAGAAGGGCAGCCCTACTCGGAAAAGCCAATCGCCTAGCCGAGGGCCGCACGCTTTTGCAGAGTATTTCGCCCACTAACGCACGTGAGCGCCAACAACTACTTTCCGCTGAAGCAGGGCTCTTAAGGCAAGCTAATCAGCTCGACGAGGCATTCAAATTACTCGACACAGAGCTCGAAAAATCACCCAACAACTTGGATTTACTTTACGAGCATGGCACGGCGGCAGAACGCGTGAATAAGCTTGATATGATGGAGAGATCCTTTAAGAAACTCATCGAATTGGAGCCTAATCGCGCAGAAGCCTATAACGCCTTAGGTTACGGTTTTGCTGATCGAAACATCCGCTTACCTGAAGCTCTTCAATTGATTGAAAAGGCGGTAAAGCTCGCCCCGGAAAACGGTGCCATTCTCGATAGCATGGGTTGGGTGCTCTTTAGACTGAACCGACTTCCAGAGGCACTCGACTATCTTCAAAGGGCTTATAAACTAACGCCTGACGCAGAAGTCGCAGTACACATCGGTGAAGTTCTGTGGAAGATGGGCAAGCTCGAAGACGCAAAGGCGATGTGGCGAGCCGCCAAGGAAAAAGAGCCGACTAGTGAAGTTTTGAAGGAAACGCTAGCTCGTCTTAATGCAAGTCTTTAATTCGGTCTGCCGGCTAAGCGCAGGCCTCGCTTTCTTGCTTATTTTTGCTGGGTGCGCTAGCTTAAACCCAGCGCCTCAAATGTCTGAAGCTTCTTTTCAACGCGAAGGGCGATTTTCTGTAACTGCCTATGAAAAGGACCAACAAACGGTCCTCGATAGGCAAAGCGGCGGTTTTTCGGCGGACATCTCGGCAAACGCCGCTCGTCTAGACCTCGTCTCACCCCTTGGGCAAATTCTGGCGAGGGTTTCAGTCGCACCTAACCTTGCAACGATAGAAACAGCTCAAGGCCAGAAATACAGCGACACTTCAGAGACTGCCGATCAAAGAGTGACCGAAAAAGCACTCGGCATCCCGTTACCCCTGCTTGGATTGAGCCAAAGCCTCATTAGCACTCGATCTATTGTGGTTCCTGGCTGGAATACTGAACTTCTAGAAACCGTCAATCAACGTCCAAAACGGCTGAGAATGACATGGATACGACAATTTGACGAAAGTAAGCACTTCGACACCCTTTTAAACTCGGAAATTGGCAGAATAGTGGTCTTAGTGATCATTAATGAATAATCTTAGAAATATCCCCGCACCGGCCAAATTGAACTTGTTTTTGCATGTCGTTGGTCAACGAGACGACGGTTACCACTTGCTCGAAACATTTTTCGATCTCATTGATTGGAATGACACGATCAGCTTCGATCTTCGTAGTGATGGTGCGTTAGTACTTGCAAACCCACTTCCGGGCGTTCCGCCACAGATCGACTTATGCGTTCAGGCGGCGGCCCATCTTGCCCAATATGCGCGCAGTCGCGAACGCGATGTGCCAGGTGTAACAATATCGGTGGACAAACAATTGCCGATAGGTGGTGGTATTGGAGGGGGCAGCTCGGACGCCGCCACTACACTCTTGGCCTTAAATCGGTTATGGAATTTAAATTTTCCACGGGCAACACTCGCGAAAATTGGCCTTGGTCTAGGCGCCGATGTTCCTGTTTTTATTCAAGGCCTGCCATCTTGGGCCAGTGGCATTGGCGAGAAGCTTGAACCCACAAAGCTGTGGCCTGGCCTGTTTTATGTCGTGCTAGTGCCAGACACCCAAGTGCCAACTTCAGCGATATTTTCAGCGCCTGAATTGACAAGAAATACAAAACCCCTCAGAATCGAGGGTTCTCTTTTCGAGGAATCTTTGTTGCTAGAAACCATGCAGTTGCCGTCAAGTAAATCTCGCGGACTGGCTGGAAAGTTAGATGGAAAGCTGAGTGAGAAACTAGGTGAAAAACTAAGTGAAAAAACACCAGCAAACATAGATTCATCAAAAACAGATACGAAGTCGGTGTTAGTAGCAAATGCGGGAACGCCTAATTTAGGGGTTTCTAATTCGGTTATAAGCAGCGCTCAGGTGGTGAAGTTTTTAGGCTTGAAGAATGATTTGCAATCGGTGGCGGTAACTCGCTTTCCAAAGGTCGCAGGTGCATTAGCAGTACTAAAAGCAGCATCAGCAGGGCATCATTCGGCGAACATGGTTGTCCCTCCTAGGATGACCGGTTCGGGCGCTTGTGTGTTCGCTGGTTTTTCTTCCCAAGAAACGGCGTTGGCCGTTGCGGAGAAAGCAACCTTGGCAGCTGAAGCTAACACCTTCATCAAAGTGGCCAGATCGTTGAAGCAGCATCCTTTGCGGGAGTGGAGCTTCTCGGTTTAAGCTAAACGGTTTAGTAGTTTTGTAAGGCATATCACTATGCTTTGCTTCAGTAGTACAAATGGGGAGTCGCCAAGTTGGTTAAGGCACCGGATTTTGATTCCGGCATGCGAAGGTTCGAATCCTTCTTCCCCAGCCACCACACAAGTGTTGCCATATGAATGTACCGAATCCATTACTCCGCCGCAACACTGACTCAACTGATAGCAATCTAAGCCCTGAAAGCCTTACGATTTTTACCGGTAATGCAAACCCAAAACTCGCAGCTGATGTAGCTAGTCACTTGCACACGCCCTTGGGCAAAGTACAAGTGAGTCGCTTTTCCGACGGTGAGGTGATGGTTGAGATTAATGAAAATGTCCGCGGTAAAGACTGCTTTGTTTTGCAATCTACCTGCGCACCAGCCAATGATCATTTGATGGAAGTCATGATCATGGTTGATGCACTTAAGCGTTCATCGGCTGGTCGAATCACCGCAGCGCTGCCTTACTTTGGTTATGCCCGGCAAGATCGTCGGGTTCGGTCATCGCGGGTTGCGATTAGCGCTAAAGTGGTGGCGAACATGTTGCAAGTCGCGGGTGTTGATCGCGTTTTGACGATGGATCTACACGCAGACCAAATTCAAGGCTTCTTCGATATTCCCGTCGACAATATTTACGCTGCGCCTCTGCTATTAGCCGACGTACACAAACAAGGTTTCGACAACCTGATTGTTGTTTCGCCGGACGTAGGTGGTGTGGTTCGTGCCCGCGCGTTAGCCAAACGCCTTGACGTTGATTTAGCAATTATTGATAAACGCCGCCCAAAGGCAAATGTTTCTGAAGTCATGAACATTATTGGCGATGTTCAAGGCCGCAATTGCGTCATCATGGACGACATGGTTGATACTGCTAACACCCTGGTAAAAGCAGCGGCTGCATTAAAAGAGCACGGTGCATTATCGGTATACGCGTATTGCACGCACCCTGTATTGTCAGGCGGTGCCGTGAATCGAATCGAACAATCTGCACTTGATGGCTGCGTAGTCACCGACACCATTCCCTTGCCTCGCGATGCAGCTGCTAGTACGAAGATTCGAGCCCTAAGTTGCGCGCAGCTATTAGCCGAAACTATTTTGCGAATTAACCGTGCAGATTCAGTGTCTTCACTGTTTGTTGATTAATGTTTGTCAATGAGTTTTAAGTTTTATTGCCCCGATCTGCGATTTATTTAGCAGTGAGGGTTTTTTGTCTCCCAACGTTCTGGTCGCGGACTTGGGAATTTTGTAAAGGAGCTAACAATGAAAGTTGTAGCCACAGCGAGAAAATTGCAGGGAACGAGTGCGAGCCGCCGCCTGCGTAATTCAGGCCATGTGCCAGCTATTGTTTATGGTGGTAAGGGCGAACCTACTTCAGTGTCTATAGAGCATAACCCGCTCTGGCACGCATTAAAGGTAGAGTCATTCCATTCATCGATTCTCGATTTAGAGATCGATGGCAGCATACAACAGGTTTTGTTACGTAACGTACAAATGCATGCGTTCAAACAGCAAGTGCAACATATCGACTTCCAGCGTGTAGATGCTGATCAGAAGATCCATATGAAGGTACCTTTCCACTTTGTTAATCAAGATATTTCACCAGCGGTGAAAATTTCTGCTGGTATCGTAAGCCACATCTTGAACGACATTATGGTCAGCTGCTTACCAAAGGATTTGCCGAGCTTCATCGAAGTTGACTTGGCAAACTTGGCATCTGGCAAGCCATTGCACGTTAAAGACGTTACGTTCCCAGCGGGTGTTTCGCCTGTATTGCGTGGTAAAGAGAACCCAGTTCTTGTTACCGTAGCAACGCCTGGCGGCAAAGCTGAAGAAGAGCCTGCACCTACTGCCGCAGCAGCACCGGCAAAAGCAGCAGCTCCAGCGAAAGCAGCAGCACCTGCAAAAGACAAGAAGTAATCTAGTCTATCTTTGTAGAATAAGCCCTCCGCTGCAAGGCGTGAGGGCTTTTTTATGACCCACATTTTATGACCATTAAATTAATCGTCGGCTTGGGTAATCCCGGCAAAGAATATGAAAGTACCCGCCACAACGCGGGCTTTTGGTTTGTCGACGAAATGGCAAAGCGGCTAGGTGCTGACATTAAGCGCGACGCAAAATTTTTTGGCTCGGTTGGCAAAGGTAACGTTGCTGGTGTACCGGTTTGGTTTTTGAAACCATCGACATTTATGAATCGATCTGGCCAAGCAGTTGCCGCGTTAGCAAATTTTTATCAGATACTGCCGGAAGAAATTTTGGTTGCGCATGATGAACTTGATTTGTTGCCGGGGCAAACAAAAATGAAACGGGCTGGTGGCCATGCAGGACACAACGGCCTAAGAGACATTCAAGCGAAAATGGCTAGCCCAGATTTTTGGCGTTTGAGAATTGGCATCGGCCACCCGCGTACTTTAGAACTCCAGCAGCAAGTAGCCGATTTTGTATTGCACCCACCTAGCAAGCTTGATCGAAAATTAATCGATGCTGACATTGATAGGGCAGCCGACGTGATGCCGGAATGTGTTGCAGGGCAGTTTGAGGCGGCGATGATGCGGTTGCATACGTTGAATTCCTAGTCCAAAAGGTCGTACGCTTTACCTGCAACTGGTGCCCATGCTACCCTTTACCAACGAAAGAAGACTGGCAAACACTTAGCTCGATCAAGACATCTGAGGTAGCAAGAATGGCTGTCGGCGTGAGTGCGCTTAAAGAGGTGCTTTTAGACTACGCTCGAATTCATGGGGGCACTTTTTTTATTACGGTTCAGTCGCCAAGGGCACTTTACGCCACAACAGCGATATCGACATTTTGATCGATTTCCCAAGCGAATGTATTTCCGATGCTTGGCGGTTTTGTGAAAACGCATGCCGCCAGCAAGGCCTAACTCCAGACGTTAGACCCAAAAGCCTTTGCTCTTCCAAGTTTCTTGAAAAGGCTCTTGTAGGGGCAGTGGAGCTTAAGGGTGAAAGATGATCGGTGGTTAGAAATTGAAGAAGACTTCAATGGCGCTTCCAACCATTTTAGGCTAGCCGTGCAGTTGTTTAAACGAGGTGGCTTTGCCGAAGAAGGAATCGAGGGGTATGCGCTGACGTATCCGTCTTTGCTGCCGAAAGCCTTTCTGAGAGCCTGTTACCAGAACTAAAAGCGTTCCAAGCACTCATCGACAGTTAAAGCAGAAAAATAGAACACATACGTTTGATTAATTCAAAGTTCAATTATTATTGAAATATGGAAGAAAAAATAGTCGTTCAATCTCTCGCCGCATTAGCGCAACCGTTCCGCCTTCGTGTGTTCAAAGCCTTGGTGGTTGCAGGTGCCAATGGCAGCACCCCAAGCGTTCTATCTGAGCAGCTCGCCATCCCCGCGACAACGCTTTCGTTTCACCTCAAAGAGCTGACCTATGCCGGGCTGGTCAGCCAAGAGCGGGAGGGCAGAAACATTGTCTACAAAGCCGCATTCGAGCAAATGACGCAACTCATGGGTTATTTGCTTGAAAACTGCTGCGAAGGTGATGCGAACAAATCTTGCCCGCCGATGAAATCCTTGAAATCGAAATGCTAGTCATGCCAACCAATATCTTAATTCTCTGCACCCACAATTCCGCTCGTAGCGTTCTTAGCGAAGCGATGCTGAACTACTGGGCCACAAAACTCAATGCCGACGTAAAGGCTTACAGTGCGGGTAGTAGCCCAAGCGGGTGCATCAACCCATTTGCTATCAGTGCACTTGAAGCGGTTGGGATCGATACGAAAGCCTACCGCAGTAAAAGTTGGGACGAGTTTGCCGCCAGCGAAGCGCCTTCAATGCGCGTTGTCATTACTGTGTGTGATAGCGCCGCATCAGAGGTTTGCCCGATTTGGCCAGGTGCGCCAGTGAAAATACATTGGGGCTATCCAGACCCTTCCAACGCAGTGGGCGGTGATAAAGCAAAACGTACAGCTTTCGAACTCACACGACAAGCCATTGCCTACAAAATGATGCGCCTAGCACAACTGCCTTTCGATTCACTTTCTAACGCTGAGTTGCAACACCAACTCACAATGATCGAAAGCATTTAATGATTTCGGAGGTATCTTTAAGCAGGCGAGCTTTTGCAGAAATGCTAGGCACTTTGTTGCTCCTGTGTATTGTCATTGGCTCTGGCATCATGGCCGAACGGTTATCCGAGGGCAATGACGCTATCGCGCTCTTGGGCAATACCTTTGCCACCGTGTTTGGCTTGTACATTTTGATAGAAGTGTTTGGCCCTGTCAGTGGCGCGCACTTCAACCCAGCAGTCAGCACCGTCATGTGCTGGCGAAGAGAAATTACCCTCAAAATTCTTATCGTATACGTCATTGCGCAGCTCTGCGGTGCAATGCTCGGAGCATGGTTGGCTCACGCCATGTTCGAAATGCAAATTCTGCAATTTTCAACCAAAATTCGAAGCGGCTGGGGGCAGTGGATTGCCGAGGCAGTGGCTACTGCGGGCCTACTTCTGGTGATATTGCGTGCTCCTGTTGGCAAGGCTTCCGCGATGGTCGCCTGCTATATCGGTGCCGCCTATTGGTTCACTGCATCCACTTCATTTGCAAATCCGGCAGCGGCATTTGGGCGTATGTGGACTGAGAGTTTTTCAGGTATTGCGCCTAGCAGCGTGATCGGTTTTGTGATTAGTCAATTCATTGGCGCTGCGATTGGCGTGGCAATTCATCAAACAATTAGCTCTTCCAATAGTTCTCTTTAAACCGATCCGGCACCCGAGAATCGTTTCCTTTTGCAACGCGTCTTGCTTCCTCACTATCAATCGCTTGATGCCCTGTTTTTAACGCGTTAGCTCTTGGCTCTGGTCCCGCAACCACTCGGTTACTTAAGCGACCGATATTGGTAATTTCTAACTCGATCAAATCGCCTACACTTAGCGATCGTGAATGGCAGGGAGTTCCAGTCAAAATAATGTCGCCTGGCTCTAAAGTAATGTAGCGAGCAACATCTGCAATCATGTAGTTCGCGCCCCACACCTGCTCATCACCAATTTTCGCTTCTTGCACGATATGGCCATTGCGGTAGGTGCGCAAGGTTTGTTCGCGAATATCTACACCGCTCACAATTCCGGGGCCTATGGGACAAAAGCCGTCCATCCCTTTCACGCGAAACATCGAGCCAGAATCGGTATCCCGAAAATCATGCATGCCCATATCGAGTACTGGCACAAAGCCTTCGATGTAATCCCACGCCTCATCAGGGGTAACGTCTTTACAGCGTTTGGAAATCACTACGGCGTACTCACCTTCATAGTTTAAGTACTGACAACCATCAGGTTTCACAATCGTGCCGCCATGATGATTCAACGTCGTTAGCGGCTTCATGAAATAGGTGGGTTCTGGTGTTGGCTGAGGCATATTACGAGATTCGATGCCTCGCGAGGTGTAACTCAAATGCACACAGATAATTTTCGTAGGCTCGCACGGCGGCAAGTGAACCGCATCAGCTACCTTTACCTCTCGGCCGTCATCGAGCTTCAACACGTCATTGGCTTGCAGTGTGCAGCTATGCGCAATGCCGTCGAGCAGAATTCTGCGGCGCTCTAATCGGGGGCCGGTAAATACCGCTGGTTTATTTTTTTCTGTACTCATCGCATTGCTTTCGCTTAAACATCAAACCACATATGTACATTGCCAGTGCCCCTGGCATTTTCATAATTAGAAAGCGCCGTGCCTTTGGCCGTACATTCACGTCCGCCTAAAGCACCTACCATTTGCAAGTAATGGCCACCAAAACCTTCCCATGGAAGCGGGCGAAATTTTGTATCCCATTGGTCGAGTACATCGGCATGTCGCCCCTGCTCGAACAAGCTCATCGCCTCTTTATCACGAGCAATATTTTCTGGTCGAGATACATTGCTTTCATGATAAATACGCGGATGACCTTGCACCCAATCGATTTCATTGAACTTATGGCTGAGCGCACCAGAGGCCAACAAGGCCACTCGATAGGGGCTTCGCGCGATCGCCTCTCGAATCACTCTGCCCGATTCCACATAGTGATGCGGCTGACAGTTTTGGCAATTACTCACCGTCACTATTTTTTCGCCAGCCGCTACCGCGTTCACCACGTTGATGGTGGCATAGTGCCTAGGCAAGCTTGGCTCAAACACAGCCTTTGATTGCACCTTTTGTTCGATGCCAACATCTTCCACCAATTGCGCGAGATCTGGCGCACCTTTATAGGCGTACTTTTTGCCAAACAAATACCAGGGCATTTCATCCGAGATAAATGTGCCTTCGTAGCCCTCACCGCCATCAATCAAATGGAAGCCGGTGGTAAACCAATGCGTATCAAAAATCATCAGCACATCGGGCTTTGCTTGGTCAAGCTTGGCTCGCAATCGAGCATAGCCGCGTACTAAATCAGAATCATCACCATTGCCCATCATCACTCGAAACTCATCGGTCTGAAACAAACCGGGATGGTGTGAAACGATGGCTGCGCCCACTATTGAACCCATAACAATTTTCCTGCGTTATCGATGACTAAAACTTGGTACAAACGGCTTCTTTGGCACTACAACATCTTTAATATTGCAGAAGAACTCGAAGCTCCAAACACCGCCTTCTCTGCCAATACCAGATTGTTTATAGCCGCCAAAAGGCGCCGCCAAATCTCTTATGCCAAATGAGTTTACCCAAATAAAGCCAGTCTGAATTTGCTCCGCAATGTTGGTTGCGTGCGTTGGCTCGCCATAACAAACACCGCCTAAGCCATATTGCACATCATTAGCCATCGCAATCGCTTGGGTGTCGTCGCTAAATGTTTGCAACACCAACACTGGGCCAAACACTTCTTGCTGAACAATTTCGGAATCTTGCGCAACATCGGTGAGCATAGTCGGTTCATAGTAAAGCGCACCCACGCTACTAAGCTTCGCACCCCACAAGACTTTTGCACCGCTCGCGACTGCGCGCTCCACATAGCCCTTCACCTTTTCAAACTGCTTAGAGTGAATGATAGGGCCAACTTCGGTGGACACAAGCCGTGGGTCGCCAATTGCAAGCTTCTCTACATAAGAACGCATCTTGGTAACAAACTCGTCCCGAATGTTTTCATGCACTAAAAAGCGCGTTCCTGCTAGACAGACTTGGGTTGCGTTGCGATACATGAGCGCGCCACAGGCTGCAGCCGCGTCGATATCAGCGTCTTCCAAAACGATAAACGGCGATTTTCCACCCAACTCTAAGCTCACTGGGGTTAAATTCTTCGCAGCACTTTGCGCAATTAACTTCGCGGTTGGTACCGAACCTGTAAACGAAATTCTCGATACTCTTGTATCGGCCACCAAGGTTGCGCCGGTCACCGCACCCGTACCTTGCACAACATTAAATACGCCTGGTGGCAAACCAGCTGCATGCGCGGCATCGGCAAGTAATGAGCAAGTCAGCGGTGCCCACTCAGGCGGCTTAACCACCGCCGTATTGCCAGAGGCCAAGGCGGGCCCGAGCTTCCATGTTGTCAACATCAAGGGTGAGTTCCACGGCGTGATAATGACGCAAACACCGGCTGGATCATGTTTCACCAAGTGCTTCGCCTGTTCAGTCTCAATGACTTTATCTTGCAACGTTAATGCAGCATCGGCAAAAAATGTGATGTTCAACTTTGCGCGCGGCACGATGCCATGCCGCATTCTGGACAACAGCACACCCGCGTCGACCGACTCACATTGGCAGAGCTCCTCCGAGCGTTTGCCAATCTCATCAGCAAAGCGCAATAAGTATTCACGTCTTTTCTGTGCACCGAGTGCAGCCCATGCGGGGAACGCAGCATGGGCTGCAGCAACGGCAGCGTCGGTATGCTCGCTTAAGCCTTGCGATATAGTGCCCAGTGACGCACCGTCAATCGGTGAAAATAAGTCGAATGATTCTTTCGACGATACTCTCGCGCCATTAATGTAATGATCGGCCGAGATATGTAAATCCGGCAAATTAGGAATCGTAATTTTGGCCATAATGTTTAAGCAAATCTAAAAGTAATATTGCCAAGCAGGCCGTAATCCGCATGAAAAGTATCGCCCACTGCGCCCGCGACAGGCCGAGTGAACGAACCTCCCAACACCACTTCGCCAGCCTTTAAATACTCATTCTTCTCACCCAAACGATTGGCCAACCAAGCCACACCGTTCGCTGGGTGATTCAACACTGCTGCTGCTAAGCCAGACTCTTCCAACACGGCGTTTTTATACAAAAGCGCACCGCACCAGCGTAAATCAACCGCGTCTGGTTTCACAGGTCTGCCGCCGGTGACAATGCCCGCATTGGCCGCATTATCGGAAATCGTATCGAACACTTTACGCATCACTTTTGTTTTACGGTCGAACTGCTCGATTCGCGCATCGATAATTTCGAGTGCTGGCATGACGTAATCGGTGGCTTTCAACACATCGATGATGGTGCAACCCGGCCCCTTCAAATCTTTGCCCAACACGAAGGCAAGCTCCACCTCTACGCGGGGCGCAATAAAACGATTAAAGGCAATATCGCCGCCGCTCTCGAAAAACATGTCATCAAGCAATGCGCCGAAATCAGGCTCGGTAATTTGCGACGCTAACTGCATGGCACGCGAGGTTAAGCCAATTTTATGGCCCTTAATCACTCGACCTTCTGCAACCTTCAGCTTTACCCAGGCTTGGCTAATTGCATAACCGTCTTCAATAGTCATCTCTGGAAAACGTTTGGAGAAGTGCTCGACTTGTACGCGGGTTTTCTCAGCAACGTTTAATTCAGTAGCGAGTTGTTGGATCGTTTTTTTAGTCAGCATTGCCTGTCTCAGTCATTTTCTTAGCGATTGATATTTCATATACTAAGCCCCAAGCATTAATCAATCAAGTTGCGCGCGCAACTAATTGCATTTATAGTGCTTGAATGAAAGCACCAATCTCACTTCCAAAACATACCGGCATACTCATCATCGGTGGCGGCCCCATCGGCATGACCTTAGCCGCCTTGCTCGCCAAGCAAGGCGTCAAAGCCCTAGTACTCGAAGCCGATGCTGGTTACTGCACGGGTAGCCGCGCTATCTGCGTATCTCGCCGTTCACAAGAAATACTTTCATGGGCAGGCGCAGAAAACGCGATGCGCGAAAAAGCCTTACCCTGGACGGGTGGTCGCAGCTATTACCGTGACAAAGAAGTACTGCACTTTAATATGCCTACCGAGCCTACCGAAAGGTTTGCGCCCATGGTCAACATTCAGCAGTTCTATGTCGAACGATTCGCCCATGAGTGCGGCGGGTTCGATGTCGCTTGGAACTGTAAAGTGCTCAGCGTTCAATCATTCGATGAATATTCTGAAGTCATCATTCAAATGGTCGATGGGACAAAGCACACCATGACGTGCGATTGGTTAGCGGCGTGTGACGGTGGCAAAAGTACGGTGCGCGAACAATTGGGTTTGTCACTCGAAGGCGTGCAGTACGAAGGCAAATACGTCATCGTCGATATCGAGCAAGACACCAAACGTGAAGTAGAACGCCTCGCTTGGTTCGACCCGCCATCGAACCCCGGCTCAACCATATTGATGCACCGGCAGCCCGACAATATTTGGCGTATCGATTACCAAGTCGCTGATGATGAAGACCCTGCCGAAGCGGTGAAGCCTGAAAACGTACTGCCTAGAGTACAAAGCCACCTCGACATGATTGGTGAAAACGCACCGTGGAAGGCGCAATGGATTTCGATTTACAACGCCAAGTGTCTCACCCTTCCCGATTATCGACACAAGCAAGTGTTCTTCCTTGGTGATGCGGCACACTTAGTACCCATCTTCGGCGTTCGCGGCTTGAACTCAGGCATTGATGATGCTGCTAATTTAGCGTGGAAGCTCGCTGCGGTTATGCAAGGCAAAGCCACCAACGGCTTGCTCAACACTTACACGCAAGAACGTTTGCATGCCACGCATGAAAACATTCAATACGGCGCGAAGAGTACCGAATTTATGGCACCCCCACATGAAGGTTTTAAGCTGATGCGCGAAGCTGCGCTGCGATTGTCGATAGAGAACTCGTCCGTCAACAGCCTTCTTAACCCTCGGCAATCGCAGCCAATTGAATATGTGGGTTCGGCATTGAACATCGATGCTAGTTCTAATGCTAAGCATGAAGGCCCACGCCCAGGAATGCCAGCGCCCGAAGCACAACTGTTCGGCTTTCCCCAAACCCATCTTTCGCAATTGTTTGGCAAGGGCTTTGTAACGTTACGGTTTAGCAATGCGGTATCGGCCAACCACAATGTCGTCAACATTAATAGCGAACACACCCAAGCATGGTCGCGTTATGCGGCGCAAGAAGGCAGCACGTACTTAATCCGACCAGACGGATACATCCTTGCGACTTGGATTGAATCAAATACCAATAACGCAATAGACGCCGCGCGGTTAATCGATAAAGCATTGAAAGTTGCCGTATGACTGCTAGCGATTTAGAGGCCTCCTATACCGAACTTGCCAATGCCATTCATCGCGTGGGGCACGACCGTGCGCAACTCATGCTGGCCACTCTATGCTTATCGCTGATCAGCGAACGGGACAATTCCGATGCGGTACTTAAAGCGATTGCTCAAGCAGAAAGATTAGCGCTTGATGGCACTCGATAGAAGCTTCACTTACCGGCTGCATGTACTGCATAAGTTAACCGATATGCAAACCCAACGAGCTTATGAAAATGAGCTAGGCATGACATTGAGTGATGGCCGTGCATTGAGTGTCATTGGAGCCTTCGGCCCGTTATCGGTGAACGATCTGGCTTTTAAGTCGAATTTGAACAAAGGCCAGGCCAGCCGGGCAGCACAATCTCTGGTGGAACAAAAGCTTGTCGATAAAGACGCCAGTGGCGCTGATGGCCGGGGGGTGGTTTTGTCACTCAATACAAAGGGCAAAAAACTCTATAAAAGAGTGATGGTTTTGGTAGAAAAGCGTAACCTAGAAATTCTTTCCACTCTTTCAGCCGCAGAACAATCGCACCTGAACTCGCTGTTTGATCGACTCATCACAAAAACGCAACAACAAATTGCGCTTCAACCTCTGGAGAAAAAACCATGAACACCCTGCAATACTTAAATGGTTTTGGTAACTACTTTGAATCGACGAGCGTGCCGGGTGCGTTACCCCTCGGAAGAAATAGCCCACAAAAGCCCGCTCTCGGTTTATATGCAGAGGTTATTTCAGGCACGGCATTCACCGCACCTCGCGATAAAAACTTTCGCACATGGATGTATCGCAAACAACCCTCGGTAGTATCAGGTAACTTCAAACTGCTCACGCACGCACAGTTAAAAACAGGGGCGCAAGATACCGATGGTGTGATCACCCCACCCAACCCGTTTCGCTGGCAACCAATGGCAATACCTAGCGACCCAACTGATTTCATTACCGGCCTTCATACCGTTGCGATCAATGGTGATGCTGATGCCCAAGTGGGTGTGGGTATTCATGTGATGCTGGCGAACACATCGATGGCACATAGCGCGTTTATTAACGCCGACGGGGAAATGCTTTTCGTTCCGCAGCAAGGCTCGATTCAATTTGTCACCGAACTTGGTATACTCGATGTTGCACCGGGGGAAATCGCCGTGATGCCACGCGGCATGGCCTTCAAAGTGCTGGTCGATGGCCCTACTCGCGCCTACATATGTGAAAACTACGGCAGCCCTTTTGCACTTCCAGAACTTGGGCCACTCGGCAGCCATGGCCTAGCCGCTGCCCGAGATTTTCAAGCGCCGGTTGCCGCCGTTGAAGCCGCTACGTCACCTGAAATGCACTACACCATCGTGCGTAAATTCGGTGGCAAATTATGGAGCGCCTCGCAAGTACAAAGCCCCTTCAATGTCGTCGCTTGGCATGGCAACTTAACGCCCTATAAATACAACACCGCAAACTTCAACGTCATCGGTTCGATTAGCTTCGACCACCCAGACCCATCAATTTTTACCGTGCTTACATCAGCATCCGATACGCCAGGTACGGCAAATTGTGATTTCGTGATTTTCCCGCCACGCTGGTTAGTCGCTGAAGATACCTTTAGGCCACCTTGGTTTCACCGCAATGTGATGAGCGAATTCATGGGCTTGGTGCACGGCCAATACGATGCCAAAGCAGAAGGCTTCATTCCTGGTGGCATGAGCTTACACAACTGCATGGTGCCGCATGGCCCAGATACCGACGCCACTACCAAGGCAACCAACGCTGAGTTAGTGCCAAGGAAGTTAACCGATACCTTAGCGTTTATGTTCGAGAGCAGGTATCGGTTTAACGTAACGAAATATGCGTTAGATGATCACCAACCGGATGCTAAATACGCGGCTTGCTGGGCTGGGATTAAGGCAAACTAGTGGGGTTGGTCTTAAGGGCAAGCACCAGAATGCTGTCAACCGCATTCTTGGCAGATTTCTATTTCCACACGCTGACGGTTTCAAACGCGCGCGCGCGACGCCGACGAGCAATCGCCCCGACAACGCCCAAACCACAAAGTATCATTGCCCACTCGCCTGGTGTAGCTTGTACAGCGCTACTAGGCTCGAATAGTTAGGCGTTATTGACGACTTACTGGCCATTCAGAACATATACTTGAAGCAGCGAGAACTGGTACAGGCAGCCGGGCGAAAATGACTAGTTAAATAAATGGGTTGATGATCGTTAAACTGTCGATGCGCTGCGCATGCTGTAAATCTTCGGAATAAAGCGTCTTCGCATCACAGGCGAGTGCACCAGCAATAATGAGTGAATCGTAAAAAGAATACTTCCATTGGCGTTTTATATCGACCGCAGAATCGATTAATTCAGCTGTCGTATCGACTCGATAAAGTGGGCGCAATACATTCGAAATGTAATCATCAAGGATTGCCGGAGGCACTTTATATTTACCGCCGAGTACATTGATACATTCCTGCATTACTTGAGCGCTAATTCCCGCATGGCCACGTTCAAACGCGCTATCGATTAAGGTGCTGGCTACCCGTTGCTTGGTTTTATCAGTGTTGGTACTGAAGTAGACAATGATGTTGCTATCAAAGAAAATCTCAACGCCTTTCATTCATCTCATCTCTCGTAAATTTGCGTTGCAAGTTGTCTGAACTCGCTTTGCGCATTTCTTCCACAGAGGCCCGAAACGCTGCATGGTCGGCCTGTGAGCGGACATACTCTCGAAGCCACTTGCGGAATGTGTCGTTCAAGGTGGTTCCTTCACGCTTGGCTTTTTCCCGAGCCAGCTCTATCTCGAAGCTTTCTGCCGAGAGAGTGATATTTTTTAGCATAGTTTTATTTTTAAGCTGAACACACTGTTTCTAGTGTACACGATAAACAGTGCGGTGTTAAGGGCTATAAGTAAGCTTAGCGGTAAAGGCGGGCGGCGAATGCGACCCAGCGACAAGAGTTGTTATGTTGGTTGGAATATCAAAGTCTGGAACTTGAGATAAGGTTAACCAAGTGGAGCATTGCTTGCGACAGTCGAAATTGAATATGTGACTTTGGACGACGGCAGAGTAGTCATTGTTCCGACTACGGAAAAAAACGTCGCAATCCAATCAGCGATTCAAAAATGGCGCGGTGATGAGTCAATGCGATGATCTTGGTTGATGCAAATGTTTTAATTGACATCGTTGTTGCAGAGTCAGCATGGACGAGTTGGAGTCAAAAGCAATTGTCTGCCTCAAGTGCAGAAGGCCTCGTCATCAATTTTGTTATTTACGCCGAAATTGCTCCGTGTTTCTCGAGCAACTATGATTTAAATCTTTTTCTCAGCGATTTTTCGATTCGTGTTTTCCAGTGACCTAGGAGGCGGCGTATTTAGCTGCGGTGGCTCACCAAACCTATCGACAATTAGGAGGGCAACGAATGGCGACGTTTTCCGACTTCTTTATTGTCACTAATGCAAGCGCTGCCGGTATGAAATTGCTGACTCGGGATACTGGCTCGCGATTGATACAAATGTATTGTTCGCATCGTCGCCAGAGATGACCTAAAGCAGGCCACACGCCCTTAGGTACCTTTGATAAGCAATTAGCAAAACTAGAGGGAACACAACTTTTTAAGGCAACATGAGATTGAAGGCGAACTAGTCGG
>JAYWIG010000130.1:0-13588 GCA_043789035.1 Betaproteobacteria bacterium
GCAGGTAATCGTTTGAACAGGCCTTAGAACCACCTTGCCCAGTAGTATCCGTTGTTCGAGGTTAGCAGGTAATCGTTTGAACAGGCCTTAGAACACCTGTCGACAGAGTCAGATTTGCAAAGGAAGGTTAGCAGGTAATCGTTTGAACAGGCCTTTGAACATCGGAACACGCCCCCCTCCGATTTTAACTGTAGCGTCGTTCACTGCCGCGTAAGCAGCTTAGAAAGTTGGCACGTAAAAGATGCGTGTAACTTCAGTCATCCTAACGATACTCAATTGGATGGCAGCGGTGGTTTACATTCCGATGCCTTATTATCTGAGCAGCTTTCCAACCGAGACTTCGATGTCGAATCTGTTAGCGTGGCTTCGTTTTCTATTATGTTGCCGTTGTAGTCGTCCGGTATTTCGGCGACAAGTGCCTCCAGCTCCGCAATTGACTTCGAATTTTCAACTCTCTTTACCCACTCCGTTTCATCAAATTTTTTCACTCACTTGCTCCCGTAGAACCTAAAAAATACCCGAAATTAAAGGCTGGTTAACCGCCCTAGCCAACAAATCAATAAATAGTTACTCAAATATAATTTATTAAATCTGCCGAAAAATTAATAGGAATTTATAACCCTATGACATATCTGGAAATTTTTATTAATAGTTCAAGTGAAATTTTTCGTACTTTAATTAATAGACACGAATTCAAAGAATAAAACGGTCACATTCCGCTCCTTACAAATGGCGCTTAGAGTCCGTAAAGGTGAAACTCAAATATAAAAAACAGGCATACCAAACGTTAGCGGTGGAAGCTTTCAAACGGTGGAGCTAATAAAAAAATGCATCAAGCAGCTAGACGTTGAGTTAAAAGTTGCACCTTTGCAAAACACAGTGGTGAGCGGTGAGCAAACTGACACGACGACCATAGATGCCCTGAAGCAGGGTGATAGCTTCAAGATTATGGAAACCAAAACCGATTCCCAGAAAGGTTCAGCTCATTCAGCGGTAAAGTACGATTTAATAGGACGCTTGTCGGTGGAGACTCAACTCACTCGCTCGACAATCGCAGCGATATTGCAAGGTGTGAACAGAGCTGTATTTTCACAATATCGAACCAACCCTGAAGACTTTATGCAGAAGGCCTTGCTCATCATTAACGAGCAGAAGGCGACTGCCATTATTGAACACATCACCTACGATGCGACAGGTGAAAGCTATAGCTCTGATATCTTTACTCAAGCAAAACCTGAACATAACTTCAGCGCTGCGTTGAGAACAAATCGACATACTTATGACTATGTATTTACTGATTCAAATATCGAGAAGGCGTTCGCAAAACTTGATGTAAGCACCGAAGTGGTCGTTTACGCGAAACTACCCAAAGGTTTTTTTATCTCCACACCGGTTGGCGATTACAACCCAGATTGGGCCATCGCGTTTCAGCAAGGCAAGGTAAAGCATGTGTATTTCGTTGCCGAAACCAAAGGGTCAATGTCAAGCATGGATTTGCGGAAAATTGAAGAATGTAAGATTGAATGCGCTCGGAAGTTTTTTTCGAAAATTACTTCCGAGCAAGTTAAGTATGACGTTATTAGCAACTACGGAAAGCTGATGGAAGTCGTAGCAAACGCTTAAGTACATCTCACAACGATACACCCCTCTAGTTCATCACCAATTGATCTACCTATCAAAACCAATTGATCAACAGACTGTTGACCAATTGGCCGTATCTAAGCATGTTGGCTGATTTGTGCGATTCTCGATCAACATGTTGGCACCTACACGCAGGGCGGCATTGTGTACGTCTGCATCACTGATATTGAGCGATAAAAAACAGCGCTAATACTGATGATTTAATTCGTAATTGGCTGCGTAGTCGTAATACGATTTGTTCTTGGGGGATTTGGGAGCAGTTGAATAATGTCAGTTTTAAACCCGTCGAATTCGACGGGTTTAAAAAGTAAGCTGGGATATCCGACGCAATCTCGCGAAGGTGAATTTCCAAATTCATATCAGTGCGATTAAAGAAAAATTGATCCCCGACACCCTATCCAAAAAGCAGATTAGTATCCTCTCTACAAGCGAGGCCGATTTGATGAACGTCGCCTTTTTCGGTGTCAGGGCGCAACAATCGTACGACGCAAACACAAGCTTGAAAGGCAACTTGCGCGACCAAGTTCAATACGCTGGCGGTATCTCAGATGACGACTTTGGTTGGCGTATCTGTTGGCAAACCGTTAGGTGCAAAGCGTATCTCTCGCGCTAGACGAACTTGACGTACTTAGCTTTTTGATTCGCAATGACTTTCGTTGTCGTTCTAAACAATAAAATTCTTGCCTGTAAAGTTTCGACAGAAATCAACCGCTTGCAGAACAACTTTATACTCTTGCATATTTTATTTCGTGCTTTATACTTAGTTTTATATTTAAGTATAAAAAACAGCGATGAACAAGAAATACCATTTTGCACGGCCAGCCCTTGCAGCGCACATTGCTCAGATGTTAACGGGTCCGATAGCAGTGGGCTTATCAAGCGACGGCCTTTTTATCGGGGGCGAACGACGCATTGGAAAAACAGCGTTTCTCATCAATGATTTAGTTCCCGACCTTGAGCGCCGGGGCTACCTAGTGATTTACATCGACTTAACGCTGTCTCAGGGCGACAACACTGGGAGCTCGATCGGGCAAGCATTCGCTAACGCAAAGCGAGACGCAAAAGGGTCTATCGCAAAGGCAGTTAAGAAAATAACCCCAGCAGCCATTAATGCGAACGTTTTCGGAGTTGGCGGCGGGCTAAACTTTGCTAAGAACCAAGATGAAGGTTCAATGCTCGATGCTTTTTATGAGCTATACAGCACGGTTAAAAAACCAATTGCGTTAATCATTGATGAAGCTCAAAGAGCTATGACTAATAAATTAGGTCAGGATGCACTGTGGGCGCTGAAAAGCACTCGTGATCAAATCAAAAATAATAGTCAAAGCGATGCTCACCTATTGCTTATATTCACAGGCTCAAACCGCGCCAAACTTGCAGATATGGTCACTAAGAAAGACCAAGCCTTTTTCGGTTCAAGCGTCATGCAGATGCCCTATCTTGGTTCTGAATACATCGACGATCTTTGCAACATGTACAACAAGAACTTAAACGGAGCTAGTTTAGATAGCAAAGTAACGAATGAACTATTCATAAAACTTGGCAAAAGACCAGCAATACTCAACGACGCAATCGGCGCGTGCATCTTGAGCTTAGATGCCATGTCAACCTTCAACGAAAGATTGGCGGCAGAAGTGACAACAAAGGCAGCAGCGGAAGCGACGCTTATTCGTCAGCAATTAGAAAATCTTCCAATTCTGGCCCGACTTGTTTTAAGCGACATTGCGAATGACGAAGTTTCCGCGCCTGTTTTCAGTACCGAGAACATAGCAAAATACAAATCGATTACTGGCAAAAAGAATCTATCCACGGCAAGCATACAGGCAGCTATCGAAGTGCTCATCAAAGCAGAACTTGTCTGGAAATCAAATAGAGGCGTGTACAAACTCGAAGAGCCATCGCATGCGCATCTATTTTCGATGACTAAAAAAAGCATGATTAAGTCATAAGTAGCGTAATGCCGCCAGCACCCAAGAAAAACTCACCCGCTCCTGCTCAAAACGCACTGCCTCACCGAAAACATTGTCTCGAAGGTCATCATAGAGTTGGCTTTCATCTTGAGTAAGATTAGAGAGATCGGCATGCACTGGGCTACTTTCATGGCCCCATAGGTCACGAAACTGCATGAGAGTGGCGCGGTCCATCAGCAAAGAGTTCACATGCGTAAAGCGCGCTCGCAATTCATTGAGAATTGCAAAGCCATGGGTATCGATATCGCCCCAGTAGTAAATTTCACAGTTGTGTAGCCAGCTTGCCTCGCGCAACGCCGAAAAACCGTAGCCTGCACCAAAGATCACCATGCTGCTGGGTACCTGAGGAAAGGAGAGGAAATTCACTTCGTTTTCAGTGATGAATACGCGCGACACTTTCAAATCCAAGCGCGCGAAAGTTCCCGCATCTAACTCAATATCTTGGTTAGCCATGCCCTGCAAAAGATGCAGCGAATTATCTAACACTCGAAAGCGTACCCGCTCTGGTTTCTCGCGAAAACCGTGGCGTCGAGCAAAACCCGACTGCCCCCTCGCAAGAGGATCAACAACGCAAGCAGGCGCGGCAAGCTCTATTAGCTCCGAGAGCACGGCGCGTTGGTCCTCAATAAATTTACTGTGAACTCCTGGCACATCAATCTGACGAAAATACACGTTCGGGTTGGGATGCGCCTTCATCCACGCCACGACTTTGAGAAGCATCGGCCAATCCGCTGCCAAGCTCAGTGCCTTGATTGGCCGCGTTCCAATCCATGAGAGCAAGGACAGTTCTTGGGCCTTTGTCTGTATTACCAGCGCACGAAAATTCTTCAGATCTTTCTGCCTGTTGACCAAGGCGGCTGCCGCTTCGATATTATCGAGCCAAGCGCTAGCAGGCACCGAATTCACTCCCAAGGTGCGGTGATTAAACTCGCGCCGCTCCAACCGCAAATGGGGCATTTCTTGTAACTTCTTACTCCAACTCCGTGCTTCGTCAAAGCGGTCTCTAAGCTCAGTGGCACTTGGGCATTTCAGAAGCAGCCTTTTTGGAAAAACGTCGCCATAGATGCCATGGTCTTTGCCCTCAAATGAGGCAAGCTCGCTGACCAACAAATCGCCCCGTTCCCAAAGCTTGTTCACCTGTTCGCGCAAGTCGCTAGGCGATGTCCAGGTCAAAGAGGTCCGGTGCAAAGAGGTCCGGCTCAAGCCTCAATTCCTCGTTTATTTCGCGCCTTCTCCTCGCGATAAGCTTCGATCGAAAGGTTACGTAATTTAGAGTCACGCCCTTCTTCGTTGTGTACGAAGCCCACGCTGGCTACATAGGGCTCAATGATATGGATTTTTTGCAACGGCGTAACGATCAATAGCTGTAAGTTGAGTTGCGTGAAGAGTTTTAATCCATACTGCGCAGATTCATCCGAACCGCGCCCAAAGGCTTCATCAATCACTACGAATCGGAATGATCGCGAGCGCGTTGCACCCCATTCCAAGCCGAATTGGTAGGCCAAACTAGCTGCCAAAATGGTGTAGGCAAGTTTTTCCTTTTGGCCACCAGATTTACCGCCCGAATCTGAGTAATGCTCATGCTCGCGCTCATCTTCACGCCAACGCTCACTCGCTGCAAACACAAACCAGCTGCGCACATCGCTTACCTTGGTGCTCCAGCGACGGTCAATCTCGGTAAGGCCATCGCGGCCACGAAATCGATCAATAATGCGCCGCACCTGCAAGAACTTCGCTTCGGAATATTGAGCATCGTCAGAGCCCGTAAGAGCGCCTTCGGTACAAGCGCGCAACTCACTTTGAAAGTCACGAATTTCTGCATCTGGGGTGGGTTGAGATTCCAACACGATGTAGCGCCCAGAGTTGTAATCGATCTGCGTTAATGAGGCATTAATCCTTTCGATTTTCTCTTTGATCGATTCGCGCTCGCGAGCCAATTGCGACTGAAAGTTGGCAACCTCGCGAATCGTGTTCTCGTTGAGTAACTCTTTAAAACGCAACTCGAAGCGCGGCAGGTCATCACTTTGCAGCGCATCTAATAAGCGTCGATACTCAAAGGCTGCATCCACACTGGCGTCGATTTCGGCGGCGTCGAGCTTGAACTCATCCTTGAACGATGCCATTGCCTTGATGATTTTTTCGGCTAAATATCTGAGCTTACCTTCCTCATTATTGAGCCGCGCCTGAATCCAAACCCGTACCTCGTGTTCGCGATTGTCACAAGATTCAACCGTGAGCTGGTGTTCCCCCAACGCCTGAAAACGCACCGGATCGAGTTGTTCCGCTATAGCTTGCCCAGCTTCTTCAGAGATATCGGCCAGCAAAGCCTCGGTCTGTACACGCAGGCTCATTGCAACCTCGCGCTTGGTCGCCAGCGACCCAAGTTCTTGGTGCTTCTCACGCAAACTTAATTCGCTTAAGTGAAGCTCGCCCTGCACTTTGAGCAGCTGCGCCGCAAGTTGCATCAGTACGTCGGAAGTTTGCTCAAGCGTTTTCTGTTCCGCTTCCAGTGCGACAAGGGCGCGGGCAACGCTGCCTACGTCGAGCTCCTGAAAGTCGCGGAACTCTTCTAGTCTCAAATGCGCGTCGAGGCTATCCTTGAGCTGTCTGCGTTGACTTTGAAGCTGACTGATCTGGCCTGCAAGCTCTGCTAAGCGATGTTCTAATAGTTCTGCTTGTGCTTGCAGCGCCGCGATTTTTTCGATGTTGCTCCATCCAAGAATATAGCGGCTGCGATCTTCGAGCGCAAAGCGATCATCTTTCTCATGGCGTTCACCGGCAGACTTAATCTGCCCCGCCAGAGTAATCGCTTTGGGCTCACGCCGAAATTGATCTGGAGTCGCGCAACATGCCACGTCAAAGCGTTGCGCAAGCTCGCGTTCCAACCACTCATAAAACGGTGAATCGGGCTTGATCGAAAGTTTGCGTACGAGTGAATCCCGGTGCAGGCTAGGTATCTCGCTTCGCCCGCCGGTGCGCACCCGAAAGTACACCAACCGCCCTTTTAATCGCGTTCCGTCTACCCATTTATGCACCTGCTTGTAATGAATCTCTGGCACTAAGAGCGATAAGCCGAAGGGGCGCATTAAGCGCTCAGTGGCACCCGCCCAAGCACGCTCATCCTCACGCACTTGGAGTAATTCGCCAGCAAAGGGCATGTCATCCTGCGGAATCGACAAAGCCTGGCAAATAGCTGCGCGCATCGCCACTTGCTCGGCGGGTATATTGTTACGTCGTTCTTTGAGGCTGGTTAGTTCACCATTTAGCGTGCTATGGTCGACGCGTAGCTGCCGGAATTGAAAATCCTTCTCACGCTCATCATTTTGAAACTGAGCCTCTTGCTCATGCACCTTGCCGGCAGCCTCGCGCAGACGATGCGCTTGGCTTAGAAATAAGTCTTCGTTGGCCGCGATGGCCTCGCCCAGTTTTTCCAATAACTCCTGGCAACGCAGCGCTTTTAAGCGGCGGCGCTCATGCTCCTGCCCCATGCGTTTGATGTCGCTTTTTAAACGCTCTAGCCGATCACCGCCATTTTTCTCAACCGCTTGTTTGAGCTCATCGACCTCGATGCGCTGCCCATCGCGGCGTTCCTCTAGGCGTTGCACTTGTGCCGCCAGTTTGTCGCCCTCTTCGCCAAGAATATTCAAGCGCTTATCCAGTAATGCTTGCTTGAGGCTAGCGAAATAAGCCCGCAGTTGTTCGCGTTGCGCCCGTAATTCTTCAATCAATGCAAGCAGTTGCGCGTGTTTGTCGGCGTCAATCATCAGGGGCATCAAAAGCTCCACTTGGCGCTTGGCTTTGAGCACGGCCTCATGAGCACGATTTAAATCATCAAAGTGGCTAATGAGTGCACTGATACGCGGTGCAACATCAAAGGCTTCCAGCATATGGCTGCGCACAAAGTCAGTGAGGTTGCCAACCGACTTCATCGACACCGTTTGATGAAACAAATCGAGTGCCTGCTCATTTTCAATACCAAAGCGCCGTCGAAACCAGGCACCGTAGGGTGGGAACGTATCGAAGATCTCTACCTCGGTTGCACGCAGGCGCTTGCGTAGCTTACCCATATCTGTACCAAAGTGAGCGAAATCTTCAGTGATAGATAAAGCTCTGTCCACCCCGCAAAACATCCGAGCAGGCTGGCCCTGCGAATCCTTCATCCAGAATACTTGGGCAAGGGTCACGCTTTGGTCATACCCCTCGTTCACAAACACGCCAAGGATCACCGAGTAATTGTTGTGGTCTCGTAGCGCTACCGGTTTAGCGTTACCACTGGCCTCATTGCGCTCTGATTTGTAATGGCCCAGCACATAGGAGCGCAAGCTGCGCTCCCGACTATCCGCACCGGCGGCTTTGTTGTAGGCCACCCGATGCGCAGGTACAAGTAAGGTGGTGACGGCATCAACCAAGGTGGATTTACCCGAACCAATATCACCGGTCAATAAGCCATTTTCGCCATTGAGTTGCATAGACCAAACGCGCTTGTCGAAAGTACCCCAGTTGAACACTTCCAAGCGATGCAAGCGAAAGCCGGATAGTGCTGCATGTTCGCTCATCGATTACCACCTTGAATTGTCTTTTTTTGCGCAGATGCAGGCTCGGCCGTCGCTAAGCGAACTTGATAAGCGGCTAACCGTTCATCGAACTCCGACAACCACTGCGCATCAACAAAGGCTTTCAAGATGCGCTGTACTTCGTAGTTGCCTTGGTTTGCTTGGTTTATGTGCGTGCTGGATTTGAGCCGACGCAAAAAGCCCAGCTCCGTGATCTTATTCAAGTGCGTTTCAATTTGGTCAAAAAGCCTAGTCTCGTTGCTACGAAGTGGCAAAAAAATTCTCACTAATTCGACGATCTCATCGCGGGATAGTACAAGCCGAGTCTCAGCACCACTTGCATCAAACTCAGCAAGTTTCTTGCGCAACAACGCCAGAATTAAACTCACCGGAAATGATAATGGCCGACGCGCAACCAGCCTAGGTATGCCATCGTCGCTTTCATCTTCTAGCGTAGCGCGTGAGCGTAAGAAGGCATAACCCTCTGCTTCATCTAGCACTAGTTCGAGCGCCAACACGGCCACATAATCGCGCACTTGCGATTGTAGTTGCACCAGTGCACTCCACAAAGCGGGGTGCGGGTCTCTCATCAAAACGCCTTTAAGCAGGCTGACCAACAGCAACGAAAGATCGGGTTTACGCTGGACCAAGATTGAAAGGGGATCTGGATTCGAGGTTAGCGTTATGGTGGTGGTATCTGACACAGCTTATCTTCTAAACGTCGTTCTAAAAATTGTTTTGGGCAACTGCGCTTCTTTGAACTGCATGTCACCGTCAACTCCAAGGCCCTGCCACGAAATAGTCTCGACCACACTCTCCTCAACGTCAGTGCGAAACTGCTCGCTGCCCAATTGAAGATAAGCAATGATTTCGGCTAAGCCATGTTCGAGCGGGCGCTGCTCAATCAGCTCACCCAATGCAATCTGCTCGCGGTCGTGCAAGGCATGCAGAATGTGGCGCACCAGTTGGGCTTTATCAATCACCATTTGCGCAAATAAAGCGGCGGCATCCACATCTTCGTTGCCTGCTACTAAGCGCACATTATTAATACGAGCTTGCACGGCCGGCGTAAACAAGGTGCGCTCCATGGGCAACTCCACACTGGCAGCAGACTCATCGATAAACATGACGGCGTCTTGTGGCGGCTCATCGCGAAACTCAATGGCGCGTGCCTCAATGCTGCGGATGATATCCATGATGCGTCGATTTTCTAGCCAAGCTTGATCATCCAAAAATCGGCGCAGTTGTTGCGATAGCTGAGCGACTGTTCGTTGCGTATGCTCGCCCGCCTCTAACCAGTCATAGTGAACTCTACGGGTCCTTATATCGGGCCTAAGCTCTTGCACAGGGGGAAGGGCAAGCACACGCTCCAATAAATCAGAGAGTTCATCTTGGCGTTGGCTTGACATCAAAAACTCCCAAAACGCCCGAAAGCTTTTCCCCTGATCGGAATCAGCAATCGCATCGCGCTCACCCATGATGTCTTGCAATAACTCACCCTTGCTGCCATTCCACAAGGCAATGCGCTCGCGGACTTGGCGATCTAAATCACGGAAATTACCCTGCACCTGCCGAAAGTCCGTCAACAGTTCACGAGCGATTTGTGTGAACTGCTGAAAGCGATCTTTAATAGCGCTGCTTTCGAGCACGGGAATATCGCCGCTTTGTACTCTGGCGATTTCCGCATCAATCTCATCGCGGCGACGCCGAAGATCAGCCAAGCGTAACTCTGGGTTAGCCTGCGAACCCTCACTAATTTGGCGAAGTAAATCAAACAAAGTAAGCAAGCGCGATTCTGTACCCACGAAGCTGCGCTCTGCCAAAGAACCAATCCAAACAAGTGCTTTTTCAGTCGCGGGGGTTAGATCAAAGTAAGGCTCGTCCGAGCCTTGCGCATAGTATTTTCGCAACCATGCCTTATCTGGCCCAGCCCATTCATTGAGGTAGTCCAAGGCGGGTTTGGGGTATTTATCGTCACCTAGTTGCTCGCGCAATGCAAAGAGTTCGTCCTCCAAGGCCTCGGCCAAATCAGCTTGATGAATCACGCGAATATTCGGTGTGACAAATACGCGTTGCAGAAAGCTGGCAATTAAAGGCGCGTGATCGGCACGCAATAGCCGCCAAGCTGGGTGTTGTTGGCGTAGTAGATCGAGTGTGGCGTGGTCTAAGCTGTTAGAGCCGGAGGGCTTCATATTGATATTTTTGAAGACTGCTGCAAGTTCATGTTCGACCGTGGGTGATGTTGATCATTATGCAATGTTTTTACTTTACCAATACTTCCCTTGGCTGCTCGCGCCTTGAAGAAAGCCTCCGTTTTGTACCCGGAAATCTGAGGGCGACTTGCCTCGTAGTGTTTTCTCCAAGATTTTCAAAACCTGTCCTGGCAGTCAGGCTTTAATGCCGAATTGATCGGAAGCCATTGCAAATTCACGCGTATTCACTGTTACCAAATATTGCGCAGAACCGTTTACGGCAGCCTCTGAAACCATTTCTTCGTTTGGATCTCGAAGCTGCGGTCGCCACAAAAAATTCGACGTTATCGGCTCAACGGATGCGGCCAAACCGTGCAAGATATCGTCGCGGGCGTAGCCACAAACAAAAACTGTTTATTTAGTGCGTGATTTAGGAGCTTAGAAGACACACCAGACCGGCTAGCAAAACCTGCAACTTAAATATTGCTGGCAAGCAACGCGCGCATTTTCATGATATCGCCGACGATAGCACCCACAGGCTGTAAGGGAAAAGCTATATCGCTATGATTACTAGGGCCGAGTTGTTTCTATATGCGGGCCGCGAATAGCTTCAAATATTTCCGCTATGTACGGTCAGATGTGCAGTCGCACGCCAACCCCATTTTCTCACTTATTTTAGGTACAGTATATTTATTTTCTATACTTTTTTTAAGTTCAGATTTAAAATATACAAATGGCTTTACATCCCATCCTTACCGAAAAACTTAATTTCGCTCTCGACGCGGTTGAGCGAACACAAGTCACTCGACGCGACATTGCTTTACCTTCAATTCGAAACAAAGCGCATGCAGTCATTGGTATGCGGCGCGCTGGTAAAACAACCTATTTGCTGCAGCTACAAAGCGATGAACGAGCATTGGGCCTAAGCGCAGCCCATCAAGCAATCTATTTGAGTTTCGACGATGATCGTCTTGCAGATTTAGACCACACTCAACTTTCTGAACTCCTTGAGGAATACTTTCGTCGCTATCCGGAATTGCGCAACAAGCAAAGATGTGTCTGGTACTTGGATGAAATTCAACTTGTCGATGGTTGGGAACGGTTCGTGCGTCGGGTGCTTGATACCGAGCAAATTGACATTATTGTTTCCGGCTCGTCTGCTCGGATGCTTTCACGCGAAGTTCATACATCGCTGCGTGGGCGCGGTATTGAAACGATTGTTCGCCCGTTTAGCTTTCGCGAGTTTCTTCGCCACCATGGCCAAGAACCTAAAAAACCCAGCGCCCGTCTAAAAGCAGCAGAGCGCTCAGCTATCGAAAAATGGTTTCTGCTATACCTTCGACATGGGGGATTTCCAGAGGTGCAAGGCCTATCCGATACTCTGCATACGCAGCTTCTACAGAGTTATGTTGATACCGTAATTTTTCGGGACATCATCGAGCGTTATCAGCTTAGCCAAATTGCCGCGCTGCGATGGCTTACTAGGCAATGCTTGCGCAATCCGGCGTCGCTCTTTAGTTTGAATCGGTTCCATCAAGATTTAAAAGCTCAAGGGCACGGCACCTCAAAAGATGCCTTGCACGCGATGTTTGGTCACCTACTTGATTCGTTTCTTGTCGAAGCGCTTCCTATTGCGACCGAATCTGAGCGGCGACTCAATTCCAACCCCAGAAAAATATATCCTATTGATACTGGATTGATTCGAGCTTTTGACCAAAGCGGTAGATCAAACATTGGTCATGCTTTAGAGGTCATGGTGCAAAGTGAATTGCAGCGCCAAGGTGCCACGCTCGCATACGTCAGAACGCAAAGGGGATTTGAGGTTGACTTTCTCGCTCGATTTTCAAATGGCAAGGAGCAGCTTATTCAAGTGTGTGCCGATCTATCGAACGCAACCAGGCTGGAACGAGAGATTCGGGCGATGGAAGACGCCACACTAGATTACCCAAGAGCGGAAAAGCTCATGCTCGTTTTGTATGCGAGCGATGTTCTATTGGCACAAGCCCATGGCGTTCGGGCACTTCAGGTTTGGGCATGGGCGCTTGACTAGACACTACCCGCCTCTTCGATACTAAATCCCCCAAAGCACCTAAGCTAGCACCACTGGCTAATTTGGTTCCTATTACGAGCCGCAGCTCGGCTAATCTACCAAGTGTAGTGCTCGGCGCGTTGGCTAGCCCAAGGCTGAACTATTGATTCGTGCTGCGAAGCTAGGGGCTAGATCCACTAACGACCGCGTCGTATCGACTTTTTGAACTTGCGACGCACAATGCATCTTGATTTCCAGAAAAATACCTTAATTACGAAACATTAAATCTACATAGTCGCTCTAGGTTTTGGTTCGTTGCAAATCTACTCTTGGCTCAATCTGGGGGATCATTGCCCTTTCAGAGTGCTATCTGCCACGTCTATATGCCCCAGCGTGGCAACCATGGGTTTTGTTGAGGAGAAAGTAACCCATGAAAAATTAGTTCTTGCAGCCTTTCCAGCCAACCGAAATGCGATTAAGACTCACCACCGAAAACTCACGCAGTCTGGGCAAATTAACAGCAAAGCGCAGCGCGAGGTGTTTGGTACGGGCTGCGTGACAATCATCCTCGTCCTTAGCCTTGACATTGTGTAGTCATAGAATATACTTTGTAGTGCATTAATCTACAAACCATAGGATTCATTATGGCAACAATCACCCCTATGTCGCTCCGCTTAGATACAGACCTACGCGCTAGACTGGATCGAATTGCTCAAATGAGAAAGCGATCGTCTCATGCGCTAGCCCGAGATGCAGTCAGCCGATTTGTTGCCGAGGAAGAAAAGCAAGCGGCTTGGAATGCAAGCTGTGAATCTGCGCTTATTGATTATCAAGAAACAAAACTTCATCTCACGCATGAAGAACTAGATTCTTGGCTTGATACGTGGGGCACGGATAACGAAAAACCCGCACCAGAATGCCACGATTAAGACTTACCCGGGCCGCTCGGCGTGACGTTGAGCGACTGCGGCAATTCCTCGAAAGCAAAAACCCAGAAGCTTCTAAGCGTGCAGCTCAAGCTATTAAAAATGCAATCAAAGCTATCGCGAAGCAGCCAGAGGCCCATCGTCCAGTTCCTGAAATGATGTTTCACCGAGAGGTGATTATTGCTTTTGGAAGTAGTGGCTATATCGCTAGGTATTTCTATAAACCGGGAACCGATGAAATCATTCTTTTACGAATAAAGCACCATCTCGAAGATGA
>JAYWIG010000131.1:0-3696 GCA_043789035.1 Betaproteobacteria bacterium
GATACGAAGGCACTTGCAAACTTGAAGGCCAAAGGTATGCAGGTAAACGAGATCACTCCTGCTGAGCAGCGTCGCATGTTCGAGAAAGTAAAACCTGTGTATGACAAAAACGCGGGAACAATTGGCGCCGATGCGATCACGATCGTCGTTGATGCATTGAAAAAAGCGCGCGGCGGTTAATTTCACTAGGCAAGAATCGGTATGAAAATCGTTAAAGTTAAAACTATTAGACTGGGAGAATTTCCCAATCTCTTGTGGGTACGTTTACATACCGATGAAGGCCTAGTGGGCCTTGGCGAAACATTCATGGGTGCGGCAGCAGTTGAAGCCTACATCCATGAATGGGTAGCGCCTAAATTAATCGGCAAAGACGCTCTCGACATTGAAGCGCGCGGCAAAGACATTCAGGGTTATCTGGGGTGGCGTGGTTCAGGAGTTGAAACCCGTGGCAATAGCGCTATCGATATCGCGTTGTGGGATATTTTTGGCAAGGCGGCCAATATGCCCATCCACACAGCGCTTGGCGGAAAAAGCAGAGATGCCATCCGTATCTACAACACTTGTGCAGGCTACCAATATGTTCGCAGTACTGCCAACCAAAGCACATCGAACTGGGGCCTAGAAAACAATTCTGGTCCTTACGAAGACTTGCAAGGCTTCCTCCATCACGCTGATGAGTTAGCGGAATCGCTCTTATCCGAAGGCATTACAGCCATGAAGATCTGGCCCTTCGACATGGCAGCCGAGGCCAGCGATGGCCAATACATTAGTGAAGACGACCTTGACAAGGCCTTAGAACCGTTTCGAAAAATCCGCAAGGCTGTGGGTTCGAAAATGGACATCATGGTTGAGTTCCACAGCTTGTGGCGCTTGCCAATGGCCCAAAAAATCGCAAGAGCTTTAAAGCCTTTCAATACCTTCTGGCACGAAGATGCGATTCGGATGGATAGCCTCGATTTGCTCAAACAATACGCACCGCATAGCGACGCTCTGATTTGTGCCAGCGAAACGCTTTCCTACAAATGGGGCTTTAAAGACTACTTACAGACTGGCGTTGCAGGGGTGGTGATGCTGGATTTAAGCTGGTGCGGAGGTCTGACCGAAGCAAGAAAGATTGCTGCTATGGCCGACGCCTGGCAACTTCCAATCGCTCCGCATGATTGCACAGGCCCTGTGGTCTGGGCAGCCAGTACGCATTTAAGCCTTCACGCGCCGAATGCGTTGATTCAAGAAAGCGTTCGCGCCTTTTATAGTGGCTGGTACAAAGAACTAGTCACTGAATTGCCGGTCGTGAAAAACGGCATGATTTCGCTGAGCAACAAACCGGGTTTGGGTATTGAGCTATTGCCAGATTTGCATTTAAGGACAGATGCCATTGTGAAGACGACTGACAGAATCTGACAGATCCATTCTTTACGATTCATTCCATCAATTGGTTGCCAGGCTTTTATTGCGATGCGATACTTCAAGATCAATGCACTGACAACCCGATACAACCCGATACAACCCAATACAACCCACTAAGCTCAAGAAAACAAAATGGTCATCAACTCAAGTCGACTCTGGAACTCACTCATGACACTCGCGCAACTGGGTGCGACAGAAAAGGGTGGTGTTTGCAGGCTCGCCTTGACTGACCTAGATCGCCAAGCACGTAACCTTTTTATTGACTGGGCCAAAGACGCAGGATGCGCAATTCGCATCGATTCGATTGGTAATATTTTCGCACGCAAATCCGGCAGCGATCCAACGCGCGGCGCGGTGGCCACTGGCAGCCATATTGACACCCAGCCCTCGGGAGGAAAGTTCGATGGTAATTACGGCGTGTTAGCGGGCCTTGAAGTGATCCGCACAATGAATGACAACGCAATTACTACTTCGGCACCCATTGAGGTGTGTGTATGGACCAATGAAGAAGGCTCACGCTTTGTGCCTGTGATGATGGGCTCCGGCGTTTATTGCGGTGCTTTCACTTTAGAACATGCACTCACTGCAGCCGACAGAGATGGCGTTACGGTTCAACAAGCCTTGGAAAACATCGGCTACTCAAAAACGAGTGCTCCACCCAGCGACATTACATGGTCTGACGATCGCAAGCCGTTCGAAGCCTATTTCGAAGCCCATATCGAACAAGGACCAGTACTCGAGGACGCAAACATCACCATAGGCGCCGTTACGGGTGCCCTCGGGCAACGCTGGTATGACGTCGTGGTGACTGGACAGGAGGCGCATGCTGGCCCTACGCCCATGGCCCTACGCCGTGATGCCTTGCTTGCTTCTTTGGGGCTGATGGCCAAGGTCAACTCAATCGCGCTCCAAGAGCAACCTCATGGACGAGGCACAGTCGGCTATGTCAACGTTTTTCCAAACTCCCGCAACGTGATTCCCGGTAAGGTCACTTTCACGGTTGATTTCCGCCATAGCAATGACGAAGGATTGAATCGAATGGACTTGGCAATCAGAAAAGCCTGTGCAGATTTAGAGGCAGAACAAAGAGTGACCGTCAGCATAACGCCCGTGGTCTATTTTCCGCCCACTGCATTTGCCAGAGACTTGGTTCAGTCAGTTCGAGAGGCTGCCACTGCGCACGGTTTTGATCCGCGAGATATTGTGAGCGGCGCAGGCCACGATGCTGTCTATGTGGCAAGAACTGCTCCGAGCGCCATGATTTTTATTCCGTGTAAAGACGGCATCTCGCATAATGAAATTGAAGACGCAAAACCGGAGCATTTAACCGCCGGTGCGAATGTTCTTTTGCATGCCATGATTAAGGTAGCTAACGCACCGAATTAATCCGCAGCGCTCAGACAATGCCCCTAAAAAGCGCGTTATCAAAAATTGCGCTATATTTTTGTGTGTCGCGCTCCATTTTTGTGCAGTTCGAAGATAAAGCCCAGCTACCTTAAACAGTATCAATGGCACGATCCTTGCTCGCTTAGTTTTGATTGATTTTCGCGGTTGAGCCGCAATTTTTAACTCTAATTACAGGAATTCAGATGAGTCGTTTGGCACGCTATTTCGCACCAGCAGTAGTCATGAGCGCCGCACTTTGTGCCGCGCTTCCAGTCAACGCACAGGAAAAGGTACTCCGAATTGCGATGACGGCTGCGGATATACCCAGAACGCTTGGCCAGCCAGACCAAGGCTTTGAAGGTAACCGCTTCACTGGCATTCCTATGTACGACGCATTAACGCAATGGGATTTATCAAAGTCCGATGCTCCTAGTGTAATGATGCCTGGCTTGGCAACGAGCTGGGCAGTAGATGCAAAAGATAAAACCAAGTGGGTTTTCAAGCTTCGCTCCGGCGTGAAATTTCATGACGGTAGCAATTTCGATGCTGATGCCGTAGTTTGGAACGTTCGCAAGGTAATGGATAAGGATGCCCCGCATTTTGACGCTAGCCAAGTAGGTGTTACCGCTTCAAGAATGCCAACCTTGCGTACCGCTAGAAAAATTGACGATCTGACAGTTGAACTAACGACGAGTGAACCAGACGCCTTCCTGCCAATAAACCTGACAAATCTTTTCATGGCTTCGCCTGGACACTGGCAAAAGAAATTTGATGCGACCCCTGCTGCCACTCCCGCAGCCGATAGAGCAAAGGCAGCTTGGGTTGCCTTTGCTGCGGATGCATCGGGATCTGGCCCGTTTAAGATGGCTCGATTTGTACCACGCGAGCGCCTCGAAGTTGTGG
>JAYWIG010000132.1:0-13529 GCA_043789035.1 Betaproteobacteria bacterium
AAAACTATCGATGACCACGCCAATAAGCAACAGTGGCCCATTCAAGGTGACAAACAACCAAAGCCCTAGTGTGCCAGTAAAAGCACCAACCGCATTACCAGTACTGGCGCCAGGCGTAAAGTAACCCGCGTATGACAATCCGATCTGCAGTCCTATCACTTCGCCTGCCAATTCGAAAACAACCAGCACAACCCTGGCTAAAAACCCGATACTCGCTCCGATCGCCGTTTCCCGAATCACTTCGATAAGAAAGCTGTTACTCGCAAGTGAGAGGCCTGCGGGTATGGAGGCAAGAGGCGCAACCAAAAAACTCAGCACTAGCGAGAAGCCAATTTTTAAACGCATCGGCACTGATCGATGCGACAAAATTGGCGCAGCCATAACAAGGCCCAGAATGCGAAAGAATGGCAGTAACCAGGCCGTCATCCAGTCAAGTAACTGTGCTTCGGAAAAAGTCACCACCGCAATTAACCAATTGCACTAGGAATTGATAGCAAAATGCGTTGGATGTACTCGACCAACAAATTCAACATCCATGGGCCCGCAATGACCAAAGTGATTGAGAGTGCAATAATTTTTGGCACGAACGAAAGCGTTGCCTCATTTATCTGAGTGACCGCCTGCAAGACGCTAACGACAAGGCCAACCACTAGCGCAACTAACAGTAAGGGGGCAGAGACAATCAGCATCAACTCTAAGGCTTGCCTTCCCGTCGTCACAACGAATTCTGGACTCATCACATTTCCTATTTAAAGCTTGCTAGCAACGAACCAACGATCAAGTTCCAACCATCCGCCAAAACAAAAAGCATGAGCTTAAACGGCAGAGATACGAGTACTGGTGAAAGCATCATCATACCCATAGACATCAATACGCTAGAGACGACCAAGTCGATTAACAAAAAAGGCAAAAACACCATAAAGCCGATTTGAAACGCTGACTTAAGCTCGCTAATCACGAACGCTGGAATGAGCGTTTTCATCGGTAAATCCTGGGCCTTGGTTGTTGCAGGTAACTTTGCGACTTTTGCGAACAAAGCAATGTCGTTGTCGCGCACTTGCCGGAGCATGAAATCTCGCATTGGGCCTTGCGCTTTTTCGAAGGCTACTTCGAAACTTATTTTTTGATCCGCATAAGGCGTGTAGGCGTCATCGTAAACCTTCTCTAGTGTCGGCGACATAATGAAATAGGTCAGAAATAACGATAGCCCGATGATGACTTGATTCGGTGGACTACTCTGAAGACCAAGGGCTTGACGCAGCAAAGCCAACACGATCACAATTCGAGTAAAGCCAGTCATCAGCAGCAACATCGCAGGTAAAAATGACAGCGCGGTAAATATGAGTAAGGTCTGAATAGCTACGGAATAAGTCGTACCGCCGCTCGGCAAAGGTGTCGCATTCAGTTGAAGAGGCGATTGGGCGAGTACAGACTGTGAAATTAACAGCCATGAACAAACAAATATCAGGCGCTTCATGATCGCTTCATCCGAGCCAATAGACTTTGAAATGTTGAGGCTTGTTCAATGACGCTAACATCAGCGCTAGCATGCGCTTCGTCCACCGCAATACTCTCAAGCTCGGCAAGTGTTTGAATAGTTTGCGCCGTAATACCTATAACTAGGGTTTTTCCTGCAACCTGTAAAACGGCAATTTGCTCTCTTGGCCCTACTTGCAAGCGATGAATCAGAGATAATTGATTCTTGACATTACCTTTCATGTGCTTGTTACCCAAGCCCTTTGACTGCTTAAGCACCCAAAGCGACACAGGAATAATGCCGAGCACAAACAAAAGAGCAAGGACAGACGGAAGTATCGAAGATGTCATTGGCTACTTTCTGCTCATCCGTCGAATACGCTCAGAGGGCGTCACAATGTCGGTCAGGCGAATGCCAAACTTTTCACCCATCACTACCACTTCGCCTTGAGCAATTAAACAGCCGTTAACGTAAACGTCCATCGGCTCACCTGCTAGTGCATCAAGTTCGATGACTGAGCCTTGCGCCAATTGCAATATCTGCTTAATAGGTAATTTAGCTCGCCCTAACTCCACTGTAATGACGACGGGAATATCCATCACCATATTCATATCCCCCCTCATGGACGGCGATGTGACAGCAAAGTCTTGTGGAATGGACTTTTCATTATTGAGCTCGTCGAACTCAAGATTAGAAGCGCTGTTAGTAGTGTCATCAGTAGCATTCAGAGTTTCTTTAAGCATGGTTTCTTGGGTCATTTTTTTGTCCTCTATCTCTATCTCTATCTCTATCTCTAATTCAGATATTCTCAAAAAATGGTGCAGGGTCATTCATGAAGTGATTAACCTTTAATGCCATGCGGCCATTTTTACTACCGAAGCGACAATTCAAAAGTGGTACTTCGGAAACAGTTGCGATCACATTTTTTTCGACAACACATTGAAGAATCTGGCCCTTTTCCAAAGCCAATAACTCACGTACGGTGGAGTTCATTTGAGCAAAATTTGCAACCAGCTCAACTTCAGCCAATTCAATTTGCTGGCTCATCTTTTCTGACCAATCGCTATCGGTATGATCCCCTTTGGGGGAAGGAGCGGTCACTAATACATCGCGAATTGGCGCTAAAGCCGAATAGGGAACACAAATGTGGAAACTACCTCGTAGTTTCCCAATTTCAATCGTAAAGGTGCTACAAACCATCACTTCACTCGCACCAGCAATTGCAACCAAGTTGATGTCATTGAAAGAGTCGTGAAGGCGAAGTGTTAAAGGATAGACAGATGACCAAGAGTGCTGGTATTGCTCAATCACCAAAGCCGTCAGTCTTTGGATAACTGATTGCTCAGTGGCGGAAAAGTCCCTGGTTGTGGTCGGCAGAGTTTGCGATTGCCCTCCAAACAACGTATCGACAAGCGCAAAAACTAGCGGTGCTTCGCATGCCACCAACCCAAAGCCTATCAGCGGGTCAATTGACAAAATGCTTATGTGTGCTGGCGATTGAATTGCAACTTGTAATTCCTGAAAAGCTTGAAATTGAACAGTACTAACCGCTACATTTGAAGGCTTTCGCAGCAACACCACAAGAGAATCGCTAAGAGTGACTGCGAAACGCTCATTAATAGCAGCAAGCGTAGGGAGTTTGTCCCGAATAATTCGTTGTTGATTAGCAATATCGCAGGTTCGATAGTTCTGATCGTCACTTTGCTTAGCTGTCACATCAGACTCTATTGAGTCGGTTCCCCCAATGAGCGCATCAATATCATTGACGCTTAAACTATTGTCACTCATTTCATTACTGCACTATGAACTGAGAAAAATGGACTTGATCAATCGGATTGGGAGCAGCAACCGCTTTTACTTTCTTCTTTTTTGTCTTCGATGAGTTATCAGACTTACCCTCGGCCTTATTTGCCTCCTTACTTGAATCCTTCCCGTCAACTTCGTCATCGTCATCGCCGCCCTTCCACCCAAGGCGTTCAGCCGCGACAACGGCGATCTCAGACGCAAGCTTGTCCTTTCCTTCGGAGGTCAAAATTTCTTTCGACTCTTTGGCACTAATTACCTTCAAAATATCGTGCCGTAGAGCAGGCATATAGGCCTTAATGGCTTCTTCGGTCTTTTGATCACTCACTTGTAAAGACACGGCAATTTGCGCCATTCGCTCAGCGTTAGTGTCAGACAAGTTCACAGTGAACGGCTCAAGAGCAACGAAGGTTGGCGCCTTAAGGACAGCTTTCTTACCCTTAGCTTGTTCGCCGTCTTCCGATTCTTCTGCCGCTTTCTTCGAGTACCAGTAGTAACCGCCTCCGCCACCGGCAAGCGCGATAACTAGACCGATAATGATGAATAGCTTGCCTTTGCCTTTTTTCTTTTCTTGGGCGTCGCCTGCATTGGCTGCATTGCTTGACATGAGGATCTCCGTAGTTGGTTGTCCTCATTGTGAGCTTGGCAGAAAAATGCAAAGCGCTGAAAAAGCAGGGTAAACCGGCGCTGTTTAGGCAAACAGATCAATTCCCGTTAACCTGCCAGTCATCATTGAACTATTTCGGCCGACCGACGGTTCCCTAGGTCGAATATCAGTTCGCACGACGTCCGTGAAAGACTGATCATCTGGTTGCCGATGATCACCAGAGTTTTGATGAAAGTTCTTCTCAAAACCATCAAATTGACTGGCTCTATCAAACTGAAAATCATTTGATCGTTGTTCAGAACTTGCCGACATTGCTTGTGGCGGCGAAACTTCGATACTACTCACGACAGCATTCTGTAATGACATTCCTTCGTCGCGCATAAGCCCGCGCAAGGTATCAATACTTGCCTCGATGGCTTGCCGAGTCTGCTCTCTGGCAGCTTGAAAATTCACTTCAATCTTGTCTCCAATCGAGTGAATATCAACACTCACAGGCCCCATTTCCTGTGGGTTCAAATGAATCTTCGCGTGTGTTATACCTTGGTTCGTTAAAAAACTGATCTGGTTAGCAAACGACGATTCAAAATGAGGATCGCCGAACGGGGTGGCAAGCTGTACTTCAAAGGCGGTCGGAGTGTTTTTCATTGATGCCTCTGGTCCCATCGAACCAGCAATGCCCATAGTTCCTAGCGTTAAAGCTACTGTCGAAACTCCTGCGCCACCATTGGCTGCCAACAAACCAAAAGGCGATGTGCCCGATCCACTTCCCCCAAGCATTAGCTTCGCATCCTTACCTTCGAAGCACTGAAGTTTCGAAGACTTCATGTCTAAATCAATCTCACCAGCGCTTGCACGGCCGTTATCGGTGCGGGCTCTCGCTGCACGAAGTAAGTCGCCTTGCTGGCGTGAGGCGAGACTCACAGAGCTAGTGACTTTTTCGTCTTTTAAGGATGCCTCTTTGACCATAGATTCTTTCAACGACGCCAAAAAACGGTTAGTGTCTGACAGCTGACCCAATAACTCGCGGGACGATGCCTGTTCTTGAGGGGCGACCGTAGCGTTTTGTGATGCTGGCGGCGCTGCTTCGGCTGCTTCGGGCTTACTGCTAGGCTTCATCATTTTTTTATCGTCGTCGCCAGAATCAATGTGTTCGGAAAGTTTTGCCTCAAAACTTTGTTGCCCGTCCTCAGGCTTAGAAGAAGTCGCCGACTGATTCGCCACCGGAGATTGAGCGCCCTTAGTTGGCAAATTAGTTGGCAACTTAGTTGCCTGCAAAGGTTGTTGATTGTTAAGCATTGCAGCTATCCTTGTCGGTTTTTTTGTTCACTAGTTTGTTCGACTGTTGAGCGTGAGACTTGATCGCCGCCATCTCATCAATTTGTTGCTGCTCACGTTTAAGTTCTGCCTCTCGCAAGCGTTGTTCCCTCAAGCGTTGTAGCCTTTCAATACTCCGCAAGTGAACCATTGCGGCAGTTAGCCGCGTGCGAGCAAGAGCCAACGAGCTTTCATCAACGGCTACCTTCGCACGTTGCTGCGTTAAAGCTACGTTCAATTTTTCTGTGAAGTTTCGCATGACTAAAAGCTGTTGCGGGCTATTTACTGCGCCTATTTGTTTTCTTTTTAGGGTCAGCTGCTCTAGTCTGTAATCATCCAGAACTTTTTCAGTTTCGCGAGAACGAAACAACTGACGTTCGGCATTGGCTAAAGAAAACTGCCTGTCCTGCTGTTCGCGCTGCGCAATAGCAAGCACCTGAAAGAGCATGTTTTGCTTTTTCATGACGTCGCCTCCGATGTATCGGCTGTATGCGCACACAATTGCTCTAACAACTGCCGCGTCGAACTTAAATCGCTTTGTTCATGCATAGATTGTTGCAAGAAAGCTTGCATCCTTGACTTCAGCAAAAGCGCATGATCAAGCTCGGGCTCCCGACCATGCACATAGGCACCCACCGCCACAAGATCTTTACTCGCCTGCACCTTACTCCAAAGCTGCCGCATTGTTCTCGCTGCGCGTAATTGCTTGCTGTCTGCAACATTTTGCATCACCCGTGATACGGATTTTTCAATATCAATTGAAGGGAAATGGCCACTATTGGCAAGCTCTCTGTCGAGGACAAAGTGACCATCTAAGATAGCCCGAGCAGCATCAGCAATAGGGTCTTGCTGATCATCGCCTTCAGTAAGCACCGTATAAAACGCCGTGATCGTGCCAGAGCCCGCTAAACCATTTCCAGCCCGCTCTACAAGAGTCGGCAATAAAGCAAAAACTGAAGCAGGATAACCTTTAGTTGCCGGTGATTCCCCCAGTGCAAGCGCTACTTCTCGCGCTGCCATCGCATATCTTGTAAGAGAGTCCATGAGCATCAATACCTTCTTGCCTGAATCGCGAAAGTGTTCGGCGATAGCAGTACAGTAAAGTGCCGCTTGCATTCTAAGAACTGCAGGCTGATCCGCAGGTGCAACAACGACGACCGCTTTCTTCATGCCCTCTGCGCCGAGAATTTCTTGTATAAATTCATTCACTTCTCGGCCTCGTTCGCCAATCATCCCCACCACAACAATGTCAGCCTCGGTGTACCTCGCCATCATGCCAAGCAAGACACTTTTACCAACGCCAGATCCTGCGAATAGTCCTAAGCGCTGCCCCTGTCCAACACACAATAAGCCGTTAATTGCTCGTACACCAACATCAAGCGCAGTTCGAATTGGCGCTCTATGCATGGCATTAGGCGGCCGTCGCCGAATAGGCTCGTGGGTACATGAACTAAGCGCACCTAAATCATCAAGTGGCATTCCTTGAGCATCAACCACTCGCCCCAAAAGCCCCGATCCGATGGGCAATCGGCGTAGCTTGTCTTCTAAGCGGCGGCGATGTTGCTTTACTTTGCCTAACTGCGGCGCAGCATCATGACACTTTTGCGGTGTTACTGCGGCTCCGGCGAGCAAACCAAAGGTATCAGCAGTCGGCATAAGAAAGAGAGCATTATCGTTAAAGCCAACCACTTCTGCCTCAATTGACTGCTCTGTTGACTGTGCGATATTACAAATGCTTCCAATCGGTAACAACAGCCCATTTGTTTGCAAGGTTAGCCCGGTTACCCGAGTTAGTTTTCCGCTTACGGTGGCACTGCATGGCAGCTCAGCCACTGCAAGCTGTTCCTCCAAAAAATCGATTACCAGACTATTCATACATTCCCAGATTCATTCAAACCGGTTTCGCGAACCATTTGCTCCCACCGCATCATTAAGCTGTTGTCGACCACTGAATAGTCACTCTGAATTCGACAGCTACCTGGCGACAAAATGGCATCAGCAATCAAAGTAAATCTCTGCTCTTTTACCCCGTCACTAAGCGCCTGAGATATAAGATCAGCATCATCAGGATGTATGCTTAGCTTGACGTTGCTGTCGCCTGGCAAGATCTGTGCAAGAGCCTCTTCAACCAAAGGTAATAAGGCCAATTTGTTGACCGCAAAGTGTGTTCGAACAACTTTTTCTGCCATTCGAATGGCCAGATCGAGTAACCGTTGGGCGAGCACTTGCTCATAGTCACGAAACTGGCCCATACATTTTTCGTGGAGCTCGTTCAAACGCGCCTTAAATAGATCTACTTCGATTTGCTTTTGATGAAGTAGCTCTTGCTCTAAGCTATCGTTAATCTCCTGCTTATGCTCAGGATTTTCTCCAATTTTCGTCGGGCCTTTTGGCGAAGGCTGGAATCCGTCAGAGTCATCGTCTAACTCGGCGAAGCACGCAAAATTAGTTGCAGAAATTGGTGTCCAGGTCTGTGAAGCATTTTGGGGCGTGTCTGACATCGAAGGCTTAAACAAAAGCTGCCTCCTCGCCGGCGGAGGCCAAGGTCAGCTGGCCATCGTCGGCAAGACGTTTCACAATGACCAAAATCTCGCGGTGCTGCTTTTCAACATCGGCAAGTTTTACCGGCCCCTTGCTTTCTAGATCTTCGCGCAACGACTCGGCGGCGCGTTGGCTCATATTCTTCAAAAACTTATCCCGCAATTCTGGTTCGCAACCTTTCATTGCGATAATCAAAGCATCGGAAGATATCTCGCGCAGCAACACCTGAACGCCTTTATCATCTAACTTCAACAAATCTGCAAAAACGAACATTTGATCAGATAGTTTTTGCAAAAGATCAGGGTCTTTTTCGCCAATATTCTCCAAAATCTTTTGATTACTTTTACCTAGGAAATTAAGTATGCCGGCAGCCATTTTTAGCCCGCCTAACTTAATTTTCTTCACTGAGCTCTTTGCCGCAATCAACCGTTCCAAGGCGTCGTTTAAATCTGCTAACGCAAGCGGCTGTACCGTGGTTAGGTTGGCAATTCTAGTCACTACGTCAGATCGAAGTTCGTCTGAAAAATTCGTCAATATTTGTGCTGAATGTTCATTTTCTAGGTGCGACAAAAGCGCTGCGATGACTTGTGGGTGCTCGTGAACTATCAACTCAGCAATTGAAACACCATCCATCCAACGAAGCTGTTCAATCGCCGCTGTTTCGCGCTCACCTAGTACCCTATCAACAAAAAGGCTAGTCGTTTCAGGTCCAAGCGCTCGCTCGACCACCGTGCGGGCATAAGCATTTGGATCGGGCACCAGCGGACTTGCAGATTCAACATCATCAACAAACTGTTGCGCCGCTTCGGCCACTGCATCTTTTGTAACCGTTTTAAGTTTCGCAATTTCCGCCACAATGGCTTGCACCTGCTTTGGGCCTAATTGCTTGAACACCTCGGCTGCAGCTTCCTCGCCCATCGCCATCAGCAGAATGGCACTCTTTTGAAGTCCGTCTTTCATAAATACTTCCTAGTTAGGCACCCAATTTTTCACCACGTTGGCTACTGCCAACGGATCCTGTCGAGCCTGTCCAAGAATTCTCTGTGTCGCTTGGTTGCTTTGTGCGCCAGCGCTGGCATCTGGATCGATTGCAGCCAACGACAAAGGATCATCTATGGTGGCTTGAATCCGTCGTGTTTCGGCTTGCTGTTGAGCGATCTTGATGGTTGGTTTTATAGCCTTATTTATGACTAGAAACGCGAGGATTAAAAGCCCAAGATACTTTGACACCTCTTTGCCAATGACGATAACTTCCGGATTCATCCACAAAGGTACCTCGACTGCCTTGCTTAACTCTTCGGCAGTAAAAGGCGCATTCACTAGATTCATTGAATCGCCTCGGCTCGAGTTAAAGCCAACTGCCTCTTTCACTAGGGCCGTCATTTGAGTAATCTGTTCCGGCTTTATCGCAACCAGCGACGATTTACCATCTTCACCAACTACTTTTAAATGGTTCACCACCACCGCGACGCTTAATCGCTTTGTATTGCCGGTCGGATCACGAGTAACTTTCACTGTTTTATCAACTTCGAAATTTGTCGACGAATCACGTTGCTTTTGACTAGCTGCACCTGGCGTAACTGGAGAAGCGCCAGCGGCCTGCGCCGCAGCGAGTGGTTGGGGAGGAGCATTGACCGGTGCACTCGGATTAGGCGTCGGTTGGTTACTCAAGGCACCAGGGACACCGGCTGCAGGGTTGGCTGACTGCCCACCATTTTGGAGCGGCACTTCACTAATTTGCTGGTTTCGAATTGCGGCTTGGTCTGCAGCTTGATTCGGTTTAAATATCTCTGCTGTGGATTCGCTCTGAGTAAAGTCCAGTTCAACACTTACCTGGGCCTTTACATTGCCTTTTCCTACTAAAGGTTCAAGCAACTCCACGATTCGAGCGACATGGCTGCCTTCGACTTGTTTTGCATACTGTAGTTGAGTAACTTCTCGTCCATCTCGCCCCCCTTTACCCTCGGAATCGGCTGACAATAAGTTACCTGTTTGGTCAATTACACTAACGTTCTTAGGGTTCAAATCATGTACAGACGATGCGATTAAATGCACGATGCCCGCTATTTGTCCACGATCAAGGCTGTGGCCGTTGCGCATATTTAAAACTACTGAGGCGCTTGGTTTTTGCTGATCACGAAAAAACCCAGATTGGCTTGGCAATGCTAAATGAACCCGAGCGCTGTCGACCGATCCTAATGCCTGAACTGATTTTGAAAGCTCACCTTCCAGCCCTCTTTGATAGTTCATTCTTTCTTGGAATTGAGTCACTCCAAATTTCTGATTCTCAAGTAATTCAAAACCAACATTACCACCCTTAGGCAAACCCTGTGACGCCAGCCTCAACCGTAAGTCGTGCACCTTCTCCATCGGCACCATGATGGCTCCGCCACCGTCGGTCATTTTGTAAGGCACATTCATCTGGGTAAGTGCGGCTATCACGGCACCACCGTCTTTGTCGTTAAGATTGGAATAGAGAATACGAAAATCAGGCGTCTTGCTCCACATATATGCTGCGGCGCAAATCGCCACTAACGCTGCCGTACCAATCACCGCCGAAATCTTTTGCCCCAAGGAAATTTGTGCGAGCTTGGCCCCAATGCTTGACGGTTGTGCGTCTGCGGATTTCATACTGTACTTTTCGTTGGCTGTAGACATGAAAGCAATTTTGCACAGGTTTAAGTAATTCAAAAGTCCAGAATTAGCTTAAGAAACCCCTCTTATTCTCAGCTCTCAATCAAATAAACGGTTTACAGTAGCGTTGTATATTTCATTCATAAAAACTAAAGAGCAACGCCATGGCAATTTCATTGATAGGGCCAACAAACATTCAAACTGCGATTCAAAGTGCATCGCCGGTAGGTCGCGCAGCAAATTCAACCATCGCCAAGGCCAGCGAGCCTGAATTCGGTCAAGCCTTCCAAAAGGCCTTGAAAGCGGTTAGCCAAACTCAAGCGGAATCTTCCAAGCAGCAGCAATCACTGCAATTCGAGAAAGACGGCGCTTCTATCGAAGGCACTATGCTAGCAATGCAAAAGTCCCAAGTCGCGTTTACAGCGGCAGTAACCGTTCGAAACAAGATGGTTTCCGCTTACAGCGAAATTATGGGGATGCAGGTTTAACCGACTTTCTCGAAATCTCAACAGCATTCACATAACGCTGAATCGCCCGTTCAGATTCTGAAGACAATTCTTCAAAATGTGCCCCAATGCGGTAGCTTCTAGTCTTCAAATGCGGCGCACCGATGTAGCAGAGTTTTAAGGTGCATCGAAATGCGGTTTGGCCTGGTAAGTGTAAAAAGCAATCTTCTAAAATATCACCGAGTTCGAAGTCCTTATTAGAATCTAAGAGCTCCAACGATAAGCCGCCAACGCTTACATCTAACACTAGCGCATCAAATAGCGGAGGTGCCGCGGACCCGGATTGATTATCTTGTAATACATGTCGATGCGTTTGCATTGGCATTAAACAAGTTGCTGGATGTGTTGCTAGAGGTCGAACACGAAAGGCTTCACGACGCTGAATCCTGTAGATCGATTCAGGAAAATCTGCCAAAAGCAAAGGCGTTTTGTCGTCTTGCCCTAACTCTATTTCCGTCACAATAAACTGCAACTTTATTTTTTCTTCAATAGCGACCACAATCGCTTTTCGATGTCGTGCAATGAAATCCGTATGCGCATCAACACGCGAAAGCTCAAACGCCATCCTGCCCGACTTAGCGTCGATTGAAAGCAACTGCGTCACGATCACTTCGCTGGGGTCGTCTAACGAGCAAACACTCAATAATGACCCGTCTGCTCGTAGCTTTTCAAGGATCGCTAAACATTCGATACGAGAGGTGATATCAAAATTCGACAGTATTTCTATATTGGGCTCGGATTGTTGAATGGCTCGATTTGCTGATTTCAACATCGTCTCTACCCTTCCCATGGCTGGCATAGCAAGATTTCGAATCTGCGCATCGTTTTCAATCACTCGTTTTAATAGGCCGACTCGTACTTTGCGGTGTTCAGCGCTGAGTATTGCGGCAGAGTTGTCATCGACGAGTTGGCGAAACTGCGTAGCGATTGATTCTTGTATTTTCGATACGGTATCCCAATCCCCATTTTGTGCATTGGCAAGCATGATGTCGCTATCGTCACTCAACTGACGGTACAGTTCGATGAGATGCTCTGAGCGAGTTCTATCGTCAACCATGATGCTGCCCCTTTTCAATTCCGTGCCAGGCCTCACGCATCGTTCCCAAAAGCGCGAGTGCCTCAACAAACATCGCCTCATCGTTATGCAAATGGGCAGTTAGAATCCGTTTACTTAAATAGACATAAAGCTCATTCAGATCCTCGGTAATTTTTCCGCCCCTTGGATCGAGGCTGGCTCTCAGACCTTCCTCAATAATCCGAGTAGCCCGCGAAACTGCCCTACCTTTTTCCGCAATATTACCGAGTCGTTTCGCCGCAATCGCCTCATTTAAGCTACGTATGGCACCGTCATAAAGCATGACGATGAGTCGCACTGGATTTGCGTCACTAATCGCGCTTTCAACATCGACCCGTTTATAGAGATTGGCTCTAGAAGTGTGAGATAAGTACATGATTTTTTAATTTGACGAGGAAGTTGCAGTAGGAATTGGCGTCGACTTAATTTGTGTCAGCTGCTGGTCGAGCGATGTATAAGTGCGCAACAACGATTTTTGAATCGACTCTAAACGTCGATTAAGACTTTCCTGCTGTTGCTGATTCACCTTACTGAGTTTTGTCAGAGTTTGATCTGCCCCAGCCACTGTTCCCGAACTACCCAGCCAAGCGGTAATTCGGCTATCAAGCCGTCGTGCCACACCTGCCGCACTCGGATTCACCGTATCAACGGCTTGAAAGAGCGTTGCTACTTTACTCGGCGTTGCAAGGGCAGCTTCAAGCTTTTGGCTAGATACACTCAATGTTGCATCACGCTGAACTTGAATACCTATTGCGCTTAAATTTGCAATACTTCCGCTGCTCACTGGTGTTCTAAGCATTTCGCGCAATTGTGATTGCAGCTGCGTTGCTGCGCGATCACCTTGCAGTGGGCCCGACCGCTTAGTGCTCGCATCGTACTTTACTTGCTCAGCGAGTGAAGTAGTAATGGCGTTGTACGCATCAACAAACGTTTGTACAGTTTTTCTCATTGCTTCTGTGTCGTTCAGAACTGCAATGTTGACCGGCGTTGTAGTGGTTGCCACCAGTTCAAATGTTAGGTTCTCAGCAGCACCTGTCACTGTGTTAGAAGTGCTCGAGATTTCGACCCCATCAACAGTCATCTTGGCATTGGCGGCTGATTGCGCTATCGCCATACCAGTACCGCCGAATGAGAAACCAAATTGCGACAGGCCTTGAGAATCAGTATTGTTAAGATCGGCGTCTTGCACAGCCACTTGAAAAGCTTGCGTTTGACCCGTTGTAGCGCTTCGCAGTGCTAAGCGCGAACCATTGGAATCGCTCACTATCGACGCTGTCGCGCCTGTGTTGCCCGCATTAATCGCGTCTCTGATGTCTTGCAAGGTAGCCCCAGCAGCTACCGACACAGATACTGGTGGCCGTGCGGAATCCGCAACAAAACTAGAAACTGTTTTTGTGCCGAAAGAAAACGTTAAGGTACCGCCACCAACAACCGTGGTGGCCGAAGCCAAAGTACCACTAGTCAAGCTTTGCTTCTGGGCGAGTTGAGTAACACTCAGCTCGTAATTCCCTACGGTTGCGTTGGGGGCAGTACTTACTTTTATCTTCGTTTCGTCCCCACTTGTCGCTTTGG
>JAYWIG010000133.1:0-3683 GCA_043789035.1 Betaproteobacteria bacterium
AAGTATCTGAACAGTTGCTTGGGCAATATGTAAAGAGGCTGCAATATGCTTAACTAAGGAATTGAGCGCTTGTTGAGCAGCGGCATTAAGTTCCTGCGAAGGACTTTTCTTCTTCGAACCGCCTAATGAATCTCCGCGTAAAGCAACAACCACCGATTTTCCACTTTCTGAATAAACTGCTTCATGCGCAGCCAATAAACTTGCCTGAACAGTGGGGCTTTCCGGCGTGGCGATGTTTACAGTTGCTGACTCTAAATACGCATGCTTTAACTCCAAATCACGTAGATTAGTACGTGCACTTTCCATGCGTAATAGGGTTACTTCAAAAGCATAGGGTGTGCCTGCATGGTTCTGAACCAAGGCTTGGAGGCCCGACGGGCGATGCAAAAAATTATAGATTGCTACTGGCTTGCTTCCACCTTTGAGCTGGAGCTTTCCCATTGCTGCGGCTGCCAACTCGAAGGTTAAATCATTGCTGTCTGTTTTCAGGCTATCCAGATCTGCGGTCGCTAAGGTAGCCTTTTCAATTTCAACGGTAATAAGCTCATCATTCACCGCATCAAATTTTTCGACAACGACAAACTCGGCAAACTGCCCGGACAAACCCACACCGTTCAAAAGCGCCTGCTTTGCCCTACGGTCAGACGGTAATTGCTTAGCGTTCAACACTGCAAATAGTTGGTTTTCTATCCGCACCGTGAGTGCTTCGACAAAATTTTGTTCCATGCTATCGACGCGATTGAGTAAATTTATCGATTGACGCATAGATACCACGCAAGATGTCGACCTCACTCCGTTTGAGCATCGCTCTATTGAACAAGCGTTGTAACCTAGGCATCAGTTTTTTCGGTTGTTCGGCATCTAGAAAACCCGTTTGAATAAGCGTTTTTTCTAAATGATCGAGCATACCTGTGACTTGCGCATCATTGGCTAATTTCTCGCCTGGATCGTTACTTATTTCAGTCATCGGCAAAGCGCTTTCAGTCGACGCTGAAGGTAAATGCAGTTGCGCTGCCCGACCTAGGCAGTAGCTTAAAATTTGCACCGCCTGGGCGAGATTCAAAGACTGATAATTCGCTGTACCCGGAATAGAACATAGGCGTTGGCACCGCTGTACTTGGCCGATACTCATGCCTGTGCGCTCTGTTCCAAAAATGAGCGCAATCTTAGGCGCTTCGCTCACAGAAGTAGCTAAGGTGCTTAACTGCACAATCTCCGCACACATCTCCTCCGGTGTCTGCGGAATCGGCCCAAACTCGCGGCCTGTAGCACTGACAGCAACTTTCAATTCGATGTCGTGCAAAGCCTCATCCAAGGTTTCATATTCTTTTAAATTTTCCAGAACATCCAAGGCACCAGAGGCGAGCGCTATCGCTTTGGGCTGTTTGCCAACATTGGAATGACGCGGGCCGACTACCCGCAATTGCTTAAAGCCCATCACCCTCATAGCTCTCGCTGCCGACCCTACATTGCCGGGGTGGCTTGGAAAAAGCAGTACAAAGCAAATGTTTTTAAACCATTCAGGCGGTTGCCAATGCAACCCGCCGCTATGGTCGATAACCGCTGGTGTGCCGTCTTCAGGCAGGGGATTGGAATGAGAAGTAGCGTTCAAATTCAAAGCTCAAAAATTCAATACGGCGTAGGTGCCTTAAAATAAGAGTCTAACGCTCTTTTTTACCAAAGGTTTTCTCCTCATGCATCCCATGCTCACTATTGCCGTTCGCGCGGCACGTAATGCCGGTCGAATCATTAGCCGAGCTAGTTTCGACATTGAAACTGTCAAAGTTTCTCGCAAACAGGAAAAAGACTTTGTAACCGAAGTCGACAAGGCGGCAGAGGAAGAAATTATTAGTACGTTAAAAAGCGTGTACCCAGGGCATGCAATTTTGGCAGAGGAATCTGGCCTCTCGGGTATCGAAGATGATGCTGATATCTATGCCGCCGAGAATGTTTGGATAATCGACCCACTCGACGGCACTACGAACTTTATTCATGGCATGCCGCATTACGCTGTTTCGATTGGTTTAATGCAGCGCGGCGTCATGACGCAAGCGGTGGTGTACGACCCTAACCGCGATGAGTTGTTCACTGCGACTAAAGGGCGTGGCGCGTTTTTAAATGATAGGCGAATTCGGGTAACCAAAAGAACGCAAATTGATGAGGCTTTAATTGGTACAGGCTTTCCCTTTCGCTCTATCGACGATCTGCCGCGCTACATGAAGATGTTCGAAAGCGTCACGCGAAGCTGTGCAGCAGTGCGCAGGCCGGGCGCAGCCGCACTTGATTTAGCCTATGTTGCTTGCGGGCGCTATGACGGCTTTTTCGAGATGGGCCTATCGCCTTGGGATGTCGCAGCAGGCAGCTTGCTGGTAATAGAGGCAGGTGGCCTGATTGGTGATTTTGCGGGTAACGGTAATGGCTGCAATTACATTACAAAAGCCGAGGTTGTCGCAGCATCGCCGAAGATTTATCCGGCGCTTGTTAAAGCGATCAGTTAGACTTTAGTCATTTGCCTGCACGACCGAAACCCTGTGCAAACATCGTCTCTATCAGGCAGGAAAAAATTCCGATACATCGGGTGTTTCATGCGCTCATGGGTATAAATTGAGCCGCCCTTGAGTACCCGAAAACCCTTGTTAAACCAAGGTTGCGAATAATCCTCATAGGGATGCGCTACAAAACCCGGAAACTGTGAAAATTCGCTCCAAGTCCACTCCCAGACATGCCCCCAGGGTAATTGATTAGCGGCAACACCAGCCAGCCATTGCGCCTCAGAGGGCAGCGCCCTTCCTCTCCATAAACACCAAGCCCTAGCTTCCCAGTAACTCACGTGTGCGGCAGCGCTGCAATGATTATCCTCGTCGATTGGCAGCGCTTTTCCCCAAACCTTGCGCTGACCCAGCCAATACTTATCGTCGAGATAGTGTGGGCTGGCTCGAAACTCATTGAGCATTTCCCAGCTTACTGGGTGATGGTCTAGCTCTACAGCCTGCACGTCTTCAAGATCAGCCTGAGTAAACTGAACCTCAGATTCGTTATCGAAACCAAAGCGGGTTGAATGACGGTGATAACCATCTATACCGCCAATCAAGGTATTTTGTTGAAAACTTTCTTTTCTAAAACGCGCAGCACTGGCTAAGCTTAGTGTATTCGCCATGTAAGAAAAAGCTTCCGCATGCATGAACTCATGCGCCGCACATAACCAAAAAAGATAGTGACTGTCACTTGGCGTATCCTGAGAATTCAGAATTGCCAGCGATTGATTCAACACCTTCGAGGCGTACTCTTTGGTGGCCGATAAATCGGGCAAACGCAAACGCCAACGTGTATCGTGTTTCACTGCGCTGGAATCAAAAAGCTCATCAGCGCCGTCGAGGATTGACTTATGTAAAGACGTAACTGGGTTACAACGCACCCCCAAATGAAGCGCCGAATTGCGCGCCAACCAACGCTCTTGAAACCAAGCAACGTGGCCAAACTCCCAAAGCGGAAGATTGACAGTGGACATCTGGGGTACTACAAAATTTTTATCGGTAAGCTCTTGCTCAAAGAGGCAAAACGCTCTCTCCAAAGCGGCCCTAGCCTGTAGCAAAGCTGTGGAAAGTTCAGCTGCATCCGCATTTCGAAAAAGGTGGCCTGTATGAACGCTCACAATCACCACTAAACTTAAAAAATTAACTTAA
>JAYWIG010000134.1:0-13456 GCA_043789035.1 Betaproteobacteria bacterium
AAATATAAAACGCCCGATGAGGTTCATCGGGCGTCTTTAGCGGCAATGTCCGCCATAATCTAGCGACCAAATGGTGTCAACCTATTTTAGGACTGGTCACGCTACAGAGAGATACTCCGCTTAATTTAAAAGTGTCGATATTCGCTGTTCAGCAAAGCTTTGCACAGAAATCAATGATCAGCCAAAGAATCAAGCCGAGAGACCGGTGAACTTTGCAGCGCTAGATCAACACGTTCAAGATTGCATTACCTATGCCGATCAAAGCCGCGCCGGAAATAAGGCCGGCGCATAGCGGTTCACAGCCTTCTACCCAAAAGTCATGCCCCCTGCTGCCTGGCTGCGCGTTCACCTTTGCCATCCACCAAAAAATTAAAGCGCCTATCCACATCATCAATGTCGCATCCGGTGGCAGAACGACCCCTAAGCCAATCGATACGGCAGATAGCGGGAATCGCCCTCTGGTTGCCAAAACGGCAACCTCTATCAAAATCGCTGCGAGTGCAGCCAGGGCGATAGAAAATATCGCTGACGAGGGCAATGCCTTTGTACCACTGGCGATGAGTTCAGCCACGCCCTTCCACTGTACTGCTCCCGGCATAGCGAATTGCTCTGAAACAATCGTCGTTACTGCTCTAACGCCATTGGCATCGGGCGGTAAAAACAAAAGAAAAAATAGCGGCACACTGGCTAGACCACCGGCGAGTATTCCCAACACGTGTCCAATCGCCTGCTGTCTCGGCTTAGCCCCCAACATATAGCCGGGTTTGATATCAGAAAGTAAGTTTGCGGCATTGGACGATACTTCGCTCGTCATCCCAGCCGGAATAAGATTGCTCGCGGGGTTACTTCTATCTATCGCGCCCATGCTGAACTGTGTGATTTTGGATAAAGCACCGACTGGAGCCCAGGAAGTTAGCGCCATCGAGTTGGCACAAATCACTGTCAACGCAAAAATAAGCGGCAGCGAAATCCATGACAACATCCACGGCACCTCAAAAAACGAATGCGTTGCCCATGCCGCTAGTACGCTAAAAACTGGTACTCCGACATAAGATGTCCACAACGGAACTTCAATATGCGCTATCACATCATTAGATTGATTTTTCGTTTTTTTTCCCGCCAAAAATTTAAACAATTGCACGAACAGTTCCGGCTTAGCCAACAAGCTAACGATAGATCCAACCACCATCAAAGTAACAGCCCACCAGAGCGACCACTGATTCACAATCTCCGCGCGTGAAATGGGTACCGTGGTTCCGTTAGCAAGCAATCGGGGAGCAATATCTCCTGCTCGAATCATGAGAGGGGCGAGTACAACATAATTGATGAAACCGCCAATTAGTACACTAGTGGCAATTCGCAAACCCATCAACCCACCAACGCCAAGCATGGCGGCATCCAAGGTAAAGCGCAAACCGAGCTGTCTAATATCTGTCCCTAAAATCGTCGGCACCGCCAGCGATGCCTTGGTAGCCCAGGTGTAATAGTAGGTATCTAAACGTTCATTTAAATGCCAAGCTTCTTTTACGCCTATCCAACGGTCGAGCATTAGTAGTTTGAATTGAATCAGCTTCATCCAACCATCGCTAATGATCATTTGATAGGCCGCTGCGATGAGCGCTGCCCACCCCAACAGCTTAGCCTTAAATTCGCCAGTAACCGCACTACCGGTGTATAGAGAATCTAGTACCACTCCAACCGCTCTTCCTTCCGGAAACGGCAATTGATCCTCATTGATAAAGCGGCGCTTCATCGGAAAAGCAACCAGCACCCCCAGCACGGAACCAATCACCATCCAAATCATCATCTGCCACCAGGGAATAATTTTTCCCGTGATCAACATATAGGCGGGCAGAGCCGATCCTAATGCGCTGACCATGTAACCAGCGGCAGTGGCGATTGATTGAGTGCAGTTGTTTTCAAGTAGTGTGAAATCCGTGCTTAGGCCCGCCTTACTCAGCGCTCGAAACAAAGCAAACGACAATACGACAGACGTTAACCCTACGCCTATTCCGATGCCGGTTTTACCTAGAATATAAAGGGCGGTGGCCGAAAGAATTGCCCCTAGAAAAAACCCCGTGAGCGCAGCTCGCCAGGTGAGCTGAGGCATGTCATGGCGATAGATATTTTCGAGCCACCATTGGTCTTTCTGTTCTCTAGACCACTGACTTATTTGCTCGGGCGAAAGGTTTTGAATAGCCACGATTTCTCTAACATACAATTTGCTTTTGCAGACGATAAACAGTAAGTATTGCACACGACAGGACCCGACCAACATGAACCGTCGACAGTCTATAGCAACACTGGCCACCTTCGCGAACTGGCCAGCTTTGGCAAAAGCCTCAGGTATCTGGGAGATTGCTTTGGCTCGCGCGCATGCGATGCGCGAGACTGCAATTCAAAATGGTGACCAAGCCTACGGCGCTTGCATTGCCGATGCTCAAGGGCGTGTTATTGCCGAAGCCCCAAGCCGAGTAGTGACCTTCAATGATGGTGATGCCCATGCTGAACGTCAGGCGATCAAGGCGGCCCAAAAGATCTTGGGCCGCGACCAACTATTCGGTTATGTTCTGGTTGGTAGCGCGCGCGCCTGTTCGCACTGTGAGCAGGCTGCCATGCGCGCCGGTATTGCTCGATTGGTGTGGCAGGGTGGTGAAGCCGATACACCGTTAATTGCCCGTGCTCAGCGCAACGATATGCAGGCTGTGATTCAAGCCCTCGGCGATGGTGCTCCAATTGATACCTTTGATTTGAAGCGCCGCACAGCGCTGTTAGTGGCGGTGCAAGACAATCATGAAGCACTCGCGCAAACTTTAGTGCGACGCGGCGCAGATATTAATGCGCAAGACGATATCCAAGACAGCCCATTTTTACTCGCAGGCGCACGCGGTCGCACTGGTATGCTCAAAGAAATGTTGTTGCCACCCACCGGAAGCGCGGGCCGCCCCGACTATCGTAAGCTTAATCGTTATGGCGGCACCGCTTTGATTCCTGCATGTCATTACGGCCATGTTGATACGGTACGCTTGTTGCTGCAGCAAAGCCAAATTGACGTAGATCATGCCAATCGACTAGGTTGGACGGGCTTGCTTGAGGCCGTTATTCTTGGCGATGGCGGGCCTGCTTATGTAGAAATTGTTCGCTTACTACTGGCGCATCGCGCCAACCCCAATAAGCCAGACAATCAAGGTCAAAGCCCCTTGAGCCATGCCCGTCAAAGAGGGCAAACTGAAGTGGCGGCTTTAATTGCACAAGCTATCAAGGCAAACTAAAAGCAACCCCACGTGCGCTAGCGCGTTCACTCTTCTACAGATTCATTTCTACTTTTCGCGACGGTGTTTCGAATAAATTGGTTTTCGTAATGCCGATTACGTCGGCTCTTTTTAGCAATGGCTCTTTTCGCGATGCGTTTGTCGACAACAATTTCGGTAAGGCGACTTAAATCTGCAAGCCCTTGCACGTCGCGGGGTGAATTTCGTTTAGCCATGGCAGAAGTCTATTACAGTGAGATATGAACCAATCAATTCAACCCTTAGCGCCACTTAGCGCTGAAGCGGTGCACGACAGAATATGGCAAGAGTTAACCCGTAGCACGGTTGATAGGCATCATGAATGGCGTACACCAGTGCTCGCCTCTATCGGTTTGGATGGCACTCCACAAGCGAGGGTCGTCGTGTTGCGGCAAGCTTTGAAAGTGACGCAATCGCTCACAATTTTTACCGATAGCCGAACCCCAAAAGTTGCTGAGTTAAAAGCGCAACCAGTAGGCATGCTGACGTTTTGGAGTAAACGCCTTAATTGGCAGTGCCGTATTGCATTGAGCTTTCAGGTGCATACGGATGGGCCTGAAGTCGAGACTGCGTGGGAGCGCATGTCGAAGTCTATGGCAGCTAAGGACTATTTGGCTACTGTAGCACCAGGGTCGCCATTCAATGGAAGCGACTCTAACCAAAACGCTGAAGCCAACAATATTCCTCACAACCTATGTCTATTGTCTGGCCAAATTTCAGCGATCGATTGGTTGGAGTTAGGCCATTTAGCCCATCGCCGGATAAAGTTTAGGCCTGACGGTTGGCAGGAAGTTGTTGCCTAGCTTGCTTCTTGGATATACAACTCCACAAAACAGCTTACTCACAACAGCAATTCAGCCATGGCCATCCTCTCTCCCAAATTGATTTCATTTGATGTCTTCGGAACGCTGATCAGCGTACGCGACAGCTCTTACGGTGCGTTCGAACGAATCCTCGAAGACGCTCGCGCCCAAGGCGTAGACGTAAAGCAATTCTGGGAGGACTGGGAGCATCGCAATATTTCGAATTATTGGGGTGCCTACCGCTCTTACAAGCAGATCTGTGAGCTGTCACTCGCTGAGACTTTCGAGAAATACGGAGTCGGTGCGGATGCGAGGCTTATCAAGTATAACTTCGATGCGTTCTCGAAATTTTTCCTCTACGACGACGTGCTCGAGACCTTGGAGAAGCTGTCGGCGGATCACGAAATAGCGCTCGTGTCGAACATCGACGATGATCTGCTGTCGATGACGCCGCTGCCCAAGATTTTCGACCTGATATGTACAGCCCAAAGAGCACAAGGCTACAAGCCCGATGGGACCTTGTTCCGATACCTGATCGAAAAATCGGGATTACCCGTGAACGACATTCTTCATTGCGGGCAGTCGCAATACACCGACTTGGTGGGTGGTAAGCCCTTGGGGCTGACGATCGCGTGGATCAACAGAAGAGGCATCGCACTCGACCCAACGGTTCCGAAGCCGGACTTCGTGTTCGCCGGAATTTCGAACGTTTGTGACATCGTCAATTAGGTGCGCTACGTTGCGGTTATCCAAGGCTGTGGTATTGCCTTGTTAGTGGGCTTCATGATGATAGATGTTGGTGTCGAAGCATATCTTGCCTGTTTGTTGCCCGAGACCCCTCCTGCTGTAGGGGCGGCACAAGCGGAGGTGGCAAGCGAGAACACGAGATCGTTTTAACACCACTGGAATTTATCGCACGAATCGCTGCGTTGGTACCTCCGGCACGGAAACATCGACAGCGGTACTACTGCGTACTAGCCCCGAACGCGCCGCAACGCGGGCAAGTGATTCCACAAGTGACCCCAAGCGAGGCGGACTTAACGATCCGGCTAAAAAAGATCCTCACGCATGTGAGGTTGCAGACGGAAGCACCTAACGTTCACAAATCGATTAACCCAGCGCGGGCGCCACCGCAAAGTGATTTATGGGCGAACGCTTCAGCGACTCAATGGAAAGTCAATGCGACATATCCAGATGCAGCCGAGCAAGATTTCCGAAAGAAGTTGCCATTTCAGGCACCGTTTTTAGTTGAAATGGCATTGCTAATCGACGCAAAGGCATTCAAATTCAGCCGTGAAAATGTTTCTGTACTTCGACTTGTGTGGTTGGATTTCTTATCCGTTCGCACGGATCAACTAGATGCGAGCGTTTCATAGCCGGCTGCACGAATAGCGTCTTCTACTATCGCGCTTGGCTGTTTGGTTTCGATGCGGACCAAGCGCGCGGGCAAATCAATATCGACTTGTGCAGATGAGTCAACACTGTGGACCGCTGAGGTAATGCTCTTAACGCAATGACCGCAAGTCATATTGGGGACAGTGAATTGCATTTTAATTTCCTTTTGTGCGTGTTAGTGTAGAAAGTATATGGTCTTGAAATTGCCCGATTCAAGTGCGTGCTGTAACACCACTTGATATTTAGCGAAACATGCCGCACCTAAACATACACTTAACTGACGATAATTGCCTTCCATGACTGAAGCCACACTTGCTATTGAAGGAATGACCTGCGCCTCTTGCGTCGGCCGAGTCGAAAAAGCGCTGAAGGCCGTACCCGGTGTTGAGCAAGCTGAAGTGAACCTCGCCACTGAGAAGGCGCTGCTGCGCTACACCGACAAGGCTAGCGCCGACGATATGGTTGCCGCTGTGCACCGCGCTGGCTATGAGGCCAAATGGGTAGCGCTGGGCGCCCGAGCGGCACCTCCGGCAGCAGCCCCCGGGCTTGGAACTTGGCATGTTGTGACCGCTGCTCTCCTATCGCTGCCTTTAGCGTTGCCAATGCTGGGTGCCTTATTCAGGCGCGACTGGATGTTGAACGGCTGGGTGCAATTGGCCCTGGCCACCCCTGTCCAATTCTGGTTGGGGGCACGTTTTTACCGTGCTGGCTGGGGGGCGTTACGCGCCGGTTCTGGCAACATGGATTTGTTAGTGGCACTAGGCACCAGTGCAGCCTATGGTTTGTCGGTTTGGCAGTTGTTGCACGGCCAGCATCACTTGTACTTCGAAAGTGCAGCGGTAGTGGTGAGCCTCGTTTTGTTGGGCAAGTGGCTAGAGGCTCGTGCCAAGGGGCAAGCCAGTCAGGCGATTCGAGCATTGTCGGCGCTGCAACCAGAGACCGCTATGGTTCGGCGGGGTGATCAGACCGTCAGTGTGCCAATCGGTGAGGTAAAAGTTGGTGATATGGTCATGGTTCTGCCCGGGCAGAGGCTGCCGGTCGACGGCATCATTCGTGAGGGTCAGTCCCACCTAGACCAATCTTTGTTAACTGGCGAAAGCCTACCGGTAGTGAAGGTCGTCGGCGACAAGGTTGTTGCCGGAGCGGTTAATGCCGAGGGGTTGCTATGCGTTCAGGTGCAACTGGTGGGCGCGGAAACAGCCTTGGCTCGAATCGCGCGTTTGGTCGAATCTGCACAGGCGCACAAAGCGCCAATTCAGCGGCTCGTCGATCAGGTCAGCGCGGTGTTTGTTCCGACAGTTGTTGTGATCAGCATTGCCACGCTCTTGCTGACGGGCTTTTTGACTCAGGATTGGCAACGAGCAATTTTGAATGCGGTCGCGGTATTGGTGATCGCTTGCCCCTGTGCGCTTGGGCTTGCCACACCCGCTGCGCTAATGGTTGGCATGGGCGTTGCAGCGCGCCAAGGAATACTCATAAAAGATGCCGAAGCTTTAGAAACTGCTCATCGCATTACGGTGGTGGCCTTTGACAAAACCGGTACGTTGACCGAAGGCAAACCAGTAGTGGTGGCTGTCGAGCCTGCAGCGCAAGTTGCAAAAGATCAACTGATGGCTGAGGCAGCAGGTCTTCAAGTTGGTAGTGAACATCCGCTGGCCCTGGCTGTGCTAAACGCGTTGCCCGCAGGTCTAAACGTTGAACAGGCCCGCAAGCTAGAGGCGGTTGCTGGGCGCGGCGTAAAGGGTGATATTGGCTCAAGCTCCTATGCACTAGGCAGCACTCGTTACATGAACGAACTGGGCGTGGATCTTGGCAACCAGCGCGAGCGCGCTGAGTCTCTGGCCGAACAAGGTCGAACCGTGTCTTGGGTGGTTCGTCTTGATCCTGCAGGTGCGCAGTTACGCGGTCTGATTGCCTTTGGAGATACCGTCAAGAGCAATGCCAAACATGCTATCGACAGCTTGCGCCAGCAGGGGGTGCGAACGGTGATGCTGTCAGGTGATAACCGTGGCAGCGCAGGTCTGGTCGGTGCGCAGCTGGCTATTGATGACGTGCGTGCTGAAGTGTTGCCCGAAGACAAAGCCAGCATAGTTAGCCAATTGCAATCCGAGGGTGCCGGTGCGGGTCAAAGAACGATTGTTGCCATGGTGGGTGATGGTCTCAATGATGCCCCAGCTCTGGCCGCTGCCGACGTCGGCATTGCTATGGGTACAGGCACCGATGTAGCGATGCAAGCCGCTTCAATTACCCTGATGCGTGGCGATCCGGAATTGGTGGCCATCGCAATTGAACTGTCGCGGCGCACTGTACACAAAATTCGCCAAAACCTGTTCTGGGCGTTCGCTTACAACGTGGTGGGTATACCCTTGGCTGCCTTGGGCTATTTGAGCCCCGTGGTCGCCGGTGCAGCCATGGCGCTGAGCAGCATCAGCGTGTTAGGTAATGCCTTACTGCTCAGACGAACTCCTGCTAAGCGCCTTTGATAGTGGCCGGGCTTACGCCAGCCCCTTCATTTTTAGGCCCGATGTTTAAAGCGGTACTGCCAGCATCGCATCAATGCCGAATGAGTCCACTACCACTGCCATACGGTGAATTAGTTCCATACCGGGCTGCGAAAAGTCGCTGCATTGGCAAGGGCTAGTGAGTACCAAAAATAGTGCACTAAAAATCAAGCGCTGATGTGTACGGGAGAGGTGTTGCCCGACCGAGGTCGCGACGCAGATAGGGTCAGGTTTCAGAAGGGAGTTGCCCTTTCTGGCGCGATATTTAGCTCAAGTGACATTGCGAATTGCAGCAAAGACAGTCAAATTCGGGCGTGAACATGATTCTGTACTTCGACTTGTCTGGTTGGGTTTCTTATCCGTTAGACCACGATGACATCTGATCCGTTTGCATGGCGTACTTGCGCCCAACGATAAGCATCAGCTAAACCGGACTAGCTGAAGGTAACAGCTGAAGGTAACAGCTAAAGGGAACAGCTGAAGGGAACAGCTGAAGGGAACAGCTAAAGGGAACAGCTAAAGGGAACAGCTGAAGGGAACAGCTGAAGGGAACAGCTGAAGGGAACAGCTGCGCGTTGCGCGAAATTGAGCCAAATGAGCTCGCCATGGCGCAGCAAAGTACGCCCAAATTGATCCAATAGCCAACCGCTTGGGCGGTAACGGGGTTACGAACTCCACTGCAACGCCCTCATGATAGTACGCAAGAACTGCGCGATGCGCTCTATGAATGTATGTATGATGACTTAATCAACTCTCGCTACGCTGTCACTCGTTGAAATGAACAGAACACTGAGCCGCCACCGAGGCGGTCAAGTTCACTAAAGTCGCGCCAACGCAGGCTTTGCTTTAGTGTGTTGAGTCCACCCGCTTGACTTGTGCCGATGGAACACACCTTTGGCTCCATCCGTCGGACGACCCATGGATCGATTTTTGAAGCTTCTATATCCTATTTCTTTAACGCAATTTCGCAGCAAAAGCGATTTCGACATCCCTATTATCTTAATCCGCGTATAGGGTTGTTTGAAAGGGGTGCATCCAAAGTCAGGAGATTTCCATGCCATTTCTAATTGCCCACAGACTTCAACGGGTTACATCAACGTTGTTTGGTCTTGCGATCATTGCGGTGGCAACCGGACTGGCTCAAGCCCAAACCTCCACGATCGATGGGAATTGGTTATTGCGTGTGTCTTGTTCTGCACATCTGCAGAATCAAAGGCCTGGATTTGATTGGACCGCCAATGTCAGCGTCCAAGCTGAACGATTCTCTCATCGCCGTGCGCTGACAAATCCTGATCCTGCTTTGGCTTCTGAAGAAATTTGGACTGGCCGCTTCGAAGAGTCAAGCGGCAAAGCACGTGGCAACTTAGGTGCTACCGGAAGCCGACAATCCGGAGCCGCGTGGGAATTTCGCTTTGAGCCCAACTCCGCTAGCCGCTAACTCGCTGACTTAACCGGCACGGTCCACAATCGTGACGGAGCCAATGATGTCAAGGTCAGGAATTGCACTGCCTAAATGAGCCGCGGAGCAACCAAAGTAGTAGCCGCAGTCGAATCGACACCAAAGACAACGAACGCCCCGGTTGAGGTGGCTAAGGCAATTCCTCAGCCCGCACCCGCACAAGTCAACATCGCGTCGGCAGCAGGGCCTCGATCGCTTCCCGAACTGCGCAAAGCACTCTACGCAGACCCTGGATTGGACTTGGCGATGATTGCTATTTTGCCGGGTCAGGGTAACCTCAAACGCACCTTGGATGGCAAATGGACGGTTGGTAAAGGCAGGGTCGGTGTCGATGTACAACTGACCACTCGTGATCTACGTGGTTTTGCCCATCTACACCCTAAAGAACGCGAGGCAATGCCTGGTGGTTTGGGGCCTTCGTTTTACATCGGTAGTTTGTATCACCCAGAACCGGTACCGGGTACCGAGACCAAACAAACGGGCTTTAGTGGCCCGACGCCAACGGTGCGATCTGGCATACCAGCTGGCCCTGCTGTTCGCCCGGCGGGTGAGCCCGAGATGAAACCAGAGCAAGCTTTGCAAGCCGCGACTTTTCACGCAGTGAGTCGCTCGATGCGCGCCATCGCTGGGCCTGATTTTCGTTTCGCCAGTTCGTCGTCGAGTAGTCTTTCTGACATGGCCGTGGTTCCACGACATCTAGTTGATCCAGCCTACAAGCCAGCCCGCGTTGAAGGTCAGTGGATCCTGCGCCTTGAGCGTGGCGAGGCTGAAATCTTGGGTTACATTACCCAAGAGCAATTACGGGAGGGCCTTAAGACTCAAATGAATTTGGTCAAAGATGAAAAACAAAGCGATTCCAATTTGATGGCCAGCTTAAAAAAATCGCCAACATCCGGACCTGATAGTTTGCTGGGGGCCATCACCGTTAGAACTGGGGTCAACGTCAAACCGTGCGCCCTAAACTCAGAAATTGATCTGGCAGTTTTTCTTTTGAAACACGAGCCTCTTGGAAAATGTATTACCGATGGTGCACCCAGTTGGTCCCATGAGCCACCCAAGGGATTTGATACAGCCGAAGCGCTTTTTGGAGAACTCAAAACAGGTCACCGATGCACGGCAGTCTTTGGGCGAGGACCGATGATCGCGCAATTGTCTGCAGCGTTGACACGTGATCAGCTCGGCAGCATCGTTTACCCAATGCCTCAGAAGCAATCCGAAATGGTTGCGCTCAAGGCGCGGACACTTGGCTTTGAAGACACTGCTTCACTACTGTTTGCCGAAAGCATCGGCAGCCGCGACCCAAGGCAGATCAAACGACTCAAAGAGTTTAGAGTGACATCGCAGGCAACTCTTTCGCAAGCCCGCGAGCGATTGAAGGGGTATAGCCCGAAAGCAACGGAAAATATCGATATCTTGCTGGGCCTATTGCAAAAGCGGACGCCAGCAAACAAGGTACCACCATCGAGAAGTTGCAGACAGCACGCGCTGAACGTGAGGCCCAAGAGTCTCGGAGAGCCTCGGCTGCTCAAAAGGGACAAGATCAACGGACAGCCAAGGATTTCCCCGTTGTCATGACCGTGCGTTGTCGCGTTGGGAATAGCTACATCGGTATCGAACCTTGCCTTAAGAGCGGAGGGTTAGATACTGAATTGGAACTGCGCAATGGCGACGACTACCGGATGTACAAAGTCTACGATGTACAAAGCCTAGGTCAGAAAAACGATGCTGATCTGCAGATCAACCTACGATCAAAGTTTTCTTTGAAAGTCCAAAATGCGTCGAGTACAGCGGTACTGGACGTTGTCGTTCGTGAACATGCAAGCGAGGCAATCAAGTTTCAAAAGTCTGCCGCGCAATTCGGGGTGGTCTCGGTTCAAAACTAGGGTAACCACTACTAGCGCCCTACAAAATTCCAATCAGGCGCGCTTTAGCAGATGCCTCCGTGCGATTCGACGCCCCGAGGGCCAATAGCAAATTTTCAACATGCGTTTTCACAGTCGTCGGCGCCATTCCCAATTCTCTGGCGATTTCCTTATTCGATTGGCCCGTCGAAACGAGCCTCAAAACCTCTATTTGCCTAACCGTTAGTAAGTAGGACTCAACCGGCGCAACTCTTTTAGTCGCGTGGGCCTGTGCAGCTGCAATATCAGCCAACCGTGGTGGAAGATACCGACCTCCTGCAAGAATTAAACCTATCGCTGCTTGGACCACAGCGCCGCTAGCGGTCTTCGGGGCAAACCCCGAAACGCCTAGCCGCAAAAGGTCTAGCAAAAGTGAGTCATCTTCCGTCCCGGTAAATACCAATACCGCAGTATTTGGCGAAGCCTTCATGATGCCTACAATGCCGTCGAATGGTTCAGCACCGGGCATCACTAAATCGGCGATGCAAAGATCGGGTTGGTTTTTAGCTTGCGACCAGGCACTTGGAAAATCGTCAGCTTCGGTAATCGCCACACTGGGCCACCCCAAGCCTACCGTACCTACTATTGCCTCGCGAACCAAGGCATGATCGTCACAAATTAGGCACGTCTGCATGACTCTTTCTTCTTTCATTGAGGCGAACCTTATCGCCGTTTTCTTTTGAGCGACGGTTTCGACGTGGAAATTCCAAATAAAAAGCAGCGCCGTTCATCCAGCGTTCGTCGAGCGCTGCAATGCCTCCCATTAGAAGCGCGATACGCCTCACCGATGCTAAACCCAAGCCGAAGCCCATCTTCACTTTTGCCACCGAGTCAGAGCCTCGATAAAAATCATTGAATACATGTTTTGCATCTGCCGAGCCGATCCCAACGCCATTGTCGATTACGTAAACTCGCAATCTGTAACCCTTTACATGTAAGCAACCAATCAACACTTTCGAAGCCCCACTGTGCACAATTGCGTTGTTCAGTAGATTTCCGAGAGCTCTATCTAAAAGCGTCGGGTCGACCAGTACTTGAGCAATGCACGGGGCAACTCGAATTTCAATATTCTTCTGGCTAGCCAGAGGTAAGCTTTGCATGCGAAGTCGCTGGAAATTTTCAGCAATATTTACCAGCGAAAGCTGTGGTTCAACTGCATCGGCTTCAAGCCTTAAATGATTAAGCATGTGAGATAACAGTTGGTCAGCTGCCTCAAATGATTTTCGAACGCCTTGCGCTGCTTTGTTTCGCGTGGCTTCGTCCGACGCACGCATTGCCTGATCAAAGAACAAATTTGCAGCTTGCAATGGCTGCCCTAAATCATGCGAAGCGGCTGCAATAAAATGCGTTTTTGCATCTCGTTGCAGCGCCACTTCGGCATAGGCTTCTTCGAGCTTCAACGCAATTGAATCGCTTAATAACCGAGCGGACACTGCACTGCGCACCGAGCGTCGAATGATATCGCTCAAGAAAAAAAATAGTACGCCTGAACTGAAAAAGAATACTGCAAGAGCCGTCTCGATTGCCCCACCCCTTAACAACAGCCAAGCAACCAGGGAACCGAGCACACTAACAATTCCAATTCGAATGATCTCGGTATTTTCCGGGCTACACATTACTTGCGTAGGAATCAGCATGGTGTAAAGAATTATCATGCAAAGCATCGTTGTTTGATCTGCAAAAGGCAGCAAAAGCCAGATGCTAGCTATCACAATAGCATCGGCTCCGAGTAATACGAATTTCGAAGCAGGTGCCCAGACCCGAATAAGCTCGCGGGTTGTCGGCTTTCTAAATAACAACCCGGCATTGAGCAAAAACCATATTGAGAGCACTGTCAGGGAGCCAATTACCCAGATGTCAAACTGATATGGCGCTGCACGACCTTCAAAAAACCAATAGGTAATTGAACACGCAAGTACGAACAATAAAAACCCCCCGACCGCAGAAGCCGTACTCACCTTTAACGCATGAGTGATTTCCTCGGGGGTAGCAAGCCGCAGCGTGTTTTCATCGTTGTTGTTCAGCATAAATTCCAAGAAAGTACGCCAGCAGTGTAGCGTCATTCGGTGTCACCAAAACCTGATCCAATCGGCCAATCCGAACCTGA
>JAYWIG010000135.1:0-13436 GCA_043789035.1 Betaproteobacteria bacterium
CGATATTTGCGTTCTCCCATTGCCGTGACGTGGTGGTTGCAGTCACTAAAGCCGGTGGCTTCGGAGTGCTCGGCGCCGCGACCTTCTCACCTGAGCAGCTAGAAGCCGAATTGCGTTGGATTGATGATCATGTGAGCGGCCAACCTTATGGCGTAGATGTGATCATTCCGACGCAGTATGACAAAGAGGCCGAAGTTACGTCCGCTGACTTAGAAACGCTTATTCCACAAAAGCATAGAGCTTTTATGGACGATTTTTTGCAAGCCGAAGGCGTACCTGAATTACCGCCTCATGAGCGTGAACGGATTCACCGTGAAATTATTGACGGTCGCGGCAACATGACGCCTGACGGTGCACGTCGTTTAGTCGCGGTTGCGCTGAAACACCCGCTGGTGAAGTTGGTGGTGAGTGCATTAGGTTCGCCACCACCCGATGTGGTGGCACTACTACGTGAGCATAACGTGATGATTGGCGCTATGTGTGGCAAAGGTGAGCATGCGGCACGGCATAAAGCGGCAGGTGTGCAGCTAATCATTGCGCAAGGGACTGAAGCTGGGGGCCACACGGGTGAGATCGCCACCATGGTGTTAGTGCCGCAAGTGGTTGAGGCCTGCGGTGATGAAGTCGCCGTGCTCGCTGCCGGTGGTATAGCCAAAGGCAGCCAGATCGCAGCGGCTCTGGCGCTCGGTGCTCAAGGTGTGTGGTGCGGCACGGTTTGGTTAGGTACTAAGGAGAGCGAGCTCGACCCCTTCGAGAAAGAAGCGCTCTTTGCTTCGCGGGCTCAAGATGCTGTGCGCCGCAAAGCCCGCACCGGCAAAACCGTGCGCATGATTAAAAGTAGATTGTCCGAAGTATGGGAAGCCTCGGGTGCCCCAGAGTACCTGCCCACTCCATTGCAAGGTATTCTGTACAACGAAGCCCATGCCAGAGTGGTGAAAGCCAAGCGTAAAGACCTCTATTCATTCCCCGCTGGCCAAGTGGTTGGCATGATTAATGAAGAGACGAGCGTCAAAGATGTTATGTACCAAATGCAGTTAGAGTACCTTGAAACTATGGAGCGAATGTACAAGCTCACCCCTGCTCAAACTTGAATATTAGTAATTCACAGAGAACACCCCATGAGAAATATTTTTAACCGCGTTTGCGTCTTTCTATTTGCCTTATTCTTCTCTTTCGCTGCTCATGCATTTCCGGACAAACCGGTTCGAATCATCGTTGGCTTTGCGCCAGGTGGCTCCGACATTTCCGCTCGATTGGTCGGGCAGAAGTTATCCGAACTCTGGGGGCAGCCGGTTGTCATTGATAATCGGCCCGGTGCTGCGGGCAATATTGGTGCGGGAGTGGTCGCCAATGCAGCGCCAGACGGTTACACGCTTTTGCTGCTTGTGAACTCTTACACGATCAACACGTCGTTATACAAAAACCTGCAATGGGATCTCGTTCGTGACTTTGCACCGATTGGTCGATATGCGACATCGCCCATGGTCGTGGTAGTGAATGACAAGTTGCCTGTCAAGACGTTTGCGGAATTTGTGGCCTATGCGAAAGCGAACAAAGGCAAACTCAATTACGGCTCAGCCGGAACGGGGACTGCTCCACACCTAGCAGGTGAGTTATTCGCCTTACGTTCTGGCATTGAAATGACCCACGTCGCTTATAAGGGCTCTGCACCGTCAGTCACTGCGCTAGTTGCTGATGAAGTTCAGGCATCTTTCGGTGCCATGTCAGCCTTCGATACCATGGTTCAGCAAGGTCGTTTAAAGCCACTGGCAGTGACGACAGCTACGCGATATTCCCGACTCCCTAATGTACCCACTGTTATCGAGAGCGGCATCGCAGGCTTCGATGTCGATATTTGGTATGGTTTAGTGGCACCCGCAAAAACACCCCCAGCCATTATTAAAAAAATCAGCGATGATCTAGCGCGTGTGATGAAGGACGCAGATCTATTGAATAAACTAAAAGATCGCGGCTTGGAGCCGGATTACCTGGACAGCGCTAAGACAGATCAATTGATCAAGCAAGACGTACAGCGCTGGCGCGAAGTCATTAATAACCTGAAGCTCTCACTTGAATGATGACTCAATCGACAATAGGTAAGGGCGAATGGTTGCGGCTTGCAGAGACTTTGAGAGTTGGTGCTTCTGAAGCCTTAAAGCCATTCGCAAAAAGTTTGCAAAGGCCTGAATGTGTATTAACGCATTCAAGCGGTCGTATCTTTGTATCCGATAGACGCGGTGGCATCACCACGATTTGGCAAGATGGTCGCCAGCATCTGAGTGGCGAAAGCAGCCTGCTTCCGAATGGCATTGCAATGCAGCAAGATGGTAGCTTTCTGGTTGCAAATCTTGGTGCCGGCGGCGGCGTGTGGCGTATTGCACCGGATGGGCAAGCATCGCCTTGGATGACGCAAGTAGATGGCAAGACAATAGATCGTGTGAATTTTGTATCGAATGATGCTGAAGGTCGTGTATGGATTTGCATTAGCGCGACCGACGGTAGCGATAAATACCCACTTCGTGCGGCCAGTGGCAGCATTATTTTGCGTGATAAGCATGGCACTAGGGTAATAGCCGATGGTTTACATTACACCAATGAATGCCGAGTTAGTGCCGATGGCAAGTTCATGTACGTGAATGAAACATTCGGTCGTCGACTCTCACGCTTTCGTATCGAATCCAACGGTGAGTTAACCAATAAGAAAACTATCGCTACCTTTAATGATGGTGATTTTCCTGATGGTTTGACCCTAGATTTTGAAGGCGGTGCTTGGGTGGTTTGCGTCGGCAGTAACCGGGTCTACCGCATCGCACCGGATGGTGAAAAGCAAACCATCATCGACGATGCGATAAACACAGTCACTGCCGAACTTGAAGCTGCTTTCGTCGCAGGTACGCTTGATCGACCACAACTGTCAGCCGCACGCGGCCACCGCTTATTGAATGTCACCTCAATCGCCTTCGGTGGGCCTGACCTGCGCACCGCCTACATGGGCTGCTTGGCGGGCGATTCGCTGATGAGCTTTCGTAGCCCTGTGGCGGGCTTATTACCTGCGCACTGGAATTGGTGAGAAATTTAAAGAGACTTGATATGACTGATGAAGTGCTCGTTGAACATATCGATGGCATGGTGATTGTCACGATCAACCGGCCTGAGCAAAAAAATTCGGTGAATCGCGCAGTCTCCTATGGCGTATGTGAGGCGCTTGATGAGATGGATCAGCGTAACGATTTGCGCTTAGGCATTTTGACTGGTGCGGGCGGCAACTTTTGCGCGGGCATGGACCTCAAAGCATTCCTGCGAGGCGAAGTCACGCGAGTTGAAGGTAGAGGTATTCTCGGCATAGCCATGACGCCGCCGCGCAAACCATTGATTGCCGCCGTCGAAGGTTACGCATTGGCCGGTGGTTTTGAGTCAGTGCTTGCCTGTGACTTGGTAGTTGCGGCACGTGACGCGAAGTTTGGTTTGCCTGAAGTTAAACGCGGGTTAGCAGCCGCAGCTGGCGGCCTAATGCGGTTACCCAGATTGATTCCGCAACGCATCGCCATGGAAGTTGCACTGACTGGCGACATGATTAGCGCAGAGCGGCTTTACCAATACGGTTTGATTAATGTATTAACTGAGCCTGGTCAAGCACTGGAAGAAGCCAAGAAACTCGCCCGACGCATCATCGTTAATGCGCCGCTTTCAGTGGCAGCCAGCAAGCGAGTGATTGTTGAACAACGTGACTGGCCGCTTGATGAAATGTTCGCGCGACAGGAAAGTATCACCGGGCCTGTACTAAAGTCTGCTGATGCTAAAGAAGGGGCTAGGGCGTTTGCTGAGAAACGGGTTGCGATATGGCGGGGGGAGTAATTAACGCGCTAGCAGGAAACTGCAGCACCATCACCTCAAGCCCCTCAGGCCCAGACTCAATATCCAAAATTTCATTCGGGCTAACAAATGCGGTGGCCCATGCGGGCAACAGTGCCTGCTGAATCATTGCAGCCCCTTTGCACACCACATAAAAACGACCTCCCCCTAGAGCCTGCCCTTGCGGTGCAGCGGTTGTTGTATTGGGAGGCAGGCGCAATAACCAAGCGCCAAGCCCGCCCTCATTTAGTTCAATCAGAGTTTCTTGTGACGGGGCTAGTGAGGCTTTCAAAAAGTCTGTCGAAACGAGTTTAGAAGGATGCCCATGAGCTTGCTGCTTTTTAATGCCTGTCTTTAAGTGCTCACGGGATTCAGGCAGGTACCAAGCGCCGGTATCGCTCATCGCACGCAAGGTGAAGTATGAAATGCCCTTGCCTTCAGAAATCAATGGGCCATAGCCCGAATGCGGCGAAGCATAGTGAACTGTCAGCGGGTGAATAGGTGTGCGACCGAGGGAACCACTACCCCCCATGAACACCTGAAACTGATGTTCTAAATGAAAGTGCGTAGGTAATGTCCAGTTGGCGGATTGCTCAACTAAGAACGATTGTGGCCTTGGCGCTGAGTTGGCGTCAGTGACCAACAGATCGGTAACGACGCCAACGAATTCCTTTTTATTCACCACCCTGGGTGGCGATAAGCGTGCACGTTCTAAGCTTTGTGCGTAAATCATATGGCTTGGGCAAGCGATTCGCGCACGATTGGATCGGCAATGTTTGCGATGCGCATTTTTCTTGTTTCCAAATCTGTGGCGCGAATATCTGCGATGCCGTGCTCGGTGACAACCACATCAACATCGTATTGTGATGAGGTAACGTAGTTCGATGCAATGCTAGACACGATGCGGCTTACCGTACCGCGCTCGTTAGACGCTGGCAGGGCAAGAATTGCCATGCCACCTTTCCATCGCCGGGTTGCTCTGAAATAGTCCGGCTGCCCACTGGCCGCACCGACGTACCGATCACCTAGGAATTCGGCGTTGACTTGGCCGCTTAGGTCGACTTCTATGCCCGAATTAATGGCCATGAGTGGTGACCCCTCAATCGGTTCTACAAGTTGCGCAGGTAGCGCGAAGCCTAGCAAGCCGTTAGCTGAAAGGCTGCGGTACAAACTTTGGCTACCAACTGCCAGCGAAGCAAGGCATGCGTCTTTCGTTATAAGATCGACAGCACCAGCCGCAACAAGTTCGTTAAACCAATCGCCCACCATACCGCAACGAATACGTAAGCCTCGGCGGTCTTTCAGCACATGCGCTACAGCATCGGCGAGCTTGCCAATGCCTAGTTGAATGGTTGCTCCGTCGGGCACGAGTGTGGCAACTTCACGAGCAACGCGCATTTGTAGTTCACCGATTGGCTCAAACGGTATTTCAGGCAGTGGGGTTTCGCTATGAAGCCCAACGACGACTTGGCTTTTGTGCAGGCGGCGCTCGCTGCGAGTGACTGGTACGCTGTTGTTCACTTCGACGATGACTACTCTAGCTATGTGCGCCGCCTCCCATACGTAGTCGACCGCGGGCCCAAGGCTGTAATAGCCCTCGGCATCGGCGGGAGAGACTTGCAGCAGCACCACATCAACCGGCATGACACGTGATGCCAAGGTTGAACTTAATTGCGACATCGAAAACGGGATGACTCGTGCTCGCGATTGTGCGACGAGTGACCCAATGGCACCTAGCCCGCAGTAGGTTGAGACACGCAGCGCATCGGGAACGTCGCCTTTCCAAATGGGGTTCAGCGAGAAGCCGCAAAAAACGTTGATCGGTGCGAAGCGGGGCGCTAAGGAAAACAGTTCCGCGACCAAACCAACTGGCTCACCCGTCGCTTGGCCGATCATGATGTTGTCGCTTGGACGTAAATGCTCAGCTAGGATGGACATAGGTATGAGAGCCCCTATTTCAATCGCAAATGCTCGGGCAGTTGACCGGCAATGGTAAGCGTCATGCTGCCAGTGCCGATACTTGTTTCGCCATCAAAATCGGCGTTGATGGCTACCGGTTGAATGCGATGCCAGTGTGTTTTTTCTGAACCATCTGGATAAATAATTTTTGCAGGGTCTGAGACATCCCACACATCGGTCTCAAGCACAGTCTCGCCGCGCCATGCGCCTAGCCCTTTACCATCGTTATAACCGCCGCTATAGCCTAAGCCCTGCATCGCGATGGACGAGCCTTGCGCTTGCAATTTCAAATGCAATTTTTTGCCACCCTCAAAAGTTGCAACCACACCGGCGTTGCGAAAGCGCCGAGTGCCTTCATGTAGCTCAACTTCGAGTGCGATGTTAGTTGCATGGTTGAACTCTTCAGTTGCCCGCTGAGTAACAACACCGGTAGTGTACGGTTCGTCGTCGCCACGGCCTTGAAATAAAAGATGCCCACTCATCTTGTCGGTAGAAAAGAAAAGGAAGGACATTACGTGCCCTTTTTCCGAGAGCGGCACTTTGCTACCAGTCACAGGCTCCGGCACACCCATGCCACGTCGCACGCCCCATGAGTGATCGCGGCAAGACCACCACTTGTCGATATCGATGCGCTTGCCTTCAACTTCCATGAAGCCGCTGGCCACACCGATTTGATCGAATCGGCGATAGTCTTCTACAGTGCGGCCTTGCAGGCGGGTGTAGTGTGGGTGCTCTTCGCGCGCAGGTTCAACACATTCCCATTGCAGGTGGCCGCTTAACAAACCTTGGCCGGGCTCAATAACGATTTCGAACGACTTCAAAGCTTCAATCGGCGTGATGCGCACTGGGCCGCAAACAGTTTCAGCGCTGCGGTTGAGCGAACGGGATACGCGCAAGTTGTACTGTTTGCCATCCACTGTCAACACTGCACCGGCGTCTAGCACATTCATATTTCGATAGGCGCCCATGGTGATCTGAATGGCTACACGACCATCGCCAGAATAAATGGCGAACCAATATCGGTCGAAGAACCGCGGGTCGCTGGTCCACACATGATCAAAAGTAGTTGGCAGTTGATGCCAGAGTGTGTCGTCAAGAGGAGTTAGCACGGCTTTACTTTTTTGTAGTTGAAGTGACTGAAGTTACGGTAGGCACATAACGCATGGGTACTCGCGACGCGCGAGCGACCATATAGGTTTCGATTGCTTGACGCATTTCCGGGGTTAAGTCTTGGAAACAAACTGCCTCAGCCAGCAACTTACGAAGCAATTCATTGCGTTCATCGATGGCAGTTTCGTCGTCCATAACCGGCTCTTCAGCGGCCACGGCTTGATCTACACGGGCAACAAGTTCGGGTGGCAAGGCGGCGCGAAGCGTTACTAGCAAGCTTTGTGTCGCTTGATTGTCTTGACGCATAAAGCCAGCAATTTTTGGCAGCGCAATAGTTAACATCCGAAGATTTGCGATCAGGTTGTCAAGAATGGTGCGTGCGTATGGGTCAGCAACACAGGGTGCAACAACGGTTTCGAGAATCCGGCAGGTACCTTGTAATTGCTCTCCGACGGTTGGTCTCATCGTGCACTACCCATCATTTGAAACATCGGTCGGAACAACCATGTCGGCGTTTGAAATACCCGGTTATAGCGCCCTGCAACAAATTCGTTGACGGCCGTGAGCTGAATAACCGCCAGTTTCCAGCAAGAAAATACATTCCACCAAGTAATTGCAGCTTCTGGAGCCTCGCGCCCAGTCAACATTCGATAGGCTTCAACGATTTGATGACGCTCCCAATGGCCAGCAATCTGATGTTCACTCTTGCGTACAGGATTGGTAATCCAGCCTAGATCTTCCAGCGGGTCACCCAGATGTGCAGTCTCCCAGTCGAGCTTGGCAGTAATCGTCACACCCTCAACGAGCGCATTGCCTGGTTTGAAGTCGCCATGCACCAGCACGATTGCTTCAGGCTTGGGGGCGGCTTGTTTCAACCAAGCAAGCACATAGTCCATTTCCGGATGAGGTTCGAGTCGAGCTCGCAAATACTCAGCTTCCCAATGGCGTAGTTCGGTTATCGAGGGCGAATCTTGCGGCAAACCAAGGCTCTTGTCCAAGCCTGTTGTACGCCAATCGACTGCATGGATGTTAACTAGCAATTGGAGAAAATCTTTGGCTAATACAATCCTTTCCTCAAGTGGTCGACTGCTATTTAGCACTAAATAGTCACAACTACCCGGCATACGCTGCATTACCACCGATGGCGCACCTAGAAAACGTCCTTCAGTATCGATCCAGTGAACTACTGGCGCGACTACTGCAGTACCTTGAAGTGCCTTTAGAACATCAAATTCACGGGTTCGCTCAGTATTGAGCAGGGTGCCAGCCGCGTCACGCATCAGCATCAAGGGGTAGGTATGTCTGCCGGTAGAGTCAATCCAGCTGGCGTCCAAAGACCAGTTCTCTCTAGACAAACCACCCGCTGATCTTGTCAAGCGTTCGAAAGTTATTTCCTGTGCAGAGGGGATCTCAAAACGAATTAAATTTTTTAATCCGTCAACGACTTGCTGAACTGAAGTATCAAGCCCAGTATCGTTAGCAGAATCAGATGCAGGAAGTGGGTTGTTCATATCCTTGAAATAGTAGCATGTAAGACATCTTGGTTTCGGTTGGTTTAAGTGTGTAAAGCGCGGTTTTCCCAGAGCGAAAGAGGTTGGGCACCAGCAGGTTATCCTGTCACTGCCGTGTCATGCTGGTCTTCTAAGCTTTGATCGATCAAAACTTTCTTTGGAGTCTCCCGATGAGTCGTTATTCTGTGGTGTTACTTCTTGGCATTACGTTGCTTGCCGGCTGCGGAACTCTTGGTCAAAACACGGAAACGATCACCAACATTCAGCTTGGGCCAAGGCCTTTTTTCCTTGTCGAGGATATGGCGCCTAGCCTATTAAAGACCAAGCTACAGAGCTGCTCGAATGGGCCATTTCAGAAGAGTGCGTTTTCGATTGGCCATCGGGGCGCTGCAATGATGTTTCCGGAGCATACGAAGGAGTCTTATGAGGCGGCAGCTCGCATGGGTGCGGGCATCATCGAGTGCGATGTGACGTTTACGAAGGACAAAGAGCTGGTTTGTCGGCATGCGCAAAATGATTTGCATACGACAACGAACATTTTAACCACCCCTCTGGCGGCAAAATGTACTAAGCCGTTCACCCCTTTCAATGCTGCGACAAATATGCCTGCCTCTGCCGAATGTCGTACAAGCGATATTACGTTGGCCGAATTTAAAACTTTGCGCGGGAAGATGGATGCATTCAATCCTCGCGCGACCACCGTTGCAGAGTATCTAGGTGGAACCGCTAATTGGCGTACTGATCTTTACAGCGGGCCCACTAGCGGCACTCTCCTTACGTTAAAAGAGAGCATTGAACTTTTTAAACGACTGGGCGTAAAGATGACGCCAGAGCTTAAGTCAGCTTCGGTGACTATGCCGTTCGATGGTTTTAGCCAAGCGGATTATGCGCAAAAAATGATCGACGAACACAAGGCGGCCAATGTACCAGCCAGTGATGTGTTCCCTCAGTCCTTTGACAAAAACGACGTGCTGTATTGGATTAAAAATGAACCTGCGTTTGGTCGGCAGGCGGTTTTTCTTGATTCTGCCGAAAGCATGGCGGGCCTGCCAGATGGCGAGACATTAAAACGTTATAAAGCAGAAGGCATTCAAATCGTCGCACCGCCGCTTTTCGGATTGCTGACTGTGACAGATGGAAAATTAGTGCCCTCGTCTTATGCTCGAAATACGAAGCTAGCTGGTTTGCAAATCATCACTTGGACGTTGGAGCGTTCAGGGCGGTTAGCTGACGGTAAACCCGGTTGGTATTACCAAACTTTTAGCAGTGCTATCTCTCGCGAAGGTGACATGATGCAGGTGCTCGATGTGCTAGCCAAAGACGTTGGGATTTTGGGCATTTTCAGCGATTGGCCTGCGACGGTGACTTACTATGCCAACTGCTTGGGATTGAAGTAATGAGCCCAGCCAAATGTCATCCAATTCAGATAATGCCTGGGAATCGAATTTCTTCTGTTCTGCCCAATACTTCCCAGATGGAACCAGATAGCTAAGATCTGCCTCTTTTCTTCTTGCGGTTAAAACCAGTTGTCGATCAAACTCGTAGGACATTTCACTAACTAAATCGCTATGACCTTGCAGATTTAAAGAACTAGCTTGCTGAATGCTCATCTTTGGAAACTTTAATCGACTATCGGGAATGCTTGAAAGATTCACGCACAAACAGTTTTCAGCGAGAGCCGTGTTCAGTAGTCGAACTGATTTCGCTTCCAAACTCTGCAATGTAATATCAGCCCGTAAAGGGTCTGCAGTGCCGTGACCATAGAAGTGCGTCGCACCATTGGTTGGATAAACCATATCGCAACCGATAAATGCGAGGACGTCCGGCTTCAGCGCACCCAACGCCCAATAGCCCGCTGTAAACGCCATGGTAGCGCCAGCATAAACAAAACCGCCAAAATGGTTTTGGATTGGAACGTAGTCTGTAGCGGTGATAATTTTTTGCTTTGCCGTAGCAACGTTCAGTGGCATCTTATCTTTAGGGAAATCCTCTGGATGAATTAAAAAGCTCCAGTCTGAGCGAATTTGCCAAGCGTTATTGATGGCAACTATGTCTTGAAAAGACGTTCTGTCCCAAGACTTTGTACGTAACGCATCAACGCCGCTACCGATAATAAGAACTACGTTTAGTGAGTTTTTTTCTAAGATCATTGATTTGGTGCAAATTAAAAATAAGCGATTGTGTAAGTCAATCAAGAAGATTTGATGACGATTTCAAAAAAAACCGCAGCCGCTGTAACCTCAGGCGTTTTGTGCACTCGCAATTAATCCACCGCCTAAACAAACTTCACCTCTATAAAGCACGGCCGATTGCCCCGGCGTAACTGCCCATTGTGGCGAGTTAAAAGCCAACCCAAAATCAAGGGGCGAAGTTGAGGTTGAAGCGATTGCACAAGCCGCATCAGTTTGCCGATATCGCGTTTTAGCACCTAGCGCCTCGCCATTATTGCTCGGAGCCTCACCGGATATCCAATGGGCGTGGTCCGCAATGAGCGCCGCATGTTGCAACCATGGGTGTTCATGGCCTTGCACCACATACAAGGTGTTGCTGGCAATATCTTTTCGGCCAACAAACCAAGGTTCGCCGGAGCCATCTTTTAAGCCACCCACACCAATGCCTTTGCGTTGGCCCAGAGTATAAAACGCTAAACCAACATGCTCTCCAATCGTTTTACCGCTATCAGTTTTCATGGGGCCAGGTTTGGTGGGCAAGTAGCGATTCAAGAATTCTCTAAATGGCCGCTCACCGATGAAGCAAATACCAGTGGAATCTTTCTTCTTGGCATTCGGTAGACCAATACTGTCTGCAATGCGGCGTACCTCGGTTTTAGGAATGTTGCCCACCGGGAACATGGCTTTTGAGAGCTGCGCTTGCGACAGGCGATGCAAGAAGTAGCTTTGGTCTTTCGAAGCATCCAGGCCACGAAGCAATTCAAATCGACCATCTACCTCACGGACTCGCGCGTAATGGCCGGTAGCGATGTGGTCGGCACCAATGGTCATGGCGTGGTCTAAGAAAGCTTTAAATTTAATTTCAGCGTTGCAAAGCACATCGGGGTTAGGCGTGCGACCAGCGGAGTATTCACGCAAGAATTCGGCAAATACCCGATCTTTGTATTCCGAGGCGAAGTTGACTGCTTCAATGTCGATACCAATCACGTCGGCTACGCTGGCAGCATCTAACCAATCTTGCCGGGTAGAACAATATTCTGAGTCGTCATCGTCCTCCCAGTTTTTCATGAACAGGCCGACTACGTCGTAGCCTTGCTCCTTCAATAACCAAGCAGTGACTGATGAATCGACCCCGCCGGATAAACCGACAACTATTCTCTTTTTATTGGACACCAATTTATACCAACGAACTTAAGCAACTATCGTGCGTGTAAATCATATCGAGGGAGAAGCGTTTGCCTTTTAAATAGTCACGCACCGTTTGCATTACAAGTGGGCTTCTATGCATATCGGTTTTGGCTTCGATTTCGCTCGCCGTCATCCAAATAGCTCGAACAATACCTTTGTCGAGGGGGCGACTGCTATCAAAGGCGATAGGGCGGCAGGCAAACGCATAGCGAATATAGGTCACGTCAGTGCTGGTTTCTTCGTGTTGATAGCGTGACATATAAATTCCAACACAGGCAACTGCCTCGACGATATGGGCACTTTCTTCCAAGGTTTCGCGCGCGACTGCGTCGATCAGTGTTTCGCCAGGATCGAGGTGGCCGGCAGGCTGATTGAGTTTTAAACCTTCGCGGGTTTGCTCTTCGATCATGAGAAACTTGCCGTCGCGTTCTATAACGGCGGCAACTGTGGTGCTTGGCTTCCAATATTGCATAACTGTTTTGACCTAAAAGTAGCCTTTGTAACGGGCAATTTTAGGCCCTTGGTTCGAGAAAAAAGCATTTTAATGCTATAACTTTGGGTTAGGCGCGAATCAAAAGCAAATATCAAAATAATCCCCCAGGAGAAATCTCTATGCAAATCGGTATTACTGCCGAGACTAGGCAAGGCGAATCACGCGTTGCCGCAACTGCTGAAACAGTTAAAAAATTAGTCTCTCAAGGCCATCAGGTGCTTGTTTCATCGGGGGCCGGCGTTACCGCCAGCCAGACCGACGAGGCTTATCAGCTCGTTGGTGCTTCGATTGGTTCGCAAGCCGATGCCCTCGGGTGTGAGATGGTGCTGAAGGTGCGTATTCCCAACGCCGCCGAAATTTCACAGATGAAATCGGGTGCGATTGTTGTGGGAATGTTGAACCCCTTCGATGCTGAAGGGCTGCAAGCCTTAAACGCTGCTAACTTAACAGGCTTTGCACTAGAAGCGGCACCGCGCACCACTCGGGCTCAAAGTATGGACGTACTCTCTTCCCAAGCCAATATCGCTGGTTACAAGGCGGTGGTGTTAGCAGCCAATGAATACCAGCGTTTTATGCCGATGCTAATGACGGCAGCCGGTACAGTCAAAGCAGCGCGTGTCGTTATTCTTGGCGTTGGTGTTGCTGGTTTGCAGGCAATTGCCACAGCTAAGCGCTTAGGTGCCGTGATTGAGGCATCTGATGTTCGTCCTCCGGTGAAAGAGCAAGTGGAATCGTTAGGGGGCAAGTTTATCGATGTACCTTTTGAGACAGATGAAGAGCGCGAAATCGCCAAAGGTTCTGGCGGCTACGCTAAGGCGATGCCAGAGAGCTGGATGAAGCGGCAATCAGTTGCGGTAGCCGAACGTGTAAAGCTGGCTGATATTGTTATTTCGACGGCATTGATTCCAGGCCGCAAGGCACCAACCCTGATTACCGAGGCTATGGTGCAAAGCATGAAGCCGGGCTCCGTGATTGTGGACATGGCGGTGGAGCAGGGTGGTAATTGCCCCCTGTCTGAAATGGGTAAAACTGTAATTAAGCACGGGGTTCATATCATTGGCGAGGCTAATCTTCCCGGTTTGCTTGCTGCGGATGCATCTGCCTTGTATGCGCGCAATGTCATCGATTTTCTTAAGCTGGTTTTCGATAAGG